>JAJDWA010000025.1 GCA_022825825.1 Candidatus Poribacteria bacterium
AGCGGTATGTTAGTGAACTGACGCATAGCACTCCGCTGGAGTGCGAGAATATGCCCATAATGTTTTCTATAAACATAGCACTCCGCTGGAGTGCAGCATTTTTCGTGAGGTTCCACTGATATGGAAAACTTACAGAAAAATAGAAAAAGACTTGATAACTCAAGAGATAACTGCCATAAATTGTCCAAACTTTAGTAATTATAGTAAACTTTAGAATTAACGCTACATTCCTAAACTGTAGGAGGGAACTCCGATTCCCGACTACTCTTATGTTCGGTCGCGATTCGGAGATCGCTCCTACAGAATATGAACAATTGTGAAAAACAACAAAACTATTTCGTAACTAGCACAAATCGTAATTATAGTAAACTTTAGAATTAACTGGACATTTTGATCTGTCCGAGGGAACTCCGGGGAATCATGCAGAATACCAAATGCGTATTCTGCCAAGCGCATTCATACCCGGGGAATGCCTAAAGACGAATGCGCGTATGGCATTCGCCATGATTCATACCGTTGATTTCTTGATTTGGATTCCCGACTACCCTTATGTTCGGTCGCGATTCGGAGATCGCTCGGACAGAAAATGCGTATCACTGTTTTCAAAGTTCACTATAAATTCAGAATTGCGGGATTGAGTATATAATGTTCGAGATGTGAAGTGTTACCGAGTGCGATTTACACTGAGCAAACACTATTTCCTGGTAGTAGTGCCTGAATCTTTTATCTTCATTTTCAATCAGATTTTGGGATGGGTAAAACGTCAAAATCTACAGGTTCCATTTTTTCTGAGTATGTCCCACCCCGAACCCACATCACAGGACGGACATTCTTTACGTCCTTTTTCGGTACACGTTCTGCATCCCCACTAATATAATGCACAACATTACAACGTCTAAAGCGCAGACTGTGGTTATCTGTACTTTTATGGAGAAGTTGGTTGTTGAACCATACGACTGATCCAGGTGGTAATTCTACGGCAACACCATCTTCGTCCTTTGCATCGCGTGCTATCTTAAACTCGTTCTGTTGTGGTCCTTCCATGTCCTCATGCTCAAGAATACCGTACTTGTGGCTCCCCGGGATAACGTATAGACACCCGTTCTCTTTGTCTGCTGCATCAATCGCAGTCCACGTTCCGACTGTCATTTCAGTTTTATACTGCCAATTAAAATACCATTTATCTTGATGCCATGGAAAGCCTAAACCGATTTTTGGCGCTTTCCAGATATACAAGTTGCCTTGACTCAGCAGATTTGGGCCGAGTAGGTCTACAATCGGATCTGTTAGGC
Source organism: Candidatus Poribacteria bacterium (assembly GCA_022825825.1). Lineage (GTDB taxonomy): Bacteria > Poribacteria > WGA-4E > WGA-4E > WGA-3G > MSPOR6. Next base: position 1,293 of record JAJDWA010000025.1, read on the forward strand.
GTGGATCCCGTACGCGGGCAAGGAATTCAGGAATATAAAAACTTACATGATGGATTTTGTGCATCGCGTGTATGCCAGATTCTTCAACTTTTCCGTCTCTGACTAATGCGTTTTGGTTAATATTATCGGCGGGGAAAGGGCGTTTACCTTCAACAATGTCATCAGCGATTTGACGTAGCACATCGTTTTCTTTTTCCGTGAAAACGTCGTAACGGACAATGTATCCGTTTTCCTCCCACGCTGATTGTTCTTCAGGTGTTAAGGCAAATTCCCGTTCCGGTAGTGATGTGTCTGTACTCATTTATTCTCCTTTTCTTCTGGGATAGGCAAAACGTCACGATGGACCGGTTCCATCTTTTGTGAGTATGTCCCACCCCGAACCCACATGACTGGGTGAACATTCTTTATATTCTTATTTGGAACTCGTTCTGAATCTGCACTGATATAATGTGCAACGTTACATCTACGAAAGCGGTCACTGTGGTTATCCGTGCTTTTGTGTAAAAGTCCGTTGTTGAAGAAAATCACACTTCCTGGTTGCACTTCAACAGCGACACCATCTTCATCTCTTGCACCAAGGACCTGTTTAAACTCATTCTGTTGTGAACCTTCAAGCGCAACATGCTCATGCACTTCATTTTTGTGGCTACCGGGGATAACGTACAGACATCCATTATCTATGTCTGCGGCATCAAAAGCAGTCCACGTTCCGACTGTCTTTTCGGTCTTATAGTTCCGATTAAAATACCATCTATCCTGATGCCAGGGGAAACCTAAACCGATTGTTGGCGGTTTCCAGATATACAGATTGTTAAGTCCCAGTATATTTGGACCTATTAAGTCAACGACGGGGTCTGTTAGACGTGGATCACGTGTGCGTGCAAGGAATTCAGGTGAATATTTGTTTATATGATGGATACAGTGCATCGCGTTGACACCGGATGCTTCAGCTTTTCCGTCTCTAACTAACGCGTTCTGGTTAATATTTTTAGCGGGGAAAGGGCGTTTGCCGATGGCAATGTCATCTGCAACTTGGCGTAGCACATCATTTTCTTTTTGAGTGAAAACGTTAAGTCGGATAAAGTATCCATTGTCGTCCCAAGATGATTTTTCTTCAGGAGTCAATCTAAACTTCCGTTTTTCGTGTGTTGTCCTTGAGTCCATTGTTTTTCCTATCAATAAATTAGAGTAATACCCAGGGTTATTTAGTTTTCGGTTTTTCGGACAAATTTTTAACACCTGCTCTATACCCAGGCCGGTAGGTGCGGTTTCCTAACCAATGCAGAATACCAAACGCGTATTCTGCCGATTTTGGATCAAAAACCTTCTATTGACTTTCCCTGTCTGATGCGGTGCGGTTAGGAAACCGCACCTACCGGCCTGGGGTATTAACTTTGAGTAAATCTCAATAACGGAAAAATATTAAAACTAAATAACCCTGAGTAATACCATTTCTAATTGACAAATTGTCATAATATATTGTAGGTCCAAATCAACGCTACGAATACCATTGGGCGAATACGCGTGTGGTATTCGCCATGATTCCCCGCCCCGACAGGCAGATGGAAAGGCGAGGTGACTGCTCCCCAACAGCTGAAGGCACAACTGCACCAAGCGATGGCGGCTGTGGTGGGTGGGTTACTAGTTTTCAAGCCACTCTGAAAACTCTTTGAGTGTGAGATACCCGCCGCCGTCTTCAAAGTCAGCATCTTCATGCACGAAACGGATACGGGAAACATCTAATTTCTTCTTATTGCCCTCTAAGTCAAAGACAGAGTGAATCCTGATCTTGTGCACACCGTCGTCGTAGACACTTACGATTTGACCTGAAAGCGTTCTCTCGCCCTTGTCCCGATCACCCATCAGCACGACCTTGGTCTCCAGATCGGGATGGTCGGCGATCACCGTGCCACCGATGTCGTTGACATTGATAATCATATCGCTGCCGTCAGATACGCTCACCAGCACTTCATCGGCGGAGACACCCTCGACGACACGTCCTTCGTAGAAAGTACCGTCCAGTTCGAAGTAGATGTTGTCACCGTCGTAGCGCGTGACGACCTGCACCGTTTCTGTAACCTGCCCCGTTTCCGTCTCGGTAGGGGTGACAGGACCGTCTCCGTTACCGCAGCCAGTGATGCCACCACAGACAAAGGTAATGCCCAACACCAACGCGACACAGTATAGATTGTGCTTGGTTAAAAACCTGATTGACCGATAATATTTCGTTGAAAACATAGTAAACCTCCTTTAGGTTTCGTTGGATTTGATCTGAAAATTTTCTATTGCAACGTAAGTTTGATAAATCCCGTCCGTTGGGTTTCGCTTCGTTCTACCCTTATGCGTCAATTTAAGACATCCGCCCCCTGGTAGGCGCGTTTTCTAAACGCGCCGGAGTCAATTTGAGCTTGAGAACACGGCGCGTTTCCAAAACGCGCCTACTAAAACTTAGGATCCGGTGCGGTTAGGAAACCGCACCTACCGGCCTGGGTGACGCTAAAATTGACGCTTATGGGTATGTCAGAATACGCGTTTAGTATTCTGAATTGGTTAGAAAACCGCACCTACCGAGTGAGGCGTTTTAAACGTTATTATCTCCTTAAATTGACGCTTATAGGTTTCGTTTCGCTCTACCCAACACGGATACGCAAAAGTGTGTATCTGTTTTCATAATCCACTATAAGCAGCATCAATAAAAAAGTCAACATTTAAAATGGGAGAGAAATGCCAACTCGCTCAGCAACACCTTTCAACTGTTGTTGATGTTCTGTGCCAATTGGAATGCCAATTTCAGCCCATTCCCGTTCACGTTCCCATTCTAAACCACCAGGCAGGTCCGATCGGTCATAACCTGGTGCCGGTTGCATCTGTCGTGCATCATGGATATGTTGATCTATCTCCGCTTTATACTCGTCAATTGGTCGGAATCGGGAAATGTCAAACGCTGCAATAAAAGCACCCTGATTAGCGCCTTCCCAAATTGTTGGCGGGTCCGGCGGTTTATCAAATAGCCAGATGCCTGCCATAAACCCACCGAGTGCATGACTCACATGACTCAACCCCAACATCTTGAAGAACGCAGCGGGGCAGTGTTCAAACGCCTGTTCCAACGGTAGCCGGGCATCAATGCCAGTTGCCATATCGACGACTATGGGCGGCTGCTCGCCTGCTGGAATCGCAAAACTCATCGGCGAAGCACCAGTTGCAGTCGCAATCATACCGCCGGGGCTGTGTCGAAAACGGTGGCAAGAGACCGCAAACCCGGCGCAGTCCACTTCAAGCGCGAGGCGTGAATACTTGCCAGCACTCCCGAAGTGAAAGTGATTCCGACTTGTTGCAGCACCTATTCCCATCTCTTTGGCTTTTTTGACCGCTGCCTTTGCCGCATGATATGAGGCGAAATGTCCCATACCACCATCCCCGTCATAGACGGCTGTCGTCGGGGATTCATCAATGCAGCGCACGTTTGGACGTGGATTTACTTTGCCATCAAGCATCATTCCCACATATCCCGGTGTTTGGCGTGTACCATGACTAAACACACCGCGCAGATCAGTGAGAACAAGTAGGTGAGCTATGTGCGCGGCGTTTTCCTCTGAGGTCCCTGCTTTTTGAAAAGCTTCACTGATAAAGTCTCGCATTACATCTGGCATAACGCGGATAAATTCTTTTGGAACTACATTCATATTTTTAGAACCTTTATGAAAATATAGATACGCGATTTGCTGATACTGCCTGCAGCTTTCAAGCACTGTCACGGCACACCAATCTTAATCGCATTATCAACCATTTTTAATAGAGAACAGTCTGTTATTGGTGAAATATTGTAGAGCAAACTGTCAGTTTGCGGACGAATATGCACAAACTAAATGAAGATTAATTTATCTGATATTTCTCATAATGGTCTCGAACTAATAATAATCAACAAAAACAAGGTATAACACCATGAAAATGCGTTTTTGCTGCGCAGATTTTTCTTGACTTTTAGTGCATGAGAAGCCATCCTAATAAAAAAACTAT
>JAJDWA010000005.1 GCA_022825825.1 Candidatus Poribacteria bacterium
ATAGTTTTTTTATTAGGATGGCTTCTCATGCACTAAAAGTCAAGAAAAATCTGCGCAGCAAAAACGCATTTTCATGGTGTTATACCTTGTTTTTGTTGATTATTATTAGTTCGAGACCATTATGAGAAATATCAGATAAATATTAATGTTGAAAAGAGGATTGTTTGTAGTCTCATTGTGTAGACATCTATTCTACTGTTCTACATCCTTCACACAACGGAATCCGACAAAGCTGCCTCGAAAAGATGGAGAGCCTTTGAAACGTGTAGCAACTCGCACGTCATGTGAAGTACTAAACCAAGAACCACCACGCAACACCCGTTCCGTTTTAATGTCCATAGAATTACTTATCAGATATGCTATACTTTCACCAACAACCGGATTTTTACGTGGTGGATTCGTATATGCGTTACTCTGAAATTCATCAAGGCACCACTCCCACACATTTCCAGTCATATCGTGCAAACCGTAGCCATTTGCTGGAAAACTACCGACAGGTGCTGTGTATTCATAACCGTCTGCTGTCCCACCGAAATTACACCTCTCGGAATTCGGAACTATGTTTCCCCATGTGTACTTTTTCCCAACCAATTTTCCGCCCCGTGCTGCTTTTTCCCATTCCGCTTCAGTCGGCAACCGCTTGCCTACCCACGCCGCATAAGCCATCGCATCGTGCCAACTTACACCGACAACAGGGTGATCATCGGTAGGTGAATATGTAAAAACATTATCCCAATCAAGTGGATGATGCCCCGTTTCGCGAATAAACCTGCGATACTGTCCAATAGTCACCTCGTGTTTATCAATGTAAAACGCATCAACATAGACAGGATGCATCGGTTGCTCGCTGTTATCTGCTTCAGTATCGTTACTACCCATCTGAAATTCGCCTGCAGGAATAAGAATCATATCTTCTGGTTGGAGTTCCGCAATTGCTCCTTCAGGTCCTTTGACAGTATAAGTTAATGTGTGTGTCCCTGTCATCCAATCTATTTTTAAGCTGAGATCCTTTGATCTGAAGGGGCCAGTAATCGCAACAGTATTATTCGCAGAAGACGTAATACGACCATGGTTTACTTTTATATCACCCGGTGGACCATCAAATGTAATGGAGAGTATTGCGTCCGACTGTATTGTTGTACCACTTGGTGGATTCACAGAAACAAACTTTATTGGTTTAGGTTCAACTTTTTCTGCGTCCGGATTTATCGGTATCACACAGCGGAATCCAGTAAGGTTTGTCGCAATAGCCGCGAATTCACTGCCAGACCTTTCAGCGACCCGTCCACTTTGATTGGAGGTAGATGAGTAAGAACCTCCCCGCAAGACGCGTGAATTCATAATATTCGTGGAAAGAGTTCCGTCAGTCATATAAACTTCGCCCGCTATTGGATTATCTTTAGGAGAATTTTCGTAAAAAGTGACCTGATATGCATCAAGACACCATTCTTGTGCATTGCCTGCCATATCGAACAGACCGTAGCCGTTTGTTGAAAAACTCCCGACAGGCGCATTGAATTTATAGCCATCTTCTGTCCCGCTCAAATTAGCCTGTGTTCCGTCAGGAGTGGCATCTCCCCACGGATACTTTTTACCTACTAAACCGCCTCGTGCTGCCTTTTCCCACTCCGCCTCAGTCGGCAATCGTTTGCCCGCCCATTCGGCGTAAGCCATCGCACTGTACCATGTAACGAAGACTATTGGATGTTCGTCAGTAGGTGAATATATTGCGACTTTATCCCAATCAGGGGCAGTATGCCCGCTTTTTTTAATGAATTGCCTATATTCGCCTACCGTCACCTCGTGTTTATCAATGTAAAACGCATCAACATACACGTGGTGCAAGGGTTGTTCATCCCCATCTGCCTCCGCATCAATACTTCCCATTCGGAATTCTCCTGCGGGGACAAGAGCCATTCCCTCAAGTGGATCGCGCTGCTGCCCACAAGCTATGAGAATCGAGAGGAGACATATCATTACGAAATACAAAAGGTTACGCTTGTTTTTCATAACATGTCTCCCTTTTCAATGGTGGTTGGTAACGTAATTCATGGCCCTTATATGGTCAAACTGTTTTTTAAACAAGTTGCCATTACTGAAAAATCGGCAAAATAAAAGGTGTTATTACCTTTTGATAAACTGTAATTGTGCCGAAAATTGAATAGAAACCAGCACATAACAGCAAGCCAATCTGTTTCCATATCGGTGGTTGAATTTCCTTTGGCAATAATTTTCGGTTAACATATAATGTATGGAGTGAACAAATCACAAGTTGATAACCGCCCACAGTTGCAGATACTATAATCATAAAAAAGGGTTTTGCCAAATACATTGCGATGACGCCCCACAAAATATAGACAATCAGAATTGGATAATAAATCCATTTTGCGTTCTGTTCCCCCATTTTTCGTGCGCTTCTAAAACCGGTCCAAATTATATCTGTATAACGACGTGGAACACTATCAACACCGCCAAGTTGCGTTGAAAACAGCACCCAAAATCCACATAGTAGTGTCAGGTACCACATAACTCTACCACCCGTTTTGGCAAGTCCGGGAGCATTGAATGTTGACTCTATAACTTCACCACCTTTCGTGGCAAGTCCATCAGCTTGAAATGCTGCCGCTGACCATTGATCAATTTCCTGACCCGAAGGGACATATTCTATTGTGAGCATGGCGGGCAGCGCTAAACCGATAAAACAACCTATAAGCCAAATATAATACTGTTCAAAGCGAACGTATTTCCACCATTCTTTGAACCGTTCGAGATTTTCAGGTGTGATACGAAAGACTTTACCTAAGTGGGAAAGTGTGACGTTTTGTCCACCGATGATGGATGGAATTGCACCAACCAGACTACTCATTCCCCATCCTTTGTCGCGGACGTAATTGGATATTGTGACGTTTCCTAAGCCACCACTTCCAGCATAGGCTGCGAACGCACCGAGCAACAACCAGTCAAACCCTCCGCTTTTTACCTCAGGAGGCAATGCACCGAAACTAAAGAAACCTTTTAGGACGGTCCACCAGGTTTTGGGCGGAACAAGAAATAGGTCAACAACAACCAAATATCCAATAATCCATACAACCATAAAAAGTAGTACTTTTTCAAGTGCGTTGTAAATCTTGCCGCCGAACATCACTATTGCTAAACAACCAAAAAATATAAGGTACGCAAAGACTCGGACAGTGTTTTGATCAGCGTCCTGAGGCATATAACCCAGATAAGCTGCAGCCAATGCGGTTGCAGCAGTCATCGCCCATCCGGGCCAGATTCCGAAAAAATCCACACCGGAATAGAAAATTGCCCAGAACCCCGGTCCCGGTTTACACCGCATATAACCACTCAACATAGGTTCGCCGGTGTAAAGGGTGTAGCGAATCGCCTCTGTGTTGAGAACTGCTTGAAGGACAATTGCAATAGTCGCAATCCAGAGCAGCGTGCCGCCATATTGTGCGGTAATTGCCGGACCTAACAACCACTCTCCACTGCCGATAGAAGCTCCCAAGGCAATAATTCCAGGTCCGAGTATACCTGCAAACGCAAGACCAAATTTATAACGTGGCGGTGCTGGTAATTCAGCAACTTCCCAATCGGGAAGTGTGCCGCCATCAACACGTTCATTATTTTCTGCCATATATTACTACTCCCAAAATATATTTATATCTAATTTCTCAGCAATGTTTGCGAGGCTTCGTAAATGATCTACGTGGATAGGAATGCCGCTCTCAATCCATTTATCGTAGTTGTTCCATTCAATTTCACCCGGTAGATAGACTTGCGTAAATCCTTCTGCCGTTTTCGCACTGTGAATCTTGCGAATTCCTTGTTCCACATCAGAAATATACGCATCATAATCTGTAAAACTTTCAATGTTTATCGCAATAAAAAAGTGTTCCGAGGTAGTGACGGTTTTATTGCAAGGCATCATGCCGCCAGTGAGAGGCCCAGCCAAAATCCCCATAATGAGTGCTAATCCGTAACCTCTCGGCCCGGCAGCGGGTGCCATCATACGTCCTTGATTTGGTTCGTTACTCGGTTGACCTGAATCGTCCAAGAGCCATCCTTCAGGAATCGGCTTGTCGTACATTCGTAACGTTCCAATCTTCCCCCATGAGGAAACACCACACGCCATATCCAATACGATTGGATGCCCATTGCCAGTTGGCAAAGCATAACTCAAAGCACTGTTTCCGACTACTGCTTCTGCACCACCAGGTGCCACAATAGAGGGTTTACCTGTATTTGTTGTTGAAAAACCGATCATCTGATGTTCCACAGCCATAATTGAATAACATGCTGCTGCGCCGAAATGTCCTGCATTATGGACACCCGCGGCAGCAATACCGGTTGTTTGTGCCTTTGCTATCGCTGTCTCCATTGCAAGTGTACTTGCAAGATGTCCCATCCCGTTGTCACCATCTACAACAGCAAAACTCGGCCCCTCTGAAACAATTTGGAGGTCAGGTTTTGGGTTCAAGTTACCATCAAGGACTTGGTTGAGATAGCCTGGCAAAGCGCGTGTGCCGTGTGAATGTACCCCGCGCAAATCCGTTTGCACTTGAAGTTTAGCCATCTGTTCAGCATGTTCTGATGACAAACCAGCCTTTTCACATAATGCCCGGGCGAAATTGTGTAACTTCGCTGCATCTACCACAATTTCTTGCATAAAACCCTCTCATGAAAATGAATTAGTTGCCATTTTAGCAGACAAGGCGTAATGAATCAAGCACAATTTCAGATGTCGTAATGCGACTTGTCATTTCCGAAGATGCAGCATTTTCTTGACATATCAACTTTCAGAGTGTTAAAATTCATTTCATAAAATACATGTAAGCAGATGGAAAAGAAACAGATGAGCAAACCAAATCATTTCAACCAAAAACGCTTGAATATTGAGAGAAAAGATATTACTACGTTTTCCTTGTTCGGAGTTCTGGCTGTAATTTCTTTAGTTTATATATCTTGTGGCAATCCATTAGTCCCAGTAGATAGTGAAGAGGAAACACGCGTAAAATCCGAACTAAAGGATCGCTCCTTTCGACAATTTGACCCATCCAGAGACGCCGCAAAACGCAAAGGCGTTATCCTTGACTTCTTTGATAGCGAAGGTCAAATAATCAGTCTTTGGGCACAATATGCTGAAGGTGAAACTGCCCTCAACGAATGGGAGATTCTTGCTAACGATTATCGCGTTGAAAAAGCGGGTTCGGAATATAGGCTTTATTTTACCACGCCGCGTTCACATCATATACTGCCTAACGAATGCGACAATTGCATTGAAACTTCGGGGATATCCATTTCAATCCGAAACCTTTTTGATAGTCGGAAGATTCAGTTCAAGTTAAACGACGAAGATGACATTTTACCCTCACCCTTTCCCGTTTTCAAATCGTGGACAAACTTCAATGAAGATGAATATTTTGATTAGTTGTCCTCTGTATTTTACCTGCTTGATAGATATAGCGCGGTTTTAACAATTTTCTACAGAAGATGTTATAATAACGTGAGTTTGATAATTAGATTGAGTATAGTGGTTAGGTAGAGCACAGTGAGTCCTTATGCGTCAACTTAGCGGTCCACACCCTGGTAGGCGCGTTTTCTAAACGCGCCGTTAGCTAAAGGATTTATCAAACTCACGTTATAATATCAAGACATTGCTAACGCTTCATTTTGATGTATCTAACCTTGTTGTAGGGAGTTTAAGTAATGAAACATATTCTCCTATTTGTTATCCTGATTTTTGTTTTCTTGAGTTGTTCCCCACCAGAACCGATAGAATTTCCCGATCCAAACTTAGCTGCTGCAGTTAGAGAAGAACTCCAATTGGATCCAAATGATCCTATCATGGAAAAGGACCTAAAGGAATTAACGTTTCTATGGGCAAAAGAAAGCGGCATAAGTAACTTAACAGGTTTAGAGAAAGCAGCAAATTTAAGGCATTTAGATTGCACGAAAAATCAGATTGCAGATATTTCTCCGCTTGCTGGGTTAAAGCAACTTAAACGCTTGACGCTGAATCACAATCAAATTAGTGATATCAGTCCGTTAATTGAATTAACTCAACTTGAGTTTTTAGGATTATACAGTAATCATATATCCGACATTAGACCACTTGCGGAATTAAAACAACTTAATTATCTTAATCTTATAAAAAATAAAATCAATAACATTGCACCGCTTGCAGGTTCAACACAAATCAGACGAATTCGACTTAATCAGAATCAAATCAACGATCTTTCTCCTTTAGTTCAATTGACAAAACTAACAGAATTGTCTCTAAATAATAATGAAATCATTGATATAAAGCCGCTTGCAGGACTGATACACCTTAAACTTCTACACATTGAACATAACCAGATCAGCGACATCAGACCGATTCGTGCTTTAACACAAATCAAAGATTTACGGTATGAGGACAATCTAATTATAGACATATCTGCTGTTGATAAATATAGTAATTATTATATGCCACGCACCCCTCAACCTAAGAATCCCGTTGAGCCTATAGAGCAAATTCACAAGAATACTACCAAAGGTATACCACAAGCAGTACACTCGCCAATTATTCCTGATGCAAACCTTGCTGCAGTTGTCCGAGAAGAACTTAACTTAAGCCCCAATGAACCTATTTCGCCAGAAAATTTAAAAGGAGTGTATTCACTTTATGCCAGAAACAGAGGTATAAAAGACTTAACAGGGTTAGGAAAAATGACTGATTTAAGATATTTGTATCTTGTTGAAAATAAGATTATGGATATTACACCATTAGCTAATTTGACAAAACTTAATAACTTATCGCTTGGTGCAAATCAAATTCGTGACATTTCACCACTGGCAGGATTGACACAATTAACGGAATTACGGCTTAGCGATGAGTTTAACAAACAGAGAAATGAAATAAAGGATTTAACTCCGCTTTCACACTTGATTCATTTAGAATCTTTATCAATTTCGGGAAATAAAATTAGCGACATTAGTCCTTTGGAAGGCCTAACGCAATTAAGCTGGTTGTCAATTATCGACACCCAAGTTAGTGATATAACACCGTTAGCAGGAATGTCACATCTTAGGCACTTATACCTCAGGCAATGTCAGATTCGCGATATTACACCATTGGCAGGTATGAAACAACTTGACATCCTATGGCTATACGGAAATCAAATCAGCGACATCACACCATTGGCAGGATTAAAACATCTTAAAGATTTAGGACTTGAGGACAATCAAATCAGCGACATCACACCACTTGCTGGACTAATACGTCTTACTGATTTAAGCCTTGGTGGCAACGAAATTCATGATCTTGAAAAGGTGGTAAAAGTACTTACTAAACTCACACGTCTTTATGACTTATCGCTCAACGACAATGATATTCGAGATGTTACACCCCTCACTGAATTAAATGGACTGACAAGTTTATGGTTAAGTAGAAATCAAATTAGCAATATAAAACCACTTGCTGAGCTAACACAGTTGCAGTTCTTGAAACTTTCAGATAATCAAATTAGAGATATTACACCTCTTTCTGATTTAAAGAGATTGAATTTCTTGAGACTCGGCAAAAATCAAATTTCTGACATCACACCACTCTCAGATATGAGGCAACTCACCTTTCTTTTTTTACATCATAACAGGATTCGTGATTTTAGTATTCTTGAAGACTTACCGCATTTAAGACATTTAGAAATTAAGGGAAACCTAACTCAGGATTTTGCTCCGATTCGTAGGATCCGAAAAAAGATTCCAAATTTATATATTGACATTCAGGATAAACTATAATCTTAATAGATCTTTTACTGTTTAAATTCATAACGAGAGGACGCTTGCTTGTAAAAAAGTGGCTCATGTGAAAAATAAGTGCGTTGGGCAAGTCATGATATAAACTTAACAGGGACAGTTTTCAGATTAATAGCAAATTCACAGATAGCAATATACCCTGCAAAAAACTTCTTATGAACACCGCGAAATGGACGCAAAAGAAAGTTGCGGATCCTTCCCCATACGCCTTCAATCGTGTTGATATGGGTTTCGTATATTTTTATGTTTTACCATAATATGATTAAGTTGGTCATCCAATCATTTTTATAAGAGAAATTTAAACGATTCCTCTCGCAAAAATTAATCCGATGACACAGACAATTGCTGTAAAGGTCCGTTTTTCACTTTTGAGAGCGCGTGTCCAAGAAAAATCGTGTGTTGATGGTGAGGAGTAGGGGCGAAACTGGGGAAGGAAGCGCGGCACCTGTTCTCGGTACGTCTGATAGATTCCCCCACATGATTCCAATAGATATGTCTCTTCTACAGCGATGATGGGAAGATATTGTGTAAAATATCCGATTACCAAAACAGGGACCAACCAAAGCACATTCGCAATGATACAGACTCCAAAACTAAGCAGAAAGTTACCGAGATAAAGTGGGTTGCGGACATAACCATAAGGCCCTGTTGTAACAAGATCACGGGCGGCACCAAGGGACGTGGCTCGCGTGGTTCCACCGGCATAGCCGACTGCCCATATTCGAAGGAATTCGCCTATACCAATGAATAAGATACCTATTAGTGTCGTGTACAAGGATGGTTTTGTGAAATAGAGTAATGCAAGGATAAACGGAATTGGGGTAAAACTTCGGATTTTAAAGAAAAAATTGCCGATTTTTTGGGAAGTCATGATAAGCGTTTAAATCGGAGCGGTTAACTTCAGGTTGATGTAGTACAAGCTGCCTTTAAATTCTATTTTGGCGTGCGCCATATTAGGATACTACCGACAATACCGTATAAAATGTTTGCGCCCCAACACGCTAAAAACGGATGAAGTTTGCCGTTCTCACTGAGTCCTTCAAGCGTCGCAAAGGAGAGTGCCCAATAGATAAAGACAAGAAAAAAAGCAATGACTAATCCCGCAAAAAATCCTGCTTTTCCGAAACGGATTGCAATCGGCGCGCCTAACATAACAACAACCACCGCTGCAAACGGATATGCTGTTTTGTGATGCAATTTCACCTGTTCAATCCGTGAAATCTGCCCTGCTTCCTTCTTATAGGCGATCTGTTCTTTCAGTTCCTGAATTGTCATCCCCCTTGGGTCTTTATCATTGCCGAGGAAGCGAGCTGGGTCCTCGTAGCGCTCTATTGACTTCTTTTCAAAAGTTTCATAACTGACTTCGGCTTCATTTTCAAAGTGACGAATATGTCCATCGGTGAGTTCCCAGTGTGTCGGTGTCCACGTTGCTTCCTTCGCGAAGATTGTTCGCTCCAGCTGTCCATCTTCATCCGATTCCCAAATGGTTAATTTTCTAATTGTTTTCTCTCCTAAGTCAATCCGATATGAATAAAAGATGCGGTTACCTTTACTTTTAAAGACGAGGTGTTTTCCGTATCGAGGCGGTAGTTTTTTCTGTAAAAGATTCGCTTCATGGTAGGCAGGAGATGCAATACGGTCATAAAAAAGTGCAAAGAACGCGCAAATAACGAGTGTTACAATAACAACAGGAGCGAGAATTCGATAGACACTCATTCCACCAGCCTTCATCGCAACAAATTCGTTATTACGAATCATCCGACCAAAAACGAAAAAGATCGCAACAAAACCTGATACCGGTACGATCTCCATTATCCGCCGTGGCGCTTGATATAGAACAATTTTCACGGCGGTAAAATAAGTGATACCTTCTTCAAAGTTTTTAATGTCTTTATCTAATAAACGAACAATAACTACCAGCGCACTAAAAAAGAAAAAGCCTGTAAAAAATGCTTTAAGATATTCTTTGATCAGATACCGGTCTAAAATATTCAAGCGATTTCCCTATTTTCTAAGTATTAAGATTCAGCATTTCTATTGACAACCAGCGGTATTTTGCTCTCTTTGTTTCGCCATGCGTTTAGTTTGCCTTCACTAAACATTCTGGTAATAAGTGCTATTCCGAGCACGCCGACGACAAGGTTTGGAAACCACATTGCGAGAGCGGGATGTAATTTACCGCCTAAGCCACTACTTTGCCCAATCTGCAGTAGAAGGTAATATAACAATATTATAGCTAATCCAATACCAAATCCAATCATTCTTCCGTTCTTTTGCACCATAAATCCGAGGGGTATGCCGATGATACCAAATGCTAAGCAGGCAAACGGAAGAGCAAATTTTTTGTGGTATTCCACCTTAGCATAGCGAATTCTATTGGTAGCGTATTCAGATATTTTTTCTGGTCTCTGAGCAGCTTCCAATTTTCCGATGTGTGCCTTGAGTTCTCCAATACGCATTGTTTGCGGATGCCGTGTTTTATATTCACCACGTTGCAGGTCTTTTTTTAAATTGAGAGCCAGTTGTTGTTCCTGAAATTTGGTAATTCTGAATCCTTCGGAACCGTCAGTTAAAGGTTCATAGGTGTGTCCATCGTAAAGCGTCAACTTGGCATTGCCATCTTCAAAGCCGAGATCGGCAGATCGTGCAAGGGTAAAACGTGGTTGTCCCGGCCAAATTTCATCCCAGATTTTTACATTCTGCAGGCGTTCTGTTTCTGGATCCGTGGATTCATACATCCAAAGTTTACCTTCCGTTTCAAGCTCCTTCATGACGGTGCCTTCTTCCAAAATGAGGGCAGGATTGTGTCTTTGGATGTCGCGTTTGAGTGAAACAGAAGCGAGTGTAGCTTTTGGGAGTACATATTCCATCAATGCCAAATCTATTACACTTAATATTACAGTTGCGCTTAGCAGAGGTATCATAAGTTGATGGAAGCCAACCCCATGTGCCCGCATTGCCATTATTTCCGAATCTGCGGAGAGGCGCCCTAATGCCAGCAAGATTGCAACTAACGCCGCCATCGGAATTGACAGCACAACCGTTGCCGGCATTACATACAACAACGATTCAATTAGATAAAGCGGGCTTACCCCTTTCTTAACGAAAAGCTTAACAAGCCGAAAAAGTTCATCAAAAAGTATAATGCAAGTGAAACAGATAAGTGTAATTAAAAATGGTGGAATGAACTCTTTAAGACAATAACGTGAAAGTATTTTCATATTTTCTTTGTTTAGACTGACGCAATTTAACAGAATACATAAAAACTTAATCCATTAGTTGCTTTTTAGGTAGAAAATGTTTAATAAATTTACGTTTTTTATTAGAAATTGTGTTGCGGACATGTTATCATGTTTATTATGAACATTACATTAGAATCAATTCAGTTAACTGCGGCGGATTTATCAGCGTATTCGGCACGTCTGAGTTCCACCCAAGAACTTTATTCTCCGACAGCACCTGCAAAGCCAATTGCACAATTCGGTTGGCGCGATCGGTGGTGGCTGAATAATGCGCCTGCCGAGCAAGTTGTGCTAAATTATTGGTTTTTTCAATCCGCTGATGAAGCGTACACCGCAGCTGATGAAGGCCGCTTGCGGTTGTCCGCGCGCACCGTGTCAAAATTCGGTGGACACGAATCTATTTATCAGCCGGTATCCAAAGATCAGATTGAACTTGGAGATTCAGTGTGGCAAGCGGGAGCGAATTGGCTTTTCGTTCGGGACACTGTTGTTGTCCTTGTCGCCGAAATCGGCGGGCAAGTTTCCGATGAAATCACCCTTAATATAGCGCGCAGAATTCTCGATAAAATTGAAAACGTGCTCCAGTAGGACAAATTGATGTAGATGTCGTTGACAGAGAACAGATGAGAGCGTAACAATTACCACTGCAGGTGAAAGGCACCTATCCGCTACATAGAATAAACCAAATCCGTTGTCTGTCCGCTACTGATAGTCTTGGAACCAATTTTCAGATTGTTCGGCTAAGTGGATGTTTTCAGCACCTCCGTAGTATCGATGTTCAAACCACGGTAACGCGTTTTCTGCGGCTGCATTTGCATTATGGAAATTGGTTGTTGCCTCATTTTCAAGAAACTGCGTAACTGAGCTGATGTCAGGATAAAAGTCAACAGCATCTTTCCATATTGCGCGCCCACACAAGAACCCGCTCGCGCCTGCTGCAGTGGCAAGTTGAACGTTTTCAATGAATTCCTCAATATCTACACCAGCGCTTAAAATGACCCACGGTAACGTTGAAGTTTCATCTAATTTCTGACAGATGTCTTTAACCTCACGCAAGTTGTAAGCAGATTCGCCTGCATAAAATGCGCGGTCTTGATATTCAGCGGTGTATTTTAAATCCGCCGGAAATTCTAATTTTAGAATATCAACCTTATAGGATGGGTCGGTAAATTCTTCAACGCTGCGGATAACCAAATCCGGTTTCTGTTTCGCAAATTCAACGCTTTTCGTTGTGCCTTCAAGCGCATAACTCACAAGCTCCAGAAGGAACGGGAGGTCATGCTTTTCACATTCATCTCCAACATGACGAACGAAAGCTTGTTGATGCTGTAAGGTAGCCTCAGAAGCATCGGGATGATAATAAGCGAGTAGTTTGATAGCGTCTGCCCCTGCGCGCTGTGCTTTTTCAATAGTCCAATTTTCAATAGGATTAGAGAGGCGTTCATTTTCACTGACACCTTCGCTCACGTAACCAGATTCTTCATAAGCCAAAAGAAGCGCGACATCGCGTGGAATCTCCGTAATTGAATATGGGTGTCCGTAGATAGGGTCAGTCAAAACTGCGGTAGAATTTGGTGCAAGAATTCGTGTAATTAAAGTCTTTAGCGATGCAACATCAGAATATTTGACATTTGTTTTGTCAATGTCAAGGACTTCTGCAAGTTTGGTTACCATAGAACCGCGTTGGTCAATCGCCATCATTTTAAACTTGCCGCTTGCATCGGCGAGTTTCATGAGTCCTCTCAATTTGCCAGATGAAATACCAGTGTTAGCCATTAAAATGTATTCTCCTTACTAATATTCGCGTTCAACGAAAAAGTGAATTAGGGATAAAAATAGATGTTTTGCCCTATTATTCGGAAGGTGGGCAAAATTCTGATTAAACTTATCAGATGCTTCTTTTAATAGTGTATTAGAGCATTCTTGTGCATATTGAATAGAGTTGTATTTTTGCATCAATTGCAGGACGCTTTGCACCTCTACTTCTGTTTTTTCAGTTCGTGGTCGTGCCATGATGTCAATAACGTTTTGCGCCTCTGACGGGGTGCATGAATTGAAGAGATGGATAAGTACAAGTGTACGTTTGCCTTCACTAATGTCCCCGGCAATTTCTTTGCCATATCTACCAACATCGCCAATTAGATTTAGGACATCATCTTGAATTTGGAATGCAACCCCCAGAGATTTTCCGATCTCAATAAAGACATCGGTTTCATCGGCACTTGCGCCTCCAATGATCGCACCCACGCGACACGGTGTGATGCAAGTGTACCATGCAGTTTTTTGGATACACATAGTCCAATAATCGTTTTCGTTGAGATTCCATTGATTATTGTGAACCCAGCTCAGTTCAATGTGTTGTCCTTCAACAACTTGATTGCTCAATTGTATGAATTCGGATAGTATCTGGAAAGCGAGCTCATGTCCGAGAATATCAATGTTTCTGTGAAGCAGTTCCCACATTTTACAGTGCAGTGCATCACCGACATTGATAGCCATCGGGATTCCATGCTTTTGATGTAGACACGGTTCACCACGTCGGAGTTCGGAACCGTCTTCAATATCATCGTGAATGAGGAGCCAATTCTGCAGCAGTTCAAGTGCCGCAGCAGTGTTAACAGCACGTTCAGCATCCCCACCGAATACCTCACAGATCAGTAAGCAGAGCGCAGGTCTTAATCCTTTTCCCGCACGTCGCGGATAATCTAACATCATTTGGTATAGTTGATGGACGTCCTGGTGCTTATGGGTGGTAGGAAGAAAGTCAAAGATACATGCATCTACTTTTGTTTTGACTTCCTTAAGATATGCGGTGACGAGGTCTTTTGTTGGTGCTGGTTCACGCCCGGGTTTTGGCATGGGTCTCCTTATTTCTACTTCCAGTCGGTTCTCCTATAGTTGCATGTATCAGTTATTAAAGTATACTATATTGTGTAGTGAAAATCAAGTTTTTTGTAAGGATGTTCCTAATGAGGCATTTCAGAAAAAGCCTATAAGTTTCAGTGTTTTAGAAGATTATTTTTATCAGATCATAGATGAAATTTCCTAAAACTCCACAGATTAAACTGCCCAAGATAATTCTATGTTTACCCACAGCAGATTTCGTTTCAGTGTACTCAACAATTGGAAAAACCCATCTGGTATAGTCAAACAAAGCTTTGAATAAATGTAAGGACAGAAAGAACACGTAAACGTACGCTGCACTTTCCAATATTGCCGATATTTTCCCAAAAGTGTTACTGATCCACTCCGATGACTTGTATGCTATTGAAAATGCAAATGGAAGCCCTCCACAAAGAACAAGTATATCATAAACACTATGTCTGTGCAGAAATCGACGACGTGTACTTTTTTCTTTGATGAAATCCGTAACTTTACGAAATACTCCGCTGACCCAATCGGAATTTAGTCCTGAAACAAAAATGTTACTTGCGTTTGGTGTAGATATTGATGGTGACAGTGATAAATTAAAAAGTTCAGATTTGGTGAAATCCAACAAAAGTTCAAAACGATTTCTGGGATACCAATCATAAAAGTTTCTTAAATCCGTCTCGCTGTTTATGTATAGACTCTTAATCTTACTTGGAAAACGGGGAGAGCCAAACACAGCTGGAATTGTACCATAAATTCTTTCATCATCTGCTCCACGAACGGTTATCTTTAATTCAAACCCAGACCTTAACAATTCTTTATCAGCAAGAATTTGTTCTATAGACCGGTCAAGTGGAACATAATAAGATATTTCTTCTTCCGCCGCTGCACGACTTGATTCTTGCAATATTTCACAGAGTGTTTTCAAATCCTCTTTGGTAAAAGCACATGTTGTAATTTGTTCCGATAATTCTGTTGTCAAGATTGCTCGGTTTTGTTGTTCCATTTCAATCCTTTACACATATTATCTTCCTTGGTCAACTATTATTCAACGATATAATGTAGGTATTTGAAAGAGTATGTCCTGTCAACTGTAAATTTCCAATAGATTACTATTTCGTAAGTTAACTCTAAACATTCAGTTAGACGATCAACATTATCCATAGGAAACTTTGTTGATAAGAGAGAACACTTACAAATTAATAACGGTAAGAGAATATGTTTATCTGGAGAGACTAACAGCGTGATGTTCACGTTCTAATTTGACCTGATGAAAATCAAATTCAACAAGCCTAATTACGCCGGGTTCATTGTCGTAGACTACACCGATGGATGCAATTGTTTCCCCGGTTCCCGAGGGATTTTTGAATTCAATAATATCACGAATTTTCCCAGGATTTCCGTCTACAACAATCCTATCGCCAACTTTCCAATCTTTTACGCGTTGGAAGGGGATATAATTAGCCGCATCAGTCATAGTTTAGGCTCCTTTTATAAGAATTGGGTTGTCAGATAAATAATTAACACCAAAATTCGGCAGTCGTTAGAGACTGGTATTACATTCTATTATACAATGTTGAGTCCCAAATATCAAATAAAATCCCCAGCTTTGGTGATGTGGCAACCCTGTAAAACGTGAAATAAAACCGATGTGTAATCTACAATTCCGTTTTGTTGTCAAGATCGAGGGCGATGAAACGAAATCCGGTGGGCTTGAGTTTTTCAACGAGAGTAGTGCGCAGTTCAAGGACACGCGCAAACTCAGAATCAGGCACCTGTATTCTTAAAACCGGTTTATGGTCAAATAACGTAGCACTTTTGAGGTTAAATTCTTGGATAAGCTGTTCTGCTTGTTCCAAGGGAGAAAGTGCTGGCTGGGTTTCCATATTATGTGCGTTTTCTCCAGTCGCTGCCTGCCATAAATCCACCATCAACGAATACCATTTGACCGGTAACAAAGTCGGACGCATTTGAGGCAAAGAAAATCGTCAATCCTGCTAAGTCTTCGGGTTCACCCCAGCGATATGCAGGTGTGCGGTTAAGTATCCATTCGTTTCGGCTATCTTCCCGTGCAGGAGCAGTCATCTCTGTTCGTATAAATCCCGGTGCAATCCCATTGACTTGGATATTATGCTCTGCCCATTCAACCGCAAGCAATTTGGTGAGTTGTAAGAGACCACCTTTCGCCGCAGTATATGCCACACTTGTGGGAAGCCCAATCGCTGATGTAAGGGATAAGGTATTGATAACTTTACCGCCGCCCTGTTTTTCCATGACTTTGCCACAGGCTTTTGCCAGAAAGAATGCTCCCTTTAGGTTAACATCTGTAACGAAGTCCCAATCTTCTTCGGTGAAGTCCAATGCGGGATTTCGGACATTAACACCCGCATTGTTCACCAGCACATCAAGTCTGCCGAAAGTATCGACGGTTTGCGCAACGAGTGAGTCAATTTCCTGAAGGTTACCAACATCCGCCTGAATTGGCAGGACGGTTCTGCCTGTTTCATCAGCAATTTGTTCAGCAACAGGCGTAAGCGTCCCCATCTCTCTACCGGCGATGACAAGTTCTGAACCTGCACCAGCCAACCCTTCAGCCATTGCCCTGCCGATACCGCGACTTGCACCGCTCACGAGACTCACTTTACCATCTAACCGAAAATGTTGGATAGTGTCCGTAGCAGATTTATGATTCATACCTTATTCCATTCCAACGTTTTATTTCTTTTTGTTTAACTCCATTAACTTATCAGAGCTAATAGCCTTGATTTCCCCGTTATGTTCATAAGCGAGGGAAATAAGTAAATCTGCCCCCGGGGAATGCTGCGGATCAATTTCCAGTGCAACGACATAGATTCTTGCATTTTTTATATTTTTTTCACGCACTGTATCAAGAATCTTCTGCTTATCTTCTTCAATATTGTGTTTCTCATCTGTTTTAGGGAGTCCATCTGTTACCAAGACAATAACAGAAGAGTCAAATGTGAAACCCTTTTCAAGAGCAGCAAGGATATTAGTTCCCACATTATCTTGGATGCTTTCAGGCGTGAAAGTGTCAAGATACCACAAAGCACGGTTTATATTTACTTCGTCAGCAGGTAAAAGTTTCTCACTCATCATTTTAGCCGTGGCAGAAAACGGCACAATATTAAAAGTAGACTCACTTCCGAGCATCAAAATTGAATCTTTGATCGAATTTAGAGCCAATTCCAGTTTAATTTCTAGGCCGGCAGCTTGCATACTTGCTGAAATATCAAGACAGTAAACAACATCTTGCGGGCCGTCAAGATCGTTGAGAAAATTTATGATACCGAGCGGGTCTTTGACTCCAGAACGGCCACCACCCTCAAGAAGTCCACCACCGCCGCCATCTTGAGAAAGTCCACGATATTTGCCAGATCCGTCTCCACGTACGCGAACCCTCCCGGTAACAAGTCCTTTGCCATCGGTGCGTCCAGGCTGTGAGACGAGTCTACTTAGGTTCGAAGCTTCAGCCTCTCTTAACTTTGAATCTGTCATCAACTCAGGGACTAATTCGTTTTGCGGCGCGTTGTTAACTTCAACATCATGAATAACAATTCTTTCACTCAGTTTGACAACTTCATCGCGCTCGTTTTTTGCAGTATCAATTTTTTTCTTTTCAGCGTCTTTCGCGAGTTTTTGGCTTGGATCAAGACGTTTTTTGCTCAGTGGTGGTTTCGGTCTAAGCTTTCGTTCCAACAGCGGATCGACTTCTTTAAATAGGTCAAAAGCGAACGCGTCTGATTGGTCGTTCGCTACCGGGCTCAAAGGTAAGAAAAGATAAACAATAGCTACAGCCATGTGAAAAATAAGTGATAGCAAAATTATTGAGCGCAACCGAGTTCTGCGCTGCTCTTTTTGAAAATACCGGTCTTTCATTTCATCTAACATTTTGGTGTCCTCCAATGATTTTAGTTAAAGTTTAATCACTGCTAAAAGATAGTCTTTCAAAGGCAGTAATCCATTGGCTGCCTTCGGGTGTTAGTTCATAATAGGTATGGTTGCGATGTTTTATCCATTTTCCTTTGACAATATTTTTTCTGTAATGGATGATACGTCCTTCAACACGTTTCAAGCCACCAAGTTCTCTTAATTTGCGATGCCGTTGGTGCGTTTCTTCAAGTGGAATTCTTAAAGTTTCAGCAACAACGATTGAATAATCCATTCCTAATTCTTGATGATGCTTCAGTATAAAGTAATCCGTTTCGTCTAATTCCGTAACTTCAGCTGGAATATCTTGTGAAGTATCAGGAATTTTGGATTTATGAATCTCCTCCCAAGACACATCAAGCAACCTTTCTGCTCTCAAATTGGAAACTGTTGAACATGATGAATCGTGGACGGTAATGGTGCCATCCTCCTTGAAATAGCCGATAATAGGGTTATCTTCTTCGGGTGTGCAACACTTCGCAATTTTATATGTGAGTTCATTTACCATTCCTGAAACCCTACAAACCATCATCAGAATAGGATTGAAATTTCAGATTCTTGATAATGCCCGATATCCAATATCGGTCCGCCAATGTGCGTCATCAAAATGGATGGTAGAGACACCACAATATGCTTGTTCTATAGCCGATTTTAGGTCGTCCGCCAACGCGGTTATACCTAACACACGTCCACCATTTGTGACCACGTTTTCTCCATCCTGCTTTGTTCCCGCGTGAAAAACGGTAACACCATCAATTGATGCTGCATCCGCTAAACCTGTAATAATTTTCCCTGTCTGATATGGGTTTGGATATCCTCCAGAAGCCATCACAACACAAGCAGCTGATTCACTGTGCCATTCTACATCAGTGTGTTGGTCAGCAAGTGTTCCATCAATGCATGCCATCAATAACGGCACAAGGTCGCTTTTGAGTCGTGGTAACAGCACTTGTGTCTCAGGGTCTCCGAAACGACAGTTGAACTCCAGTACCTTTGGACCTGTATCTGTAATCATTAGCCCAACATATAACACACCTTTGAAGGGACATCCGATGTTTGCCATCCCTTTGACGGTGGGATAAACAACACGTTCCATTACGTAATCGTGCAGTTCAGGCGTCATAACAGGTGCGGGGGAGTATGCTCCCATGCCACCAGTGTTCTTACCGGTATCCCCATCGTGCGACATCTTGTGATCCTGCGAACTGACAAACGGTAAACAGCCCGATCCATCAACAAGGACAGTAAACGAGGCTTCTTCGCCGATTAACTCTTCTTCAATGACGACACTATTCCCCGCTTCACCAAACGTTTTATCAACTAAAATTGTCTTAACCGCTTGAGTTGCCTCATCAATAGTCCGTCCGGGAATAACACCTTTGCCAGCCGCTAACCCATCTGCTTTGACGAAAACTGAAGTGTTGTTCGTTTTGATATAGTCAATTGCTTCATCTGCATCTACAAACGTGCGATATGACGCAGTAGGGATGTCGTTTTCTATCATCAACTGTTTGGCGAAATCCTTGCTCCCTTCAAGTCGTGCAGCCTGTTTATCGGGTCCAAACACTTTCAAGCCGCGTTCACAAAACACATCAACGATACCTGCTGCTAAAGGGTTTTCAGGACCGACAACCGTTAAGTCAATGTTAGTGGATTCTGCCCAGTCCGCGAGTTCAGTAAAATCATCTTCCATCGGGATTAGCGCTGCAATTTGGGCGATGCCTGCGTTCCCAGGTGCGCAATAGATTTTTTTTACCAGCGGACTCTGCGCAATTTTCCAAACGAGGGTATGTTCACGACCTCCTTGCCCAATTACCAAAATTTTCAACGTGATGTCCTTTTTAGTCCGTTATATTCAGTTCAAAATAGAGATTGAAAGCCCGTTTCCTTTCCATTCAAACTACATTTTAACATAGTTTTGTCAACTATTCAACAAAAAAAGTTCGTTTGGAATAGGATTATTTATGGTGAATTATTGGAATAATTAGACACTTCACATATCCGAGCGATCTCCAAATCGCGACGGAACAGTAGTATTCTACATGATTCACAGCCTACAGGGAATGAAAGTGTCTATTTTTATAATCTACTATAAAGCGGTTTTTCAAATATGAATAGGTTATTGCATCCGAACCCCCAACGTTCCCATTTTATTAGTTTCCATCGGTTGAAAATGTTTGGTAAGCACTCTGGATTGAAACCGTAATGCTCATGTATTGAGAATCCTTCAACAATTCTGAGGGCTTTTAGTAAGTCAAGGAGTTTCTCAACGCGAGGGTGTTGCACCGTGATGATAACCTGTCCGTCAGGCTTTAGGTATTTCCAACATGCATCAGCAACTTTTGGAAATATTTCCATCGGAATGTGTTCTGCGACCGCCATCATTGTTATAACATCAAAAGTTGTGTCTGCCTCAAAATCGTATGGGAAATATCCAGGTATAAGGCAACACGTCCCAAATTTCACAGTTTGTGTGAGATGTGAGTCAATACCTACAGCCGCCTGTAGATGTCCATTGAGATAACGTAAAAAA
Source organism: Candidatus Poribacteria bacterium (assembly GCA_022825825.1). Classification (GTDB taxonomy): domain Bacteria; phylum Poribacteria; class WGA-4E; order WGA-4E; family WGA-3G; genus MSPOR6. Next base: position 20,398 of record JAJDWA010000005.1, read on the forward strand.
TTACCGTCTCCAGTCCCAACGTCCAAGAGACGTGCGCCTATCGGAATATAGGGTTCGACTTTTGTAAATCGGAGATATTCAAGAAAAGAATCCAGAGGTTTTCTTGGATACCGATCGCCCTGTTGACACTTCCTGTTTTTGAGAAACCGGGTAATAGCGTTTTTCATCTTTTTTCTGGCTCTGTCGATAAGTATTTGTCATTGGTTTTTATATCAGGTGGATAGTGAATCTTCCAAATCTTAAGAGGGGCGGTATCTTCACCATTTGTTGGATATATTGGGCCAAAGATGTCAGGGAAGTCCCCGAGGAAGTAAAGACGAACAGCAAGACTTTGCCAACCGAGATTAGAAATATGGTAGGCTTTTTCAAGGGCACCTTCTTCATCGTAATAAAGGATGATGTTTCCGTGTGGATTGTCGTCAATTGCGGTTTTGTGAATATGGCGTTTGCTACCTTTGAACGCCACATAAGGGAGTTGTGCTATTCCCCCTTCTTTCAGACGTGCTGTTATGAAATCAGGCGGTGATGTTATATCAGGTTCTTCAACGTACAGAAAAGGCGTCTGTTCTATTCTTGAGAGACGTTTGTATCCAAGTTGAACAAGGCGGGTGAATCTAAATCTTTTATCACTGTTTTCATCGCTGCCGATATAAGAATAAGCAGAGGCACGGTCAATCAATCCCCATTCTCTGAGCATGAAATGTGTTGCGCTGTGGGTTTTGAGAAATTCAAGTGCCTCTCGTACGTCTTTTGCACAGTAGACGTGGCGGTAATAGTGGTGTATCCAGTGTGGGAGAAACGTATCCTGATCGGTGATGGTTTTGACACCACCGAAAACGTTAAGTCGGCTGCCATAACTCCAGTTTGCTGCCATGACAGTGTCTTGTGAGAGTTCGGTATTTACCCAGTTGAGTGCCTGCGCGATATCTCCTGTACCAGGGAGCGGTTTTCGCCAGTAAGCGGCAGCAGGAACTGCACTGTTTGCATGCCCACCGAGGGGAGTCCAAAACAGAATAGGTATTAAAACGGCAATTGCAATTGTAGCGGGTATCCACTGCGGTTTTTTGAATTGTTGTGTGAGCGTTGCTGGTAACTGCCACAAGAGCCATGCAGTGCCGTAGGTAAGCGGTACACCTATGAAGAAATCATAACGTTTTGCACCACGTGAAAGTGCTACCCACAAAACAAACCATACAAGCATTATAACTGTTACCAATTCATTTTTCGCTGTTTCTTTTCGCAAACATGCAATTGCGAGAGTGATAGCCGTGAGTCCCAGTGAAATGAGAAAGAGTATATCGCAGCTGCTCTCTCCAACCAACTCATTCAGGGGCCATCGGAAAAATGTTGTTGCGGTGAAAAGTGAAAGAGCTATGGCAATAGGAATCCCGCGCTGTTTCCAGAGATAAAGACTCCCAAGTATCAAGCCGAGACTACCCAACATAAAGACGGTACCGTACCGGGCAGGCCAATATCCGAAATTCGGATCAACAAGTTCTGTCATGTCCTTCATGAGTCGGTTTTCTCGGAATATGAAAGCGGTATTCTCAAATGTACCGGATTGCAGCAGAATATAACCAATTCCTATTCCGATACCGAACAAGGTGAGTCCTCCTGCAAGTTTCCGGGCATGCGGACGTAGCAGTGGGTAATATTTCAAGAGTAGATATCTTAGTCCACGCGTGATAAAGATTGCAACAGGTGGGGCAAGTGTTAGCGCAGCCAGATGCGTTGCATAAGTATATCCGCTCCGATAAGCAGGACTGATGAGATAGAGTCCCGGAACGAACATGAGTATCCATATTAGATACTCTGTTAGGTTAGACTCTGTCTCTGTAGTGCAGAATTTCCAGAGTTCCGCACAAAGGATGATTAAGACAAAAAGCCCGAAACTCTCCCATGAAAGTCCGCCTAAGAAGACGATAAATCCAGCAAGCGCGGTGGCGAAATATCGGTACCAATTACCAATCCCTTTGCTTTCATTTTCAGTGGACTTATACGGTATCTGTTCTTTCCATAGATAAACAGCGACAGCGAGTACGCCAAACATCCAGCACCATGCATCGCGATCGCCAAAGCCTGCAGCACTACGTTCTACACTTCCCGGTAACGTTGCCAACAGCACAGCAACAATGGACGCAAACAGCAGCCCGTGACTGCGGACAAGAAAAAGAAATAATATGCCAAGCCCTAAGGTAAAACAGATAGCGGTAATGTAGAGTTGAATGTGATACCGCGTGAGTGTAGGAAAGAACCACGCTACCGCTTTATGCGTATAAGCAATGGCATAAGAATAGAGCGGCAGCAGCTGCCCGTTGTCTCTACCGAGGGGAAGCCAGCGGTGTGTATCGCGTGGCGGGAGGGTGCCGTGTTCGGCAATCTGATCCCCCATCCATTGGTAAAGGAAAGCATCATTTTCTGTAAAGTGCCCTGCGGGGAGCCGTTCTACGCCTTGGATACGGATCCCAAAAGTGAGAAACATCAGGTATAAAAGCAGGGCACAGACAAGGATTTTTCGAAGATAATCAGGTAATTGCATCCTAATTTTAATTTTTTTAGGGTGGGTTCTGCACCCGAATTTAATAGGGTAGTTATGAGCAGGACAAGATTTCTGACTATAGACGCGATCCAGCGTTTTGGAAACCCCGTGTCTTGTTAATCCTTCACGCCTATTGTGTAGCGTGTTCGGTTGTAGTTAAGACTTTTTTCAATATCGGATTACGTTCAAGTAGATCTTTATTGGCTTTTCTAACACGTTCCAACCGCTTGGCACAGCATTTGCAGTTTTTCTTCTTTCCAGCGGTTGTTGTGATAGCATGTGTTTGCTTTGACGTGTGCATCGGAAGCGTATTCGTTGCGTATCCAATAAAACAAACGAGAATACCAACGATGGCAAGGATGCCAACGCTATATACGAAAAAGTTGTCTTTCATAAAAGTGACTCTCCATTTTCTCAAAACTTCGGTACAAATCCATGGTCACGAAGCATCTCTAAATGCCTTTTCGCGCCTGCTTCTGAAGCAAAGTTCTGTATCTGTTGTTTAAAAAGTTCAAGGACTTCATCTATTGTTTCCTCTGAATATCCTTTTGATTGCCCATTTACCCTTGCTGATTCAAAAAAATTAGGTGGCATTTCTTCAAGTACTTTACCACTTCGGATATTTTCAAAATATGCTTGCTGTTCTTCAGCAGAAAGAGAGTTTAAATGATTTGCAATTTCTTTATTTCGTATTTCTGACTGCTTCTTGACTTCATCTATCCCAGCTTTAATTTCATTTAACTTGTTATCGATAGTCTCCAAATACTTTCTTTTCTTATCCATTTCCTCGGCACTTAAGTCTTTATGATTATGACCATTAGAATCATCCGGATGATGTGTGTGCTGATTTAATACTTCTGACACAGAGTCTGGTAATGTGTTTACTGACCCCTCACTTTCTACAAGTGTATCAGTAGTGTCATCATCATCTTCTTCTTGAGATATTTTCTGCCCTTGAGATGTTTCTACAGACGCTGCGTCTGACGTGTTTTCCATTGTTGTTTGGGATTCGGTGTTGTAACGCATAACCGGTTCCGCTATGAGTTTAGGACGTACAATGGCGGAATACCATATTGCCCATCCTAATATTCCTATAACACACGAGATGCCTGAAGCAAGAAAGATTTTTTTCCAAGTGAACATATTTATCACCTCTTTGGTTTTGAGACAAACACCGCATTTCCAGCAAAAAATCGGTATTTGTCTCATGAAGTTAACGTTTCACAGAATGAGTAAACAATTAAGAGTCGCAGCCTCCAGTATCACAACCTCCGCCATTGTGTTCTGCTTCGCAAGCATCAATGGCGGCTCTAAGCTCCCTACCACGTTCCCAAAGGTAATTTACGACATCATTAGCAGCATCAATCATCCATTGTGGGGCTCCTATATCTATCAGGTAATCCCTTGCGTCTATCGCCCATGATAATGCTTTCATAACTAGATTTAATAACACTTCAAGCCAACCACAATGCCACGCCAACGCTGGCATAACAGTTAGAAACATCATCGCACAAATGAGAATTAAACTCGTCACAACTAAGATTTTGGAGCTTGTTCTCGGCAATCTAATTGTATTCGTCATTTTCATTTCCTTCCTTTAACTCCCATAACGAGGAGTCAATGTTAGTAGAAGGAGAAAATGCAATTTGCCAATGCTATCCGAATCGTGCTTGTTTTTACTTAGCACTCATGCGGGTAGTATTTTACAAATTATACCATTTCTCCCGTAATTTATCAAATAAAACTTAATCAATTACTCTCCCGCTTAACTAATGTAGTGGCGTTTTACGTTACGGTCTTCTTCCACCGCTTTATCACACGTTTCACGCACACTTCAACATCAGTCGGGGAGACACCTAATTTTTCACTAATCTCTTTGAGAGGTTGGTTGTCTAAATACCGTTCCATAATCTTCTGTTCTTGAGATGGAAGTTCGCTGATCAGTTCGTCTAACTGATGCGCAATCGGGCTTAACCATTCACGCATCCGCTCCCATCTTTTCTGAACTGCCTCAGCAGTGGAACCTATCGCTTCAGCAATCTCCCTCGGCTTTAGGCCATCCAATAGGTGTATTCAACAACCTCAAGGTCCTTTTCTGGTAGAAGTCGCAGGAGACCTTTCAATAAATCTCGATCTGTCTCAGTCTGTTGTGCCTGCTGTGCCGCAAGTATTGATGCGGTTTCTACTTCACCACCTAAATTATCAAGAGAGACCGATTCTGGCATCTGTTTAACTTCTCGTTGTTTGGCTCTTAATCGGTCTATTGCCAGATGTTTCGCGGTGGTCCATAACCATCCTATGAGTCTCTCAGAGCCCTTAATCTCTTTTCTCTTGTTGAAGGCTTTGAGGAAAGTTTCATTGGTGATTTCATCAGCATCTTGGTCATTCTTTACGATTCTGGAAACGTGATCGCATATCGCCTCATAATGCTTTTCCATAAGCAAACGTAGTGCTTCTTCGCTGCCTGTTTCCAAAAACCATCAATGAAGTGCATCATCATCCATTTTCCCTTTCCGAAAAGAAAATTACTCTTGCCTGCATTAATACTCACGTAGATTTGGGGACAATTCCGACAGAAAAAAATCACAACCGTCTCAAAAATCATCTGTCCGTCGAGGTCCCCGGGGAATGCCTAAAGCAGCATTCAGCGTTGATTTGGCCCCCTACAATTAAGAGTCGGACAGTTTTGTCAAAAACTTTACACCGATTGCTGCTTATTTATTGTCAAATTTTAAGTCCTTGTGATACAATGATGGTCAGTAAGAAAAAACCACTTCTTATTGGAGGGCTATATGAAAATTGACAAAATTGAGTCGTTTTTCATTGGAAACGGTTATGTAATCAGGATTTGGACCGATACCGGCCTCAGTGGCATTGGACAGACAGCGTGTTGGGGATATCCTGAGGCAGTAGAAAAGATTGTGAGCACCTTTGAGAAATATCTCATTGGACAAAATCCGTTACGTATTGAACATCATTGGCAGTATCTCTATCGGATGGGGCCATTTAAGGGAACTGCGCTGAGTGGGGCTATCAGTGCGGTCGACATTGCCTTATGGGATATCAAAGGCAAACATCTCGGTGTGCCGATTTGGGAGCTGTTAGGTGGAAACTGTCGGCACAAAATCCGATTGCATCTACTTGGCGGCGGTGGCACGCCAGAAACGATGTTTGAAGCGGCAAAGGCTGCAGTAGCGGAAGGCTTTACTGCCCTGAAGTTTGATCCATTAGTCGGGAACTTTCAGGATATGGCGTTAGATCGGCTTGTGAAAACAGCACGAGACCTTGTGGCTGCAGCAAGAGAAGGCGGAGGTCCTGACCTCGATCTGATTGTTGAGGTGCATCGGAAACTGACACCGATGAATAGTATTGTTTTAGAATCGGCTTTGGCGCCCTTCAACCTCTATTTTATTGAAGACCCGATTCAGATTGATACCATCACAACACAAGCGGAATTAGCCAAACGGATGACAACCCCTCTTGCCATTGGCGAACGCAATGTAAGCATCTGGGAATTCCGTGAAATCCTTGAGGTAGGTGGACCGCAATATGTGCGTCCGGATGTCGGTCTCGCTGGTGGTATAACGCACTGTAAAAAAATCGCTGCAATAGCGGAGGCGTATCATAGCGCGGTTGTTACACACAATTTCCTTGGCCCGCTGATTACCGCTGCATCGCTGCATTTAGATGCAAGTATCCCAAACTTTATCACACAGGAATATACTAAAGGAGATGAGTCTGATCGTTTTGCGGTCTATAAAGTTGCATATCGGCGAGAAGGCGGCTATATTCCGATTCCTGAAGTGCCGGGCTTAGGTGTTGAACTTGACGATAGTTTAATTGAAGCGACTCCATTTCAACCAATGAATACCGGTTCTACACCTTTGCGTGAAGATGGTTCTGTAGCTTATGCAGTATAAGCTCCGTAAGTCTATTTGATTTTTTTGAGATTATTGGAAGAAAGTCGCGAGCTGGAGCTCGCTCCTACAGCAAGAGTTTGGAACTTGCGAGGAGATTAAAATGAATGCTGATGAAAAATATCTATTTGATCTGAACGGTTATCTCGTTATAAAAAATGTTTTAACACCTGAAGAAGTAGCATTAGCAAATGAGGCAATTGACAAGCATGGCGAAAACATGAATATTCGTCCGCGTGAGCAAACGCTTGATGGCGGTTCTCCGGAACTAAAAGGCGAACACGGTAGAGGTGAACTCGGTGGGATGCTTGGATGGGAGGAACCGTGGTGCAATCCGTTTCGGCACATGTTGGCACATCCCACCCTTGTTCCATATCTGAACGAAATATTGGGTAAAGGTTTTCGCATGGATCACCAGATGTTTCTTCTCTCTATGGACAAAGGTGCTGAGGGTTTTATCTTTCATGGCTCGTCTGGGCCTGGGTTCGATCCAAATCAGTACTATATCTTCCGTGATGGGAGAATGCACAACGGTTTGACTGTTGTCACATTTCAACTCACCGATGTGCCACCCGGTGCTGGCGGGTTGATTGTGATACCGGGGAGTCATAAAAGTAATTACTCGTGCCCACAAGAGATGCGGCTTTACCAGAAACACCAAGAACATATCCGACAACTCGTCTGTGATGCTGGAGATGTTATAATTTTCACAGAGGCAGTAACGCATGGAACACTTCCGTGGACAGCAGACCATCCACGCCGTTCAATTTTAACGCGGTACACTGCGGGCAACATGGCTTATGTGCCTGCTTATTCTATTCCTGAATGGGCGAACGAACGGCAGCGAGCAGTTATGGAACCGCCATATCATTCACGATTGAATCGTCCGACTCTGGAGACGTAATACCACGAAAGGAATTTTATAATGTCTGCTTCAACAAGTGCTATTCTCGGATTAGTCTTTTTAGGTTTAGCCAATGCTTCCGTTTTCTTGATGTTCAAGTTATGGGGTTACCCATTTGATAAAGAAACACATAAGAGTGAAGCCCCGCGATCATTGATGCTGCTACATCGGTGCCTTGGCTATGCTTATGCTGTCCTTTACATTTTTATGATGTGGCACATGGTGCCACGCTTGTGGAATTATCAGGTCGAATTACCGCCGCGCACTGTAGCACATTTAATGCTTGGGATCACTATCGGTGTGTTAATTCTGGTTAAGGTTGCTATTCTTCGGTTTTTTCGGCATTTTGAAGAAGCTATGCCGTATATCGGTGTTTCTTTACTCATTTGTACCTATCTACTGATAGGGTTGTCAGTGCCGTTCACATTTCGTGAAACTGTGCTACGAACACAAACAAGGGCATTTAGTGAGGATGGTATCGCCAGAACCCGAAAGTTGATTGAAACCGCTGGCTTACCGTCGGAGGCACCACTTGACCAATTAGCGTCAAAGCGGAAACTCCGTGAAGGACAACATGTGTTACAACGTAAATGTGTTGTCTGTCATGATTTACGGACAATTCTTGCCAAACCACGCACACCGCCAGGCTGGGTGCGTCTGGTTAATCGTATGGCGATAAAACCTGTTATCGGTGAACCGATCTTCAAAGAAGAGGAGTGGAGCGTTTCCACGTATCTTATCGCAATCACACCTGACATTAAGACAGCAGTCAAACAGCAACGGGTAGAACAGATGCGGACTGATGAAGCAAAAGCAGCTGTTCAAATCGCAGCATCTATTATGGAGGAAGAATCGGCAACTGCAGATAGTCATGATGAAGCGGAAGCAAAAGCACTCTTTGAAGATAAATGCTCGCAATGCCATCCTCTTACAGATGTAGAAGATTACCCGCCTCGGTCTAAAGAGGAAACAACCGAAATGATCGCTCGGATGATCGAAAATGGGCTTTATCTTGAAGAAGAAGAGATTGAGTTGATTACGCGTTATGTAAATGATAACTATCTTGAAGAATAGCTGTCATTAAACAAACGGAAAATCTGGGAGGGATAAAATGAAAACTTTTACGTTTTCAACACAGCAGCTAATTGAAAAACCGCGTGACGAGGTCTTTTCATACTTTTCTGACGCACATAACCTTGCAGAGATTACGCCACCATGGCTCAATTTTGTAGTGCTGACACCTCGTCCGATTGAGATGGCTGTTGGTACACTGATAGATTATCGTTTGAAACTCCGTGGTATTCCTGTCCGATGGCAGAGCGAAATTACCGAATGGAATCCGCCGCATTTTTTCGCAGATGAACAACGCAGAGGACCCTATCGATGTTGGATACATAAACACACATTTGTTGAAACTGATGAGGGAACACTTGTAGGAGACGAGGTCGAATACGCTGTGCTTGGAGGACAGCTGATTAACAAATTTTTGGTTCGACCCGATATAGAAAAGATTTTTGAATATCGTTCACAGAAATTACAGGAATTACTGAATACGTAGTAGAAAAGGCGCGGTTTGTAACCGCGCCTATAAAGGATTACAACTATTCGTCAAGCCAACTCATCATACTTCGCAAATTCTTTCCGACTTCTTCAATTTCCAATTCAGATTCTTGTCTGCGAAGTGCTTGCAACACAGGTTGATTCGCCTGATTTTCAAGCACCCACTCTCGTGCGAAAACACCACCTTGCACGTCTTTTAGAATTTGACGCATTTTTTCCCGAACATCATCGTCAATGAGTTGTGGTCCGCGCGTTAGGTCACCATATTCAGCGGTGTTACTCACATCGTTACGCATCTTGCTCAACCCGCCAGTGTAGATGAGGTCAACAATCAATTTCAATTCGTGGAGGCATTCAAAGTATGCCATTTCAGGTTGATACCCCGCTTCAACAAGTGTATCAAAAGCGGCTTTGATGAGCGCAGCGGTACCGCCACACAGCACGGCTTGTTCACCGAAGAGATCGGTTTCAGTTTCCTCGCGAAATGTCGTTTCAATGACTCCAGCGCGTGTGCCGCCGATGCCCCTTGCATAAGCGAGCGCGATGTCGCGCGCCGCACCGGTAGTGTCTTGATGGATAGCGATGAGACACGGCACACCACCACCGCCTTCAAATACTTCACGGACAAGCGAACCCGGCCCCTTCGGAGCAATCATCGTGACATCTATAGCATCAGCAGGTACAATTTGTCCAAAATGGACGCTGAATCCGTGTGATACCATCAGCATGTTTCCTGCTTGCATATTCGGTGCGATCTGCTCACGATACACGGCAGAATGTTTTTCATCCGGGATGAGAATCTGAACGATGTCTGCCATTGCTGATGCTTCTTCAACTGTTTTGACGGTTAAGCCTTCTGCCTCTGCGCGTGCTTTTGAGCGACTGCCTTCGTATAAGCCAACAACAACGTTTGCGCCGCTGTCTTGTAGGTTTAGCGCTTGTGCCCTGCCTTGTGCGCCATAACCGATGATGGCGACGGTGCGTTCTTTCAATAAATCAAAATTGGCATCGCTATCGTAGTAAATTGTTGCCATAAAATCTGTTCCTCTCTTTTGAATCTTTTCTGTTTATGTCTTAACCAGGATTATTGTTATCTTGTACAGTGCCTCATAATCCAATCCTACCATCCTAATATCGTTACTTCAAAATCAACATCTTCCGCGTTGCAGTGAAATCGCCTGCGGTTAACGTGTAGAAATAGACACCACTTGCAACAGACTCACCGACCTCATTTCTACCATCCCAATACGCTGCACGAGGACGGCTCTGATAGATGCCTGCAACCTGATGCCCTAATGTTAATGTTCGCACCACAGCACCATTCGCAGCATAGATAGTTAAAGTAACCTCTGCGGATTTCGCGAGGTGATACGGGATCCACGTCTCTGGGTTGAACGGATTGGGATAGTTTGGTAGCAGTGCTGTCTTTTCAGGGAGCAGTGATGCTAAAAGTTTTTGAAGATTCTCAATACCTTGTCGGAAAGCAATGGAACCGTCATCTTCAAGCTGCGCCTGTTTTATCCAAGATTGGACCATTGCAGGCGTGAGTCTCTTGTTGTCTATTGCAAGTATAGGAGACGCAGCAGAATCCGTTGACTCACCCAGGTGTTCTTGAACAAGGATAAGGTCTTGGACGTCGACAACCCCATCGCGATTTACATCCGTTCGCAAATTGGCAGGCGCGCCTGCCCCCAAGTCATTCGCTACAAGAACAATATCCTGAACACTCACACGTCCATCTTGATTCACATCCCACGGGGGATATTCTCCTACAGTGATGGTAATATTAGGGGAAACAGCAGGAATAATGCCACCACTGATAGAACTAAACTCAAAATTTTCCAGTGTCACTTGTGTTTCGCCACCAGCTTTTGCCTTGAATGTTACCGATAGCAGTGTACCAGTGCCGCTAACACCACTTTCAGCTATCCGCGCCGAAAATAGATCTGTGATTTTCCCTGCCGTGTTATCAATCGTACCACCTTGGAAGAAGGTGGTGCCGACTTCCGACTTCAAGAAATCGCCTTCGGTGACTTCAACTGCTTCAAGTACGTTTGGGTCAAACGCAATATCGGCTTGCCACCCTGCTAAATCAGTGATGTTTTCTGCATTGAGATTGAGTGTAAACGTATCATCTGTAAGAAGAGTTGTCTCTGTTGCAGAAAATGTGAAACCGACACCAGGAGTTAACACAGTATACTCCGTGCCAGGTTCAAATCCGAAGAAAAGAGACCATAGATCATAATGTGCCTTCAACCCATCAAGCCTTACCAACAATACATTTTTCCCTTTTTGTAACGTCACAGGAAAAAATGTTCGGTAACCAACATTGTGTGCTCCATGGGAATAGTTTGTATAGTCTTGATGCACTAACTTGCCATTAAGATAGATTTTCTGCCCCGCACTGGCACCTATAAATATTTTCGTCTGCTGTATTTTCGGAGAATACAAAGTCATAGAACCGTAGACAACAAACGTCTGTCCGTAGGTATTGGATGCAATAGCGTCTTGAGAGTCTAATAATCTTCTAAGATTCGTCTTATTGTCCTTGAAGTTATTCGGATTCGGATGGTAAGGCTCAAGCATCCCGACTGACCATGCACTGTTTCCTATCACAGTGCCCTCTGAAGCACCGAGAGTAGCAACCTGTTGTTCTGTAGATTTATTGTCGGATGCTTTTGCTAAATAATCGACATCTTTGTCTACTTTTACAGGCAAAGTCAGCCATAGCCAAGGGCCCTCAATATTTGGACCGCCTTGTGGAAAGGCAGGGTTACCAAACCAGGTGAATACTTCTATAGTCTCGCGTATGCCATCTAAGGGGGAGAAATCGGAGATGTTATTCTCGTGAAGTTGTAAATTTTTCAAGTTACGCAGAGAGGCAAGGGGCGAGACATCTACGATTCGGTTTGCGTTCAGTATCAGCGTTTCCAAATTAACCAAGTCTGCTAACAGAGTAAGATCCGAAATCCCCGTATCGGACAGGTCAAGATGCCTCAACTCTGTTAATCTCGACATGGGGGAAAAATCCGATATGTGATCGCTATGATTAAGCCCCAGCCATCTAAGATTTGTTAAGCCTTTTAAGGGAGAAAGGTCGGTTGCTTGGCAGTCATATAAGTACAATCTTGTTAAGTTTGTCAATCCTTCAAGGGGGGACAAATCCGATATATCAGAATGTATGGTTTCTAACTTTCTCAGTTTTGTAAGTCCTGCCAAGGGAGCAAGACTTGATATACGGGTATGTGCAGCATTTATCACTTCAAGGTCGTACAAGGAGGCAAGTGGCGAAAGGTCAGAAACTTGTGTATCATGAAAATATATCTCACGCATTTTTGTTAATCTTGTGAGAGGCGAGAGATCCGTTATTGGGTTCCAACCGATACTTAATTCAGTCAGATTTGTTGCATACTCAAGTCCTGTTAAATCCTTAATGTCCTTGTTACTTGCTCTTAGAGTTGTTAACGTTGCCATCTCTTCAAGCGTAATCGGAGCAGTAGCATCCTCTTTGCCGAGCGCATCTGCGATAACGGCGCGGAGGTTCACATCTGGAATAGTAACATTAAAAACTATATTTGTATTTTCAAAAAGCTCCGTTAAAGGTGAGAAATCAGTTATCGGATTGTTGGTGAGCTTGAGCTCTTTTAAGTTGATTAACCCTGCCAAAGGTGATATATCTGAAATGGAATTGCCTTGAAGCCATAACTTTGTCAAATTACGCAAAGAAACAAGAGATACTATGTCTTTTATATTGTTGTGGTTAAGATATAGATTTTCTAACGTAGTTAAACCTGAAAGCGGAGATACATCCGAAATTTTGTTGTTGGCAAGTTGCAGCAATTCTAAGCGCGTTAAATTGGCTAAAGGAGCAAGGTTTAAGACTGTGTGGTTTGCCTCTACAAACAAGTATTTCAAATTGATCAATCCTGCTAAAGGCGTGATGTCCGTTATTGCGTTATCGTAAAGACGCAGATATGTTAGACCTGTTAATTTTGCGAGAGGCGATATGTCCGTTATTTCTCTGCTACCACTCATGTCCAAATGTTTAAGGTTAGTCAAGTTCGCGAGCGGAGATAAATTAGATACTGTGTTGTCTTTGCTCCATGCTTCCAGATGCTGCAAGTTCACTAGTCCCGCCAAAGGTGATAGATCGGACAATTGGGTCCAGTTAATGTCAAGTTCTTTTAATGCCTTTAAAGTTGCGAGTGATGATAGATCGGATATCGGATTTCCTCCAATCTTTAACACTTCCAGATTTTTTGCAAACTGAAGTCCTGTTAAATCATTGATTTCCTTTTTCTCCGCCTTAAGTTCTGTCAACGTCTCCATATCCTCCACCGTAGTCACTTCATCAGCAGCTTTACCAAGTGCTTCTTCAATTGCAGCACGTAAGTTTGCATCAGGAATATAAACACCAGCACCAGGAATTCGCTCAGGACGTTCAACAACTGGCGGCAGATCACTATCAGGCGTATTCAATGCAGAAATCACATCGTGAAAATTCGATGTCCACGCATCCCGTTTCACAGTGCCGTTCTCATCTATGAGTGTTTGTAATCCCAAGTTTTTTAGGCTCTGTTTCTCACTTATCTGTGTGAGGAATTTTGTTGTTTCTAAGCCGACTGCGGCAGCAGCGTGTGATGCATTTAACGGTGCTTGAAACACCTCATGAAACCTTTGGACCGGTTCGTTTTCATGTCGCTTCAGGAATCGTTGTCTCGATTCGTCATCGTCGAACGGACCGCCAATTTTTTCCAGTGCTTGTAGGAATCTATTTGTATCTTTTTGCAACAAATCATCGAGTACAAACTGTTCGGGATAGAGTCTTAGTGCTTGTGCTTTGTTATAGGGTGGGTTTGGATCTGCTTCAATCGCCGCGCGTACACTATCTGTAAACTTTTTCATGCCTTGTGTGTGGCAACCAATACAGGAAAGCCCATTCCGCACCGTCGGATCACTGGCTGCTGGGTTAGAAACGATGTCAATTGGCGCCTCGTTCAGTCGGGTACCGTCAGCATCAACCAAAAAATACGCCTGCAACCCATTCGGTAGATTGAAGATGATTTCGCCACCATCATGTGTGAAATCAAGCGGGTGTGTAAAGATATTTCGTGAGTCCGCACTTCCTGCAAAGTCGTAGCTTTTCCAATATGCACCGTTGCGAGATGTGTGTCGTTCCACAACGCGGTTGTTTGTTGAAACACCAGAATCGTTGAAGCCTGCACGCCAGACATTTATCCCTGGTGCATTCCTGATATTACTCGCGACATTTACCTCTAATTGTGCTTCCAACACACGGTCTGTTTGTGGCAAATCCAAAATGTCGTGGTAGAGCGGTGGTAATGAGGCAGTTGCAAGAAACCAATCCGCATTGATAAACGGCACCGTGCTGCCCGTTTCAGTTTGGAGTTGTGTCAGCTTTTCAAGTAGCCCTGCTTGTGTTTCCGTATCAAATTCAATGTTGTAAGGATATGTCTGTTCAATGAGTGCCCAGACATCGGTTCTGGTTCTCCATTCGTAGTGCCGCAGGTCAATATGGAAGATTGTTTGTGCTGTATCAATGGGTGTCGGGTTTGTGATCTCAAATTTCCACGAAAGGCTATTTATCAGTTTAGAGAGAGCAATTCTATACTCGCTAAGTGTCTGCGGACTTTCACCTGCATTATAGAGATGTGTCAACGTAAAATACCGTGCGGAGGGGCGGTCAAACGGATCAAGCGATTTTAGATGCGTTTGAATGGTGTCAAGTATTGTGTCCGTAGTGATGAAATTGATGTCACGCTGCACGTCCCAATCTGGCGCGCCTTCAGTAATCCAACGTGCAACCGTTTCAATTGCGTCCTGTGAGAGCGGCGGTAGATTGAGTGGCATTTGCGGACCATTTTCAGTAGGCCCAAGTAGCCGTTTATAGAACTCTGAGTTTGCTGGGGCACCTGGGAGGACGACCTGACTATCAACAAGTGCTGTGCGGTCAATCAGGAGGCTGTCCTTATGTGCGCCGGATTCTCCGTGACAACCTAAGCAAGATTTCTCAAAGATCGCATAAACCTCTTGTGCGATATCTTGTTGTGCATCAACATTTTGATAACCTAAAATCAATATTAATAGACAACTGATCGTCATGAAATTTTTGCGAAACTTCAAATTAATTCCCCTCCCTTCTCTGACTTGTTTTGCTTCTTTCTGCAGTTCTTTTTTTTTAGTAACATCAACAGAATATCTTACCTTAAAGTTTTTGTCAAGTGGATAATAGAAGCATTCAGGGGTATTTAGTTTTAAGAATATTCTTATGATAAATTTAACCGAAAGTATCGTAGATCGGGTTGAGTTTGCGAAACCCATAAATCAACGCTATGAATGCCTTTTGGCATTCAGCGGGTGTCAATTTAAGGGTATATTTTTTGTGGGAGTGAATCAACGCCAAATGCGCTTGGCAGAATACGCCTGTGGTATTCTGCCAAGCGCATTTGGCGGGTTTTCAACCCCGATTTTCTTCTGTAGGAGCGAGCTTTGCTCGCGAACGCTCGTCCGATGTCGCGAGCAAAACTCGCTCGGACAAGAAAAAATCTTGCATTTTTCCTTAAATTGACGCTTATGGGTTGAGTTTGCGAAACCCGCCCTACGACTATGCTACAAATTAGGTTAATTGGGTATAAGTCCTATTTTGTAGCACCCCGCATCATCGCAATTTTGCCAGTGCGTGCTAACTCAAGAATACCGTACGTGTTGAAAATGTCAATCGCTGCTTTCAATTTACCCTCATCGCCGGTAATCTCAAGCACAAGGGAGGCAGGTTTCATATCTATAACCCGTCCGCGGAAGACTTCTGCAACTTGTAGAATCTCGGTGCGTTTTTGCGGATCATCGGTAGCAACCTTAATAAGAACAAGTTCACGTTCAACATGTGTTACGGTAGAAAGGTCTGTAACCTCAATAACGTCAATCAACCTATTCAAGTGTTGATAGATTTGATCAATTATCTGTGCATCGCCATGCGTAACAAGGGTAATCTGTGAGATGCTCTTGTCGTGAGTTTCAGCGACGTTGAGGCTGTCAATATTAAAACCGCGTCCACTGAAAAGCCCTGCAACGCGTGCAAGGACGCCAAATCGGTTTTCGACTAAAACTGAAAAGATGTGTCGTTCTTCTTTGCTCATTATATTTACTTACTAAATCGTCCTTTGATCTATAGTGGGTAGATGCGGTTTCCTAACCACATCTACCGAATTGGTTTAGGAAGATCAGGAAAGCCCACGGATAACATCTCCAAGTCCTGCCCCAGCAGGCACCATCGGGAATACGTTCTCATCTTCATCAACAATAAAGTCAATCACGACAGGCCCATCATTAATCCCTTTTGCCTTGAGTAACGCGGGTTCAACATCTTCAGGGTGTTCAACGCGAAGACCAGTTGCACCGAATGCTTGTGCAAGCAAGGCGAAATCAGGGTTGTCGTGATAATCCACAGCGGAATAACGTTTGTTGTGGAAAAGCTCCTGCCATTGCCGCACCATCCCTAAATACATATTGTTGATGATAAAGATTTTTAGCGGTAACTTCATCGTAATCGCAGGCACTAATTCTTGAATGGTCATGATATAAGAGCCATCACCGTTGATATTAACAACGGTTTTGTCAGGACATCCGAGTTGTGCGCCGATTGCGGCAGGCAAACTGAAACCCATTGTGCCGAGACCACCTGAGTTCAGCCACTGACGCGGTTCAGTGAATTTGAAATATTGTGCCGCCCACATCTGGTGTTGCCCAACATCTGCTACGACAATCGCATCACTATAATGTTCATAAATCTGCTCTATGACATATTGCGGCATCACTTTGTTGCCTTTTTGCTCATATTCAAACGGATATTTCTGTTTCCATTCCTGAATTTGAGCACGCCACGGGTCAATATCTGTTGGTCCTACCTGTTTATTTAGTTCAGTAAGGACGTTTTTCGCATCACCAACAATTGGCACATCTACTTGCACATTTTTCCCGATACAGGACGCATCAATATCAATATGTATTTTTTTAGCGTTCGGTGCGAATTTGTCAAGGTCACCGGTAACCCTGTCATCAAATCTTGCGCCGATGGCAACAATAAGGTCAGCATCAGTGAAAGCATAATTGGCACAGCAAGAACCGTGCATGCCAGGCATCTCCATTGCCAATGGATGCGTTTCGGGAAATGCGCCAAGCCCCATCAATGTGACGGTGATAGGAATTTGTGTTTTTAGTGTTAACTCTTGGAGTTCTTGGCTTGCATTTGCCAGCACAACACCACCACCCGCATAAAGCATCGGTTTTTCTGCTTCCTTAATTAATGCTGCGGCTTTTGCAATTTGCGCGGGATCACCATGCACTTGCGGTTTATAACTGCGGATATCAACTGTCTCTGGATACTTAAACAGCGTCTCTTTTCTTTGGGCATCTTTAGCAATGTCAATTATAACGGGCCCAGGTTTTCCTGTACTTGCGATGTGAAATGCTTCTGTAACAACATCTGCAACCTCATCGCAACTTTTGATGAGATAACTATGTTTACAGATTGGTCGGGTGACGCCAATAACATCACATTCCTGAAAAGCATCGCTGCCAATAAATTGCGTAAGCACTTGTCCGGTAATCGCCACCATCGGAATTGAATCCATATAGGCAGTTGCGATTCCAGTAACGAGATTAGTTGCACCGGGGCCGGAGGTAGCAAGTGCAACACCGACCTTCCCCGTGACGCGTGCATATCCATCAGCAGCATGCGAAGCTCCTTGTTCATGCCGCATCGGAATCAATTTTACTTCTGTTTCGTCATATAGGGCATCGAAAATCGGCATGGCCGCGCCACCGTTCACACCGAAAATATATTCGACACCTTCACGTTTGAGACAATCAACCAGGATTCGCGCTCCTGAAAGTTCCATGCCAATTTCCCTCATCAACGGTAGTAGACACATTCCATTGTGCCGTAAACTTGTTGAAAGTAAAAACCTCCTCGTTCCGATCTGGAGACGAGAAGGATTGATAAAATAACCTTACCGTGGTACCACTCCAATTCTTTCCCTATTTCAAAAATGTTTAAAACCTTGAACAAGGAAAAGCACTCTTGGGATGCGATAACGGACATCACACCGACTAATCCTACTTATCGGAGATCGCTCCTACAGTCGTTCAGATTAGCAGCTCCAGGGCGACCTTCAGTCGTAGGCACTTGAGAAGACCTTTCAGCCTGTGAGTCTTCCTCTCTTGCAAGTCCGGAGGACCTACTCCTCCCTTTCAACGCTTTTTGGTAATCTATTCAATTTTATTACAACCCGTCTTTGTTAATTATTACGGGTATTTCTGAAACTTTTAATTTTCTTTACTAAATTATAACACCTCTTAACAGAAATGTCAAGAAAATCTTTACTTTGCCCAAAGATATTCAATTGTTGATATTTTTACCTATGAGTTTGAGTGTCTGTTTGGATATGCAGATGACGAGACTTTGTTTTTGTCATTTTTCACCTCAATGATTTCAGTTTTCTTTTTAATGTAGCGTTACTTTTCACGCCACACCTGATATAACTCATAGACACAACTTATTTTCGACAATTGAATGGCTCTATCCCATCTGTAAAATAGCAGTTGACAACCCAAGCACATTGCGGTAGACTACATAAAAAAAATCCCCGTGAAATTGAATCAGATACTATATGGAAACCCAAAAACCCGTATTGTCGACCTCCTCCCAAGTTCCTGCCCACGGGGTTACGCTAAAATCCATTCTAATTGCTGTAATCCTAATTCCGATAAATTGCTATTGGGTTATTGAGATGGAGGTAATCCGTTATTCGGGGCACCCTGTTACGATTTCACTCTTTTTCAACGTTATTTTCAGTCTGTTCGTGGTAATCGGTTTCAACCAGTTGCTGCGGCGTTTTCTCCCACGAATTGCATTAGTTCAAAGCGAGTTAGTCGTTGTATACCTGATGCTTTCCATTGCTTCAGGAATCACCGGGCACGATATGCTTGAGATTTTAGTGCCGATGTTAGGACATGCATTCCGTTTTGCCACGCCTGAAAATGAATGGCAACAACTGTTTCTTCCCTTTCTGCCAGAATGGCTCACGGTTAGCAAAAGCAATCTACTACAAGGTTATTATGAAGGCGATCTACCACTCTATACATTCGAAACCCTACTTGGTTGGGCAACACCCGTTTTGTGGTGGACAATCTTTATTAGTGTGTTGGTTTTCGGCATGCTTTGCATTAATATAATTATCCGAAAACAGTGGATTGAATATGAAAAGCTAAGTTACCCCATAATACACCTTCCCCTTCATCTTACAGAAACCCCTTCTAATCGTCTTTTTCAGAATAAGCTCATGTGGCTCGGTTTTGGTATCGCTGGCGGCTTGGCATTATGGAATGGCATTAGTTTTCTATACCCTTTTCTACCCGAGTTACGTACACGTATTCAGAGTTATCAGATTTTCACAGAGAGTCCATGGAACGCGATGGGTAGAATCCCTTTTTCTCTCTACCCGTTTGCAATTGGACTGGGGTTTTTTATTCCACTTGACCTCTCATTTTCCTGCTGGTTTTTCTTTTTATATTGGCGGTTAATGCGGGTTGCAGGTGCAGCGTTTGGATTTCGAAATCTGCCCCGTTTTCCATATACAAACGAGCAAGCATCTGGAGGGTATATTGCCTTATGCGTTCTTGCTATATGGGCAAGTCGCAGGCATCTACTTCAGGTAGGACGAGCTCTTTTCAGGCGAAACAATTTACAAGAAGATGAAAATGAAGCGATCTCTTATAGAGCAGCTGTGCTGGGGTTAATCGCTGTAATAGTTTTCTTAGTTATTTTTTGCTATTATGGCGGTGCCAACATAGGTGTTATGCTTGCGTTTTTTGCTATCTACTATATGATTTCTATTGCAATTACACGTATGCGTGCTGAGTTGGGGACTCCCGTGCATGATTTACACTATTCTGGTCCTGACCAAATCTTAACACGGGTAGTCGGCACACGCAGGTTAGGTAGAGGTAACCTCATCATGTTTTCAATGTTTTGGTTTATTAATCGTGCGTATCGAAGCCACCCTATGCCGCATCAGTTAGAAGGCTTTAAAATTATGGAACGGACGAATATGACAATGCGGCGAATAATCTTCGCTTTAATGTTAGCCGCTGTGTTAGGATCGTTGGCAGGCTTCTGGGCTTTAATTGACCGAGGTTATCGATTAGGAATGGAAGTACGCGCATATTGGCCATCTTTGAGCGCATTCGGTATAGAACCCTACCGCCGTCTAACAGGCTGGCTTCAATCTCCTACTGATACGCTTATCCCAGAAAGTATATTCACAGGTTTTGGATTCCTACTGACAACCGTGCTGATGCTATTTCGAATGCGATTTGTGTGGTGGCCGTTTCATCCTGCCGGGTTTGCTATTTCTACCAGCTGGGGCATGCACGTTACATGGGGTTGCCTTTTTATGAGTTGGCTAATAAAATTGATTATTCTCAAATATGCCGGACCTGTGAGGTATAGAAAGGTAGCACCGTTCTTTTTAGGGCTGATTCTCGGTGAGTTCACGGTAGGTAGTCTATGGACAATTATCGGAATTGTAGCAGGTATACCAACCTACGGGTTCTGGGTCTAAGTCCTATCTTTGCGCGGATTGATTGCCAGATTTAACGGTAAAAGTAGTAAGATTAGACTACATAAAGACGTCACTATCCATTCCTTCTCAAGTGGCACGATTTCTAATATATCTTGCACCGGTCCAATATACATTGCTGATACGTGAATGCCTATCACAATAATAAAAATTACAAATAAACGTGTATTGGCAAACATTCTTTTAAAAAGAGATTCCCATGGATAGCGCGTGCACTGAAAGTACGCAACAATCTGCGCAAAAATCAGAGTAGTACAGGCTGCAGTCCGTGCTACTTCAAGGTTAGATTCAGCACCTGACGATGTCAGCACTAAGAAATGAATAATTGTCATAAAACTAATAACAAAACTCCGACAAATGATGTCAATCATAGCAGTATTTGGAAGAAGCATGATTGCCCTCCCAGGACGATGCTGCTTTTCATCCACGGATATTTTTTCATAACCTAACCCGATTGCTGGGAGCAACGTCGTTAAAAATTGAACCCAGACGACTTGTGTGAGTGTGAGGGGCATCTCAAATTGGAAGCCACCATGTAAAATTAATCCAAAAACAACAGTTAAAAATTGTGCCAGTGTGCAAGAAAAACACCATCGAAGTGCACCAGAAAGGTTATGGTAGGCTTCTCGTGCATAGAGCAAGCAGTCCTTAACTGCTTTGAACCCTTTTTGCACTATCAAGCAGTCAGCATGTTCTTGAGCAAAGTGTGAGGCATATCTTGTATCCGCAAATGCGAGGTCTGCAGTAATCATGGCGCGTTGGTCAGTCGCATTTTGACCTAAATATCCTACAGAATGGTTGTGACGTTTCAGACTCAGAACAATATTCCTACGTTGTTCTTCTGTCGGTTGAGAATAAGCATTCCAATTTGGAACTTCTTTGTCAAACTCCTGTGTAGATAGGTCCCTGATCTCTTCTCTTGTTCCGACTGCGTTTCGGCTGTGGACGAGACCTAATTCTCGAGCTAAATCTGTTGTAGCTTGTTCTTCACTTTCGCTGATTAGGATAATTTTTAACCCCGTGTCCAAGAATGATTTTATCACTTCTTTTGTCGCGTCGTTATCGGTAACTGAAAAACTGATGAATCCTAAAAAAGTGGACATTCCCTGGACTTCTTGTGGTGTGAGTGGCACCTCCGAATTTAGTGACGCCACACCGTAGACCGAATCTCTGGGATTTTGCATGTAATTCAGGATTTCATTACACACTTCGTACTGTTCATAGTAAAATTCGGTTACGTCTCCGTTTACAAGAATAGAATCACACGCCTCAAGCACATTGCGCGCATCGCCAAAAATAATGTTCAGATACTCGTTTTCTCCCGATTTAAACACATGAAGTTCATAGCCAAAGTTAGGTGTCCATGGGTATTTTGAAACAAGCTGCATATTAGATTTTAAGTCTGCTAATTTATACCCGAGTTGTTCCATTGTATCTTGGATAACCAGTTGATGAGCATGATCAACACCTGTCCTATCGTAATAGCGTTCCCCCGAAGTTCCTAATCCCGCAGTTAACACAAGACCAGGAGCTCCTTGCGGAATTTGAAATCTTGCAGGGATATCATTAATTCGTTTGCTTTTTTCCTCTGGTGATTGTGATTTGAGCGAATTTAACCAATTATCCCACATTGGACGATTCACCATTTGTAGATCAACAAAGATATTGGAAATTGTAAGAGATTTTGTACTTGCGATACCTCTTTCATCAGAACAAAATGAGGTCAGACGATTCAATTTCTCAAGGAAATGGCTGTCGCGTAGAGCGATTCCTTTTTCAAGCACACCAGAGGTTTTCTGATCAAGAATGGAGTGTAATAGCAATACCAGGTCATGTGGAGTTGCTGCAATTGCAAAGATTAAACCGAATTTAAGGAATTCTTTCCAATCTGTTGGTACATTCTGCTGAGAATTTTGCCACCAGAAAATAGAAATCGCAATTCCGCCCACTACCAGCCCGGCAACCTTTAAAATATCTTTTAAAAATTTTATCTGATTCTCTGCGACAGTCATCTCACTCGGTAAAGAGCGTGTGTGCCCACGGTTCTGGTACATTTCTAATTTGTCGCCTGTCCTGATGACAATTGCATTGCCTACTCCAGCATCAACGTATGTGCCTCCAAAAACCATGTTTGCCTGCTTTTCCGGAGGAAGTCCAGCCTCCTTAATCTCTCTAAAGGTTTTGGCCGCCGAACCACTACTCCCAAATAAAGCAGATTCGTTAACTTTTAACCCGTCTGCTTGCACTATTCGGGCATCAGCAGGAATGTAATCACCAGGTCTAAGTAGAAGCAGATCGCCTGGCACAATATCGGATGGATCACATTTTTCTTCTGTACCTTGACGAATTACTGAAACGCTGATATTGAATTGTGCCATACGTTTTTTGTGTTTACGTCGGAAACTAATTGCAACTATAGATGACCAACAACAAGAAAAAATCAGGATTCCGCCAATAAGTGCAGTTTTCGGAATATCAATGAAAAATGCGAAAACTGCTACAGCAAGCACTAAAAGTAGTAATCTCCAGTTAAGTAGTTGCTCAAAGAACAATTTAATTTGCGAAACGTCTATTTTGGGAGACGATTCGTTTTCACCGTAATGTTCCCTTAGCTTTTCTACATCAGCGTGGCTCAAGCCGTATTCTAAGTCGGTATTGAATTGGTTTAGCAGGTAAGAGATACTTTCTGCATAAAAATTAGACATTGTTTTTCCTAACGTTTCACGTTCTGGCAAAATTTACTGTAGATTATATAATTTGCGATTTCTTATAATTGTTCTAAACCCAATGACTATAAGAACAAGACACCTATACAAGCATAAAAATACGTTCGCCATACCTCATATTGAGAGATATTGGCTTCTGAGTGCTTTTGAGAAATACCAGATAATTATGGATTTTCGTCTTCGTTACTCCAGATTTTTGCGCCTTCCAGATCAGCACTAAGCGCCATAATTTCACATGAAATACCGTGTTGTTTAAACACATCTTGCATCTGGTTTCCAACACGGTCCATATTATTCAAACAGTATGCCGCGACGGTTGGCCCCGCACCGCTTAATGCAATACTGAGTGCCCCCGCAGATGTTGCAGCTTCGACAACATCATCGAATCCAGGAATTAAAGTACTACGATAGGGTTGATGCAGTTTGTCCTTCATTGCCACTGGTAGCATTTCCAATTTCCCGGTAGCAATGCTGGCGACTAATAAGGAACTTCTGCTTATATTATAGATAGCATCCGCAAAATCAATGGTTTTTGGTAAAACGCTCCGTGCTTTCTGCGTTGACAATGTAAATTCCGGTATAGCGAGTACGACGTGAAGAGCAGGGTCACATGCTAACTGAATCGTATGAATGTGTTTCTCCTCTTGCACTGAAATCACCATACCGCCATACAGAGAGGCAGCAACATTGTCTGGATGTCCCTCTATGGCTGTAGCAAAATTAAGAAGGTCAGAGTCCGAAAAAGGATTACCACACAAGAAATTGGCTGTCAGTAGCCCTCCAAGGATCGCTGTTCCGCTTCCACCTAAACCGCGAATCGCCGGAATTCCGTTCGCTATACTTAATTTTAAACCTTTGGGTTGTTGCACACCGCTTCGTAGGAAAATGGACTCTACGGCTTGAAATGCGACATGTTCAGGGGTACTTGGTATCTTGTTAACATCTATCCCACTAATTACAACTTCTGTTTGGCAACCTGTAATTTCTAATGTTACAGTGCTGTAAAGTTGCAAAGCAAGCCCCAACACATCGAACCCAGGCCCCAAGTTTGTGGTGCTTGCCGGAATACGCGCACTAATTTTTTGAGACATACTAAAATTTTCTCAAACTTATCTATAATTTGGCAATTGCAACTGTTATTCGGCGTAATGCCTCTTTGATATTTTCCAATGAATTCGCGTACGAAAGGCGCAGATAACCATCTCCATACTTTCCGAAAGCTGTACCAGGTAGCAGGGCAACCCCTGCGTCATCCATCAAATAATCAGCAAGTTTTTCGCAGGAAAGCGGAAGTTGTGTGACATTTGGGAAAACGTAGAAAGAACCAAGCGGTTTGACACAACTCATGCCGTCTATCGCATTTAAACCGTCCACAATCGCATCGCGCCGTTTGCGGAATTCTATAACCATCTCTGTAACAAATGTTTGCGGTCCCTTTAACGCTTCAATTCCAGCAATTTGGGTAAAAGTTGCAGTGCACGAATTTGAGTTTATTGTTAACTGCGTAATCTTATCCGCTATTTCTTGTGGTGCCACACCATATCCAAGTCGCCAACCTGTCATTGCGTAGGTTTTGGAATGCCCATCAATCAGAATAGTTTGGTCTTTCATACCGGGAAGGCTTAGAATACTTTGATGTGTGCCTTCATAGAGGAGGCGAGAATAGACTTCATCTGTCAGAATATAAAAATTATGTTTTTGAGCAAGTTCAGCAATTGCAACGAGGTCTGTTTCTGTGAGGGTCCCACCTGTTGGGTTCTGCGGTGAATTGAGTATCAACAATTTCGTCCGTGTAGTTATAGCATCAACTAAATCCTCAATTCTAAAACGAAAGTCGGCATCCTCACGGAGGGGAAGAGGTACTGCTTTGCCACCAATAAAATCAATGACAGATTCATAGACAGGGAAGCCGGGTTCCGGATAAATGACTTCATCACCATCATCAACTAATGCTAAAATTGTGAAAAAGATAATCGGCTTCGCACCTGGCGTAACGGTTACTTCGTCTGGGTGGATATCTACACCGCGCGTCTCAGAAATGTGTGCTGCGACAACTTCTCGAAATTCAGGTATCCCTGCTGATGGACAATAACCTGTATGTCCATCTTGCATTGCCTTGAACGCGGCTTCACACACATTCATAGGCGTCGAAAAATCTGGCTGACCTATTTCTAAATGAATAATATCTTTACCTTGCGCTTCTAAGCTTTTAGCTTTGGCTAACACCTCAAAAGCAGATTCTGTTCCCAAGCGGCTCATCCGCTTGGCGAATGTAGGGCTTCCCAAAATTTCCTCCTTTTAACTAATCGTGAGTTTATAGTCACGGCGTGCCCTAATTATTTCCTTAAATGCGAACATCTTTTAGACAGTAACATATTTTAAAGTGTATTTAAGATTATTCTGCCTTTAAGATTAAACCGCGTCCCCCTGCCAACCAAGCATTCTTTTTATCAAGGACAGATACACTGACTATTTTCTGATTTGCTTCTTCAATTTCCCATTTTTTCCCACCACTGTTGGTACTGAGAATAACACCAACTCCGAAATCACCGCCTACTGCCCATCCAGTAAATTTGTCTACAAATCGGACGTTTCGAAGTGTTTCTGTGGTTCCGCTCGTCTGGGTTTTCCAATTTTTACCGCCATTGGTTGTGTGGAGGATGAGACCGTTTTCACCGACTGCCCAACCGACTGAAGCATCAAGGAAAAAGATATCTTCAAGAATGTCTTCTGTTCCTGTTTCTTGTAATTCCCAGGTTTTTGCTCCATCTGTCGTTTTCTGAATAATAGACTTTTGCGTCTTTGTGGCAGGAAAAAGGCGTACGCCAGCAATCCACCCAGTTTTTTCGTCAAGAAACTGAATCGCATTGAACATACTTGCTTCATCGTCTCCGACGTTTGCTGCCATTTTTCCGCCTTGTAGTGCTTCCCACATTCTGCCGCCATTTTTTGTTGTAACAATCGTGTCGTTCTGCCCCACAGCGTACCCAACATCTTTATTGATAAAATAGACACTTTTAAGTGCTGTGTTCACCTGAAGAACTTTGTCCACCTTACATATTTGGCGTTCCCAGTCTTTGCCGTTATTCGTACCGACAATTAATCCATCTGCTCCGACTGCCCAACCATGATTAGCATCTAAGAAAAAGATTCCAGTTAGATCTGCTCTGAGTTTGACATCCGATTTTTGCCACGTTTTCCCACCGTCCATCGTATATCCGATGAAACCGGGATTATCTAAATCATCAAGCAGTGCTGAACCTACAACCCATCCAGTATTTTCTCCTGTAAATGCAATAGACATATAATCGCGATGGCCTGTATCGCTTGTTTGTATTACAACCCATCCTGCCATAGCCGGTAAGGCAAGTGCTAAAGTACAAATGATTGAAAATTTGATGATTTTTGATAATTGTAGAGACGACTTTAATCTGTTCATGATAACTCCTTATAAATTTAAAATTCTTCTGAGAAGATTCTTATTTTATAGTATACCTGTGTATCTAATATTAAGTCAAATATTTCTAAAAATTATTCATAAAATATTGCTTCAGCCACTTTTGTTGTGGAACGAATACTGTAAATCATGAATGGTAAAATATAGATGTGCCCTATTTTGCCAGAATGATTGTTCCTGTTTTATAACTATCCCCAACTTGTAATTGGTAAATATAGATGCCGCTTTCAACGACTTCGCCGCTTTCATTTTTACCGTCCCACTTCAGTTGTGTTTCACCAAGTTGTGCGGTTAAGGTTTTCACAAGCACTCCATTTAGATTAAAAAGAAGTACACTAAATTCCCCTTCAACATCTTCAATTACACGGGCTGGAAAGACGACGGTATTAAAATCCGGGTCATTTGAAAGCGGCGTAAATGGATTAGGATATGGTTTGTCAAATATCCGAAGTCTTTTCTTTATCAACGCAGATTCGTTATCAGCCTCGTCAATAGCGACTACGGCATAAGTAAAACTCCCAATTGATAAAGGTCTGTTGTCGACAAATTTATACTCAGTAGATTCGTTTGCGGCTTTCTCAGCAGAAATTTCACCATTAGGGAGAAGTTCTAAAGTCACAGATTCTGATGATCCGAACAAAATTTGATACTTCAATACATCACGACTAACACTCGGTTTCCAAGAAACCTCTACTCCTTCGCTTGAAGTAACAACGCTGAGCATAATCGGTGGCTCTGGTGCAGCAGTGTCTTCTGATACCTCTACAGTCTGTATCGGCGAGCGTTCTGATTGCAAAAACAGTGTCTTGTAGGCCGTTATCTCATAAGTATGATTTCCGGGAAGTACATTTACATCACGAAACGTTGTTGACGCACGTTTTTCCACATTAATTTGGAAATCCTTATCTCTATAGATGAGGTAACCGTTGACATCAGGATCTGTTGATTTTTCCCAGCGGAGTGTCACATCATTTTCACCGGTTTTGTCGGCTTCTGCTGTAAAACCGAGAACCGGCGCCGGTGGTACATTTGGGATTACTTGTAGTGTAAAATCGTTGTTATTTACTTTACCATCTGCTTGTCCTTCACGGATAAATTCACCAATTGGTTCGTCCTTGCTATTACGGAGCAGAACTCTAAACTCAGCTTCAAAAACATTATTTGATGTTCTACAGTCAAATCCGATTTCAAAGATTGAATTTTGATCATCGGTGATCGTTCGCACAAGTTCTACACGCAGCACATTTCCGGAGAGGACTGCTTT
The DNA here is from genome assembly GCA_022825825.1 of Candidatus Poribacteria bacterium. Lineage (GTDB taxonomy): Bacteria > Poribacteria > WGA-4E > WGA-4E > WGA-3G > MSPOR6. The sequence continues at coordinate 48,425 of JAJDWA010000005.1, forward strand.
CGCATTCAGTTTTTTCCCATCACGTAAGATATGATCAAAATCAGACACTTGAGGGACAAATCCTGCCGGCATTATTATTTCAATAATCTTAATTTCTTCGCCAGGTTCTGCCAATGACCTATCAATTATAAGTGTTACGATCAATGGCACCGTTGAACTGGCAGGGACAATACCTTTCGTTTCACCTGCGACATTTATTTCGCCAATTGAAGTAACTGCCCCAAAACTATATTGCGCAAAAAGAAGGCTAATGATAAGAATAAAAATAAGAACTGAGTTTTTCATGGTATATGATTCCTACTTTAAAATAGAAAATTTACAGAGAACCGTTGTGTTGTATTGTCCTGAAGGTCTCCGGTTAGTAACTGAAATCCGTAGTCAAGTTGAAGTGCTGTGTTGCTGATCAGAAGTTTAGCACTACCACCGAGGCTTAGGGTCGTAGCTGGATTTCCACTATTTTTCATTCCATAACCGCCTCGGATAGCGACCGTTTTATTTAACCATATTTCTACACCTGCGCGTGTGTAAATTTCACCATTGCGTGACATAACCTCAACAGTACCTAAAGTTGATTTCAACAAATTACTGATCGCAGCACCTTGGGCACTCATTCCAGCAATAGATTCAAGACGGTATACTATACCTGCACGGATATTCTGGGGAACTGAATCTGTATTAGCCTCGGAAATGCTCATTTCTGCAGGAAGTAGGTTCTCTACAGATATACCAATACTTAAACTATTGAACGGTTTCGCAATCAAACCGACATCAAAGGACAAAGCTGAACTTGAAGTTTGTGTAAAATACGAATTGCCACTAACGAATTCATTTTCTTCATCAAAATTAATGCCAAGCAACTTTAGGTTAACACCAACCCCTAATTGTTTAAAAAGAGTGTTCCCATAAGAAAAACGCAACGTTTGTTCTTGATAAATATCAGAGTCTTCCGAAAGAATACCGATATTTGCCCCAAAGGTCCCAATTCTACCGAGTGGAATAACACTGCCAACCATATTATAGGTAATAAGTCCGTTAAACCGTTGTGCATAAGTCGCACCTATTTGCACCTTCTCAATATACGCTAAGCCCGCAGCGTTATAGTTCGCAGCATTGCTATCATCAGCGAGCGCGACAAACGCTCCCCCAAGACCAAGGGGGCGAGCACCTACACCAATTTCATTAAAGGCAGCAAAAGCATACGGGGTGAGAAATAGCAGCATGAACAGGACATAAATACATTTTAATCTAAATTTCGTCATTTTTTCTCCTAAGGTGTACCTGTCATCGGGACAAAACTAACCCCAGTAATTTTTGTAGTTTCAACTTTACCACAAGATTTCTGTATCAAAAACAGCTCCTGTACATCCGAACCAACAGGAATCACCATCCGTCCACCTTCAGCGAGTTGTTGTGTGAGTCGATGCGGCATCTGTTTCGGTGCAGCTGTTACGAGAACTGCATGGTAAGGTGCATGTTCAATCCAACCGTGATAACCGTTTCCACATTTAAGATGGATATTCCGATAGTTAAGCGCTTTTAACCTTGTTTTAGCACTTTTGGCAAGTTCTGGTAAAATTTCAATAGAATAAACATCCTCGGCAATTTCTGCAAGCACAGCAGTTTGGTACCCACATCCTGTACCGATTTCAAGCACCTTCGAATTAGGGGTTAATTTTAGTAATTCTGTCATCAATGCAACTATATAGGGTTGCGAAATTGTTTGCCCCTTATCAATTGGAAGGGGTCTATCATGGTATGCCCATTTACGAAATTCAGATGTAACAAAAAGATGCCTTTCAATTTTTCTCATCGCAGCCAATACATCAGGATCCCGAATATCACGATTTTCAATTTGGTTTTGAACCATCTTCTTTCTGGCAATAGCAAATTCATTGGTTCGTGTCATTGAATACTTACCTTGAATTTTATCATGTACCCAGACTTGTGAAATTACAATCTAAATCAATTTTGAATTACTAACCAACGTTTATTTCATAAGGCATCAAAAGAAAAATCCGATGCTTTTTGATGATATTGATTAATTTTAAGCTTAAGGTTTCTCCAAAAAATTGATAAATATCTGACATCTGGAATACTCTTTTCTCAGATATCAGTTGGATATTTCCCAATAATTGTGTTATCCAAGGTCGTTTAGGTAATCGGACTATCTCTACCACCTTATTATCCAAACCTGCATGTTCTCGAGCGATTGAGAGCGCTTTACTGAGTCCACCGAGTTCATCAACTAAACCGTTTTCTTTTGCTTGTCGTCCTGTCCATACACGTCCACGGGCGACCTTATCCACCTCTTTTTTTGTTAATTGCGCTCTTCCCCTGGCAACTTTGGATGTAAAATCTTCATAAATTTCGTTGATCTGTTTCTGAACGATCTCCTGTTCCTCAGGTGGATAGTCGCTATAGTTGCTGTAAAAGTCAGCATGTGCCCCGCGTGTTATAATTTCCTTCTTGATACCAAGCTTTTCATATAATCCCTTGAAACTATACTTTCCCCCAATTACACCTATGGAACCAGTGATTGTACCTGGTTCCGCAACAATAACATCGGCCGGTGCTGCGATATAATATCCACCAGAAGCAGCAACATCTGCCATAGAAACGATAAGTGGTTTTGTGACGGTGAGTAATATGAGCTCGTTCCATATAATATCTGCTGCGATGACCAATCCGCCACCGCTATCGATACGTAAAACGACTGCTTTAATCGATTCGTTTTGCCGTGTGTGTCTGATTGCTCGCGCGATGGTTTCAGCCCCCATCACTTTCGTTCCTGTAAATGGGTCCGTAAAACTCTCGCCAGTTAACATCATCCCCTCTGCTTCAATAACCGCAATTTTGGGTTTTGGAACTGCCCAGTTATGTGGATATAATCCACTATTTAGATAATCGTTTACTTTTACAAGGGTAATTTTGCTTTCTGCGAGTTTGTTGGCTCTGTGTTCCAGACTATCCATATAAATAAGTTCATCTACAATTTTTAATTTTAGGGCTTGATTAGCAGTGAAAGGACCTTGATCAATCAGCTGTTTAACGTATTCAGGTGTCCAACCTCGTGCAGTTGCGATATCTGTCGTGAGTTGGTCGTACAGATCATCAAGAATTGCATTTTGATTTTCGCGATGTGGATCGGACATATCACTTCGAGTGAAAGATTCCGATGCGGATTTATATTCACCAATATGTTCGATATGGGCTCGGATGCCGAGTTTGTCTAACGCCCCTTTGTAAAAGGAACGTTCTGATCGTAAACCGATAAGACGTACTTCGGTACTTGGATGCATCAAAATTGCATCACATGCCGAGGCTACAATATAATCACCAGTAGAGCAATCAGTGATATAGCAAATAACGACTCTGCCCGATTCTCTAAAATCCAGGATTGCATCACGTATTTCTTGGAATTGGCCTACGCCATACTTACTCCCGTTCATTCGGATTAAAACACCCGCGACATCTTCGTCCCATTTCGCGATTCGGAGTATTGTGTTGAGTTGAGGCATTTCTAAGTCAAGGAAAATACGTTGGCGAGGAATCGGTTTGGTTAAAGAAGCTGTTGAAAACTTAAAGTAACCAACACCAGCACTTGCTTTCCTGTTTTCATCAAAATAGTTTGCAGTGCCGATCCCCAAATTGCCAACGTTGATACCGAAACGGATATCAAAACTATTATCATTATTGTACGTGCCACGGAACATAAGTTCTCTAATCGGACGGATTTCAACTGCGTAATTGAGGTCTATTTGACTCACGCCTTCAGTTTTTTGCATATCTATGGAAAAAGTGGTACGCCATGTTCCTGGCCGCAGCGCTATGCCTAAATCATAGGTGCGTCCTAACTTTTGATTATACAATTTTGGTCTATTCAGGTCACGCCCTATTGCCCCGATTGAGAAAAAACGTCGACGATACATCAAACCGAAAGAGAGTGATTTATAACGATCATAAAACCTATTATCTGAGTTAACCCAGCTATAACTTGTTCCCCAATATAGCATATTACCGAAATGGTGTCCTGCTGATAAACTATAGCGCGTAAAGTTAATGTCGTTCAAAGCGTTCGCAAATTCTACGCTGAACCCGCTGCTCGGTGCTGAGATAAATAGTGCATCATCACCTGGCAAATCACTGCGGTATGTTCGTAAGTAGTATAGATTTACCGCCCGTCCAGTACCGAGACCAGCCGGATTAAAAAATGTCGCTAAGGCATCATCGCTCGTAGCAACCGAACTTGAAGGCAGATGAGTCCGTGTCTTTGGGGGTTCTGCATTTGCAAGAATTGAAAATAAACTATAGATTAAGAGGATACTAATCAACTTTTTTTGCATACTAAATGAATTGTCTGCTTTGGTGTGACCGAAATTTCTCTTTTTACAATACCACATATCTGAAGAAATGGCAACAAAAAAGTTGTATAGGCAGAGTTTAAAATATTATAGGTTAACTGCAATCTTTCGATTAAAGTTTGGAAGGTTAGACAGAAACCTATTCTTATCATCTAAGATTGGCGTGCATATTGCGGAAAAAGTTCATTATGAATGTCACTACATTGCTGTAGATGAATTTTTCGTGTCTCGTTTGCAGTATCTACCATAGTTGGAAAGTACATACCAGCACCTGTTTCAATATTGTAACCGCCGGGCGAGTGAACGCTTAAATACTGATGCAGCGTTTCTAAATCAGACTCTGATTTGCAATGTTGTGTACAATTCATTGTAAACATCCGCCGCCGGGTTCCCCCACCGAAAGAGGCATGATAGGTGTCGTGATTAAAAATTACAACATCGCCAGGATTACTTTCCAAAGCGATGCTGGTTGGGAAATCACGCGGTGGGATACCGAACAAAGCTTCCGATTGATTCGGATCTATCTTTTCTGCACGTACAAAATTTGCGGGGTTTTGACTGCCCGGAATTATACGTAGACATCCGGTCTCGCGCGTCAGTGGGTCAAGGTAGAACGCAACTTTACACGCGAAAAGTCTTCCCCAGTTTCCATCTGGATGCCAGCCTGTATCACCAGTGTAATAGTTGCCATCACCGCCAGCATAGTTGAAATCCTCTCCGAGCACACCACCTATAAGCCCCTTTAAACGTTCATCATCAAGCAGTGTGCAAAGGCGCGAACGATGTTCAATAGGACCTCCAAACATTGTACGGTGAGTCCCATCATGATCTTCGCCACCGCCGAATTCTTGAATCGAGATTTCAAATTCCTCTGTAATCCACTCAACTTCACTCGGTGAAAACATGCCAGGAATTGATAGATACCCAAATGTGTTAAAGAAGTTGATTTGGAGTTTAGTGAGTTTCATAGTATTCATTCTCTATAGACATTTCTTTGGAGTTGATGTGTTTGTAGTCGTGCAATTTATTGCGTCTTTTCTCTTCCTGTAGAAGCACTTCTTGATAGCGATTTATCGTTAAAGTTGTAAACAGCGAGTGACAATGTCCGGTTAAATCTATCATAAATTAGCAGGAATAACCCCAATTGTCAAGAAAAATTGACAACTTAAACCAATGGAATTATAGATTCTGCTATTTTAACCCAAGTTGTCTCCTATTTTGTAAATGCTCCTTGTAGGTGGAATCCTAACCCGATTTAGAACAGAAAACAGTGGCTGTTTGCTTAAAGTCTTGTCTGTGGTAGCTTATGTTATTTTAATGTGTGGTCCGTTATCTTTTCTGGAAAGCACGTTGTCTGTAGAGATGCTCAAACAAATTGCCTTCATGCGGACTGTCCCAAGAAATCTGATTCGTCGGAATAGTACCTAAATTTAGTCGATCAACAAGAGGTGTTACCATTAAAGCTTGAGTCAGTTCTGCATCTTCGGTAATAACGGTAGCGACTAAAGTTGCCCCAATAGATTCGATGAGTTTTGCAGCTGGCACTTCAATGACACTTACGAACGGAAACGGGAATTCTGTGTTTGCCAGAGGATGTTCTGGGTCTTCACACCAAATAACCGTCGGTCTGAGGAAGGTGCAACCGTCTAATTCAATAACCCGTTCACCAGTTGTCAGTTCTGTTGCCCCGGATTGCTTGAGATGTCGGTCAATCAGCGAAGAGATACTATGGGCAGCTTTCGGATTTGCCCATGCCGCAATTCCTGCTTCTGGATGATCAAGCGGCTTCGGTTCAATTCGTCCTAAACGTTCCGCTAATGCTTCGGCAATAGATATGCCATGTGCCGTTACCCACACGCCAGAGGCATTTATGCATGATCTGCCCCCGTTTTTAGAAACTGATTCTACAATGAGATCAAGATATTTTTTCCAGTTTGTCTGTTCCCCTTCATGAATGACGATTTTGCTGCGCCCCGGCCCGTGGATTTCCACGCGTGGGTCATTTAACCATGGCTCAACAGTTGAACCACCCCCAAACAGCATGGATCTACCACATCGGAATAGGATTTCGTTGGCACCGGGATAATTGGTCGGATAAAAACTAAACGCTTCCGGCGGCACACCAGCTTCTATAAACGCTTGTGCTATTCGATACGGAGTCCACGGTTCCTCACGCCCCGGTTTTAACACCAGCGGTACTTTTAGTGCTACGGCGGGAATCCACAAAGAATGAACACCGGGAGAATTGCTCGGCAACACAGCACCTAACGCATCTGTTTCACAAACATAACTCAACATCTGGCCATTCTGCAAACCCCACCCTGAGTCGAGAATTTGCAAATCAAGCCCGCGTGTCAAGCCATTCAACACTGTTTCTATATTCTCTAAAACACCTTGTATTTTTCCCATGTTTTGTTGACAAAGCGTTTCAGGTAAACCTGTTGTGCCAGAAACCTGTTTGATATAATCTGTCGGCGATTGTGTGCCGCCATCAAGCGGGAGGTCTGCGGTAGTGAACAAGCGCGCAGCATCTTTACACATGACAATCAATTCCGAAACGGAATGTTGTGAAAGTGTTTGCTTGTGAAGTGGTAAGTCGCGGAGGTCCTTGGCTATCAAACCGGTATTCGCTTGGCTAACTTCCACTAACGGCTCGCCTGTTTTGATGTGTGAGACACTGACAGTCTTCAAACTTCTATATGAACGCCCGGCGCGTAGAATAGGGATGTGTACCATGTTTTCGGCTACCTTGTAATCTTTGCAACCCACCCAGAAGATGCATCGCAATAGAGGAAATCATTACCGTAAATGGATAAACCGTGCGGCTCAGGGTAATCTTCTGACACTTCAATCTTATCCAATATTGTTCCATCTTCAAGGTCAAGTTTGACAATAACCCGGTCAGAGGTATGCGTTACCCAAAGTCCGTTTTCTACTCGGACAGTCCCATGTGCTCTGCCGTAGGGTAAGGGCAACGTGTGCTGGATTGACCAATCGGAAATTCTAACCTTGTGTATCTCCTGATTTTTGAGTGTTTGTACCCAGAGATGTCCTTCGTCATAGTTGTCATATTCAACACCGTGTGTTCCGCCACCCTCTGGCACAGGATAGCGCCCGAGTGTTTCACCTGTGTCTGGATCAACCTGAAAAATCTCGCCAGATTTGGCATCTGTATCTCGGACAGCGCGCCAGCGATCACCAGACCCATTCGCTGCTAACCAGAGTGCCCCTTCGCCGAACGTCATGCCACTGGTATTGGAGGATTCGCTTGGAATATCACGGATATGTTTCGGCACGTGATACTCTGGATCACAACTGATTTCAACTAAAGCGACTCTGTCGGTGATTTGGTCTACTATCCACAAACCATCGTCTGTAACTTGTAAACCGTTCGGGACTGCGTAAGGTGAACGAAAGACTTTTTCAATTTTTGTTATCATATTTGGATTCCTCTTCAGTGTCTATTTGCTTGCGCTAAAGATGACTTTAACCATCTAAAATATTTGGATTTTCGTTCATTACCGGGAAAAGATTTGTGAAACTCATTCGTGGGCAGATGTTGGATAAACTCCAATTCTGGTGTCAGAATCAGAGAGTCCACGGGATATACAAAATGCTCTTGGAGTTTTGTCGCTAACATAGCGGCAGCAGCGCCTTTGGCACCGTTCTGCAGTTCGGGTAATTCTTGCAGTAGAACCCAAACATTGACAAAGTGCGTGTTGAGTAACTTGATGGCTTTCAATGAAGAGAGCGGACCCGCTCTCAAAATTTTACCCGACCCTCAGCACGATTCATCATCAAGTGTACCCAATAAAACTAACGCGTGGATGGGACGATTTGTTCCTTTCGCGAGTTCAACCGTATCCTCAATCGGGATCCACTCAATTTCAGCAAACTTGTAGAATGCAGTCGCTAACTTTTTGCGGGCTTCTTTTTCAGTAATGGCGGTTTCCCATGCTATCTCGCGTACAGGTGTGCTTGATAAAGCGGAGAGTTCCATGCGAGGGATAAAAGCCATATCTGCTGCCCTGAACACATTAACATCTACATTGCTATTGCGTGTCGGAAGAAACAGAAAAAACTCTACAACTGCTCCTTCCTTTCGATTCAGTACCAGTCGTCCTGCAAACTGTGCTGGCAACAAACGGATACCAGACGTGTCCAGCACGAACTGCGCATGAATTCGGAAGACAACTTCGGCGTAATTGGGCGAAATTGCCCGTAAACACGCTTTTGCTCCTTCATATCTATGTGTTCTGCGGGAAAAGACGGTGATCTCCGTTGTTGCTCCCGGGTGAAACTGACAGAGGAAAGGGAGGATCCCTTTCGGGTCCAGTTCCCAAATATCCCCTACATTAGCAGTCGAAGACGGAAGAAAAACTTGAAAGTCGGTTTGGCTGTAGTTCTTCAATGGGTGCGCAGGTTTAGGATTGAAAAGTTCCAACGCTTGTTCCCACTCCATATTCACTGGTTCTGGCAACCGTGCTTTGAGTCTATCAAACTGTTCTTGTGTTGGCTGATGCAAGTTGTACGTAGCATCCGCGATTGGATCCCAATGTGCTTGCACCTGCACACCCGCTGTACTACTAAGAACATTACTAAAGTCCACTATCACCTTATTTTTCTCCTATTTGTTAGAACGATTTAGTAAACACCTGCTACGACGGTCTCTTGTAGTTTAGAAATAGACAGAGATTTTAACCTTTTCACCAGGAATTGGTTCGGTTTGATCTGCTTCGTCAATTTTCTCGGATCCGCCTCATGTAGTTGCAATTAGGTTAGCGCTGCTATAGTACTGGTATGGCAGTGTCAAACCGGTCGGTGGCTCATCACCTTCGGCGTACCTATAAAGATATAGGAGACTATCATCACAATAACTATTATAGAAAACGGGCAAAAAATTGTCAAGAAAAAGGGGTGTGTAAATATTTTGTCACATAAGTTCAATTTCCGAAGAATCCTTCACGTTTTCTACTTTAGGGTGAGGTCTCCAGGGAATGCCTAAAAAGCATGCGCCAAATCAACGGGACCAATGCCATTTAGGCATTCCCTGTCCGGCATGCTCCATGATTCGGGCGTTGATTTGGTGTCCTCTGCCTAATGCTAATAAAACGAGATAAATCCAGTAAATTTGGTATTACACATCTGCCCCCACTAAAACAGGAAGCGATACATCGGTTGATCAAGTGCAACTGCTAAGAGACTCCAAAACGCTCCAATTACAAATTCGCCCAGGACAATTCCGAGGAAAAATGGTATCGCCTTTCGGTGTAGACGGATACCACCATATTTCAACACAAGCCATTTGAGCAGCCATCCGACAAAAATTGACCCAATCATCGGGTTTATTGCCCAGCTGCCTGAAACAGCGTATCCAACAGGGTGTAGATTCCACCAGATAAACCGCATCCGCATTGCTGCGAGAACAAGCGTCACAAAAAATCCGAACATTGCAAAACTGATCGCTGGTACATCAGGAGGTGCAGCGTAAGTTAACCACGACTCTAATCTTCCAAAAGATTCTCTACCGAAACCGGGGCCGCCGCCTTCTGCATAATACATTGAAAGAAATGCCCAAAATGAACCGATTGCCCCCAGAGCAGATGCTAACATCATCAGCACAGCGAACCGTCGCATTGGAATTTTAGCACCCTCTGCCAGCTTGAATCCTTCGAGCTGATGCGGCATCGCGTGTGAACGGTGCGCACGATTAAGGAAATAGAGGTAAGCAAACCCTGTTAAATTCACTGCACCCAGTCTGCGGATACCAACTAATCTTGGTAACATTTCATCAGGACCGATAAAGTGCAAATCATGAACAGGTGATCCGAGTTCCGCGCGGAGCCTTGTGATCGCAATCGCAATCGCAAACCAGATTCCAAAATAAACAATGATTATCCAAAGACTCATCCCCATCTTGAGACAAAATCCAACGATAAAGGCAGAGCCTGCGATTAGCGCGAAAAGAATAAGCCGATATGAAATCGGTTCATTTCGGTTATTGCGTTTGTGATTCCTTGTAAAAAGACTTTCTACAATTTGTTTCAAATACCGCCGACTCATCCAGATAGCAAGGACGCATAGCCCCAAATAGGCACCATGAGATTGCTCTGCCTCATAAGGAAAACGTGGCAAACCGCGCCACCCGGCAATTGTCCCTAACAAACGTTCCGCTCGCCAGATTAACCAAAATGCCCAACACGAAAAGGAGAGATCAAGTGGTATGAAAAACGATAATCCGACTCCGAATGGAAAAACGCCTATTGGACTCCACCCGATACCGTTCCAGGGGCGTTCAGTGAAGATTCTGCGTAGGTCAAAAAGTTTACCGCCAAGGCTTGGCACAGCAGGAAACAGATAGTTTAATCCGTTGATAATATCAATTGACATGCCTATTGCCAGTCCTATCCACATCCATGGGGATCGGAAAAATCTACCATTAGACGCCGTCATCTCATACGGCAGTTGGATAATTGGATAACTGAGTCGCTCGGATTCTACCCACTGCTTCCGAAAAATCAGACTCAAACATAACATGACAAGATGGACAGCCACAATAAAGAGTGTCCACCAAAATATTTTGGGTATCCAAGCAATTAAATTCTGTGATTCATAGATACTGGAAAACCCGTAATAATATCCTTCAAGGGCGCGTTTATTGCTAACAACTAACCATTGTGGAATGTGTAAGTGAAACAGGTTTATCCAATCATTTTCGGGCGTTGCAAACCAGTGTGCATGGCCGATGAGCGGCATCAGCACGAGGAATCTATCAACACCAGCGAGTCCAGCACCTATGGAAATGCATGTGTAAAGAACAAGCAATTCAGCACGGTTTAGCGTGAGGATACGATTCAACCGACGTAAAAGCAGTCCAATTCCAAATAGAATTAAGATGGTTATGATAGCATTGTAAAAAAGGGAAACCTGTGTTGGACTACCGCCACCACGCAGAATAGAGGCGGAGACCCACCAACAGTTCAGCGGCACCAATACACAGATTAAGAGGATAGAAAACGGACGGATTTTGAGCGTACTTGTTGGAATTTGTTCGCCTTGTTTCATGATTACGTTGTTTATTTTATAACAGTTCTCCGAATTAGGCAACTATTTTGAATTGTCTACTGCACACCAGATGTGATATAATCAAAGTTAATAAATACTTGAAGTATGAGGGCAGATTTCAAACCTTTATGCGAATTTCGAAGAAAAAACTCATCTTCATAATCCTAATCGTCCTGATAGGTATCACTGTTTTGTCCACCGTTATATACCGACATACCTCACTTTGGAAACCGGAACAGAGTCTTATTACGCTACTTCCTGAATCGCCAATTTGCTACCTAACGCTCAAGGAATTAGATAATCTTGTTAAGACGTTTAATCGTAGTGAATTGGGAAAACAAGCCTCAGAAATGCCGATCCTCAGCCACATCAAAAAACAACTCTGGTGGCAACAGCTGGTATATCAGAAATGGGTGTGGGAAACCGAAATGGGGGGTAAACTTGACATGCGGGCGGCCAAGGGACATTTCGGAAAAGAGGCGATTCTTGCGCTTTACCAACATGAAGGTGAACTTTCGTTTTTACTCATCACAGAAGTGGGTGGACCGGAAAAACTCGCCATTGAAGCAATTACCGCTACAGACGCAATTAACCCCAAATACAAACGAATCCAGACCGAATATAACGGATTAACCATCAATACCATTACCGGATATCCGCTTGATTTTAGTTATATGTTTATCGGAAAGATCGGTGTTTTGAGTCTGAATCCGTTGCTTTTAGCAGAAGTTATTGATATTTATGCTGGCAAAAAGGACGGTTTTCTTGTCCAACACCCTATAAAAGAAAAAATTCAGGACAGTTATGATAACGATACGAATACAGGATACTTAGACGTTTTACGTCTTTCTGCTGTGTTAAAAGGCTTGGCGGACAATTCCAATTCACTTGTTGAACAGATTTCTACATCCTCTGGCAATAGGGGATTCTGGACATTTGGTAACCGATATGAAGATGGTGTAATTATTTCGCGGTATCGTTTTGGAAATCCTAAAAAACCTGTTTTATCTCAATCAGTGGAACAGCACACACCTTCATTTCTACCCGAGCAAACTGCGTTAGTCGCATTCAATCCGGACAACAATTGGGCGAAGGTGTGGAAAATGTTAAAGGATAATTTCACGATTCAAGTTGTCGCAGATAAACTCTATTTTTCTCAACATTTAAAACAAGAAATGACCATTGCATTGATTACGCACAGCGAAGGAGAAGTATCTAAAATCCCTTCGTTAGTTCTGCACGCGCCAATTCAAGACAGGGGCGCATTTGTTGAAAAAATTGAAAAGCTAAAAAACACGAAAATTTCTATAGCTGGGACACCGCTTGAATTCCTCGAAACGCAAGATTATAAAGGCGTGACGGTCCAACCTGTCCAGTTACGCTTAAATTTCTTAATATCATTTATTGGCGGCTATGCTATTGTGGATAACCATTTTTTCTTTAGTACGACGCTCGCGGGGTTAAAATCTGTGCTTGATACGAATTTAGCGGACGCCCCAACATTAAGGGACGTGCACTTTTCTGACAAAGGGATGCAGATGTTTATCCAACCGAATTTGTTAGTGCCGGAAATAAGACGTTTTATACCGATCACAACATTATTTGCTTCTCTTTCGGGACAAAAATTGGATGCCGTTTTAATGCAGCATATCAGAGATAATCTGTTTCCGTTGGAGTCCCTCGGTCCGATTACTGCTGATGTCCACTTTAGTGAGGATGGTGTAGGTGCAGAGGTACGGATTGTCTTGGAGAAGTGATTCTTTCCAAATGAATGATAGAGGAGGATAATTACAATGGAAAAAGCAACGCTTGAGGGCATCGTTGAACGCTTAGATAGATTGGAGCAAGTGGTTGCGAATATAAATACGCAGCTTTCTTTATTGGTCAAGGAATTAGTATCAAATACCAACAAGAATTCCCAAGCAGATGAAGAGGTGAAGAGTAGTTTGTACAGTGACAAACGTGATGCTCACATTGCCAAGAAGATTCTTGCCGAAATATACGAAAAAATGGGCATTTCACCTGATTTTGAACTTCGACCACTTGAAGAACTACGCGAGAGTATGCGGCAACACGGCATTCGTGCTGAAGATAATGAGTTTAGTCGTGCAATTATTGAAGAACGGGAAAATAGAGGGGCTTACGATGGAAAAAGCGACACTTGAAACCGTTGTTAAACGCTTAGATAGATTGGAACAAGTGGTTGTAGATATGAATCAGCAGCTTTCTTTAATCGTCAAGGAACTGTTGCCCAATGCTTCTGAAAATGTCAAAAAGGGCGGGAAAGTAACTGCATTTGACACACAAGATAGCGAGGAGGATGCGAATATTGGTGTGAAAATAATTGAAGGAATAGTAGAACGGATGGGATATCCACGCGACTTTGACCCTGGACCAATTGAAGAGTTACACAAAAATATGAGACAGAGCGGTATTCGTGCTGAAGATAACGAGTTTAGCCGTGCAATTATTGAAGAGCGCGAAAATAGAGGGGCTTACGATGAAAAAAGCAACGCTTGAGGGCGTCGTTGAACGCTTAGATCGTCTTGAAAAGAGGATTGCTGAGTTGAATCAACAACTCTTTTTGCTTGTAGACACTGTAGTAACACGTACTTCTAAGAATTTTAAAACAGGCGAGGACGTGATGGCATTTTATGGACAGAACAAAAAGCAACATGCTAAAGTTGTCCGAGAAGTGTTTGAAAAAATAGGTATTTCCGGCAAACCAATTCCTGCTGAGGAACTACAAGCACGCATGGCAAAGAGCGGTATTCGTGCTGAAGATAACGAGTTTAGCCGTGCAATTATTGAAGAACGCGAGAAATAAGTATGTACTACTTCTATTTTGATGCAAGTGCCCTTGCCAAACGTTATACTGACGAAATAGGGAGTGATGAGGTTGATTTCCTATTTGCCAATATTCCGTTGGAACGGATGCAGTGCTTAATACTTGGAGCAGTGGAAGTCCTTTGGATTTGTATTCGTAAAAGGAATGATGGTCGCATTACACATAGCCACTTTACACAGGCAACTGGCTACTTAGAGCAGGAAGTAATTAATTCGTCTTCAGATTTCAAGACAATTTCTATTCCAGACAACCTTATTTTAAACTCAATGTCTTTGATTGAAAGCCACTCGATTAATTCAGTTGATGCAATTGTCTTGCGCTCTGCGTTAGACATTGCAGCAGAACTTCGCAGTACAGGTAATAGGTTAGTATTCGTTGCCTCAGATCAACGTCTTCTCAGAGCTGCCCAGACTGAAGGATTGCTTGTCTTTAACCCCGAAATTGATTCACAACAGACTCTCACAGATTGGATTTCACATATATGAATACAAAGATCGGTATTGGGATAATAAGTTTCGCACATGGACACGCCAACGCATACTGTAACAGGATGCAGACGTTTGATGATGTTGAACTCATCGCTTGTTGGGACGACAACGTGGCACGCGGCGAAAATGCTGCAAAACAATTTGGGATGAACTTCTCACCTCACCTTGAAGATGTGATTAATCATCCTGAAATAGACGCTGTAATCGTTACGTGTGAAACAAATCGGCACGCGGAAATGGTTGAAGCAGCAGCATCGGAAGGCAAACACATCCTTTGTCAAAAACCGATGGCACTTACACTTGAAGACTGTGATAAAATTGCCGATGCCGTGCAAAAATCGGGCGTTAAGTTTATGATGGCACATCAGATGCGGCGCGATCCTGCTAATATAGCTATGAAAGAACTTATTGAGAGTGGGACGTTAGGTAAAATAGGGATGCTGCGACGGCGGCACTGCATCAATGTCCTCTTTAGTGAGGCTTTTGTAACGGGGCCAAGTCGCTGGCACATTGATCCTGTCAAAAATATGGGCATGTTCATGGACGATGCCTCTCATGCGACCGATTTTATCTACTGGATGCTGGGAAAACCGACCAGTGTCATCGCAGAGATAGATAATGTGCTGACAGATGTTGCACCTGATGACACAGGGGTAGCGGTCTACCGGTTTTCGGGTGGTGCAATGGCTATTCTGATTAACACTTCTGTGACACTCGCGGGTGAAAACACAACTGAAATTTATGGTGATGAAGGTGTTGTTATTCAGAACTATGGTGACGGACCTTCGTGTAACATGCCACGCCCTGAAGATGCAGTAGCGTTAAAACTCTACACGCGAGACGAACCATCATGGAAAGACCTTGGAATCGCAATTCCAAATAGCCATGGTGAACGCATAGCAGGTGTCCCGCGTCCGTTCATTGATTGTTTGAAAAATGATACAGAGTCTGATGTAACAGTAGAAGATGGTAGGGTTTCGGTGGAGATGGTATTGGGGGCGTATCGTTCTGCACAAGAAGGCAGTCGAGTTACGTTTCCGCTATAAAGGAAACATTATTACCGTATTTCACTTGCAAAACACAGTTTTACGGACTATTTCTACGCATAATACTCAGAATCTGTCCGGTCATGCCGCTGTCAGTCGGTTGCGTAGCAAGGAAAAGCGCGGATGAAACAACCTGCTCTGGTTCTTTCCACGGATCACTTTGTCCTCTAAAGGTATCGGTACTCTCCCAAGCAGGTTTTGAGAGTTCCGTTTTTACGGGACCAGGTATGAGTACGTTGGCAATGATACCGTCTTGCCACACCTCTTCAGCAATAGCTTGTGTCAATCCGTGCAAAGCCGCTTTAGATGCACTATAAATGCTAAGGTTCGCGTGACCAACCATGCCTAATCCTGAACCAATGTTGATGATATTTCCGCTTTTCTGTTGCTGCATAATAGGCAACACCGCACGGCAACAGTGGACAACGCCCATGACGTTAATCTTCCATACTTCATCCCATTCTTCATCGATTGTGTCCAAAAACAAGCCTCTTGGATTGATACCAGCATTATTGACAAGGATGTCTATTTGTTGGTAACTCTCCATTGTCTTTTGGACAAGATTTTCCACCTCAGCACGGTTCCTTAAATCAGTTGGCACTGCAAGAACATTTCCACCATTTGCTGAAATCTTATCTGCCACTTCATTAAGTTGGTCCTGGCTTCGTGCTGCGATTACTACGTTTGCACCTTCAGCAGCGTAAGCAATGGCAATTGCTCTACCGATTCCTCGCCCAGCACCAGTTACAACAGCAACTTTGTTAGTTAATTGCACGGATGATTCCTTCCATATTTACATTAAAATCAGCTATCAAACTTGGGTTATGAAATAGTTAAGCGTTTTTTGAACGACCCCACATATTCATCAGACGCGTCAATTGTGCCCGACTTGACTGAACTTTACGTTTCAGATCAGCGGCGAGAGTGGTTAATAGGTCATTCCCGTTTTTCTCGGCAGTTTCTACCTGTTCTTTCAACCGATAGGTGCGTCCTGCCTTAACCCGATTTATCTCTGAGCGTAATTCCGCTGTTGCTCGGTTAAGGCTTCGTAATTCTGCCTGCAGTTTCTCCCTTTTTTCCGCCGTTGTCCGTTCAGAATCAATTGCGATGTCTGTTTCCCCAATACTTAAACGTTTCAAAATATCAACATCTTGCTCATGATATGCGCGGTTGATAAGCGGCATTAACTGTTCTCGTCGATTTTGTTCTTTAGGATGCTCTGCTTTGTCTGGATGAAATCTCTTGGCAAGTTTACGGTAGAGATTTTGCAGGAACTTCGCTTCCTTGTCTGGCAGTTCGTTTTTTTCAGATTCTTGTGCATCCTCTTTCTGTGTTTCACAAGCATCAATTCGTGCGCGGTTTTCTCGGAAGCAGGATTCTACCCGTGATTCTATCTCTTCCTCACTCACATCTTCTCGGCGTAGCTGCAGGCGGAGACGATATTCCTTTGTTTCAAGATCAACTTTATCAAGTTCAAGGTAATAACGTCCGATGTGTGCATTATATCGATGCTGAAACAGGTCAACTTCTGCTTTAAGGCCTTCCACAGATACCGTAAGTTCCTCTACCTGTTCCCGTTTTTCTTCAATAGTCTGAAGCAGTTTTTGAATCTCCTTTTCATCGTTGCTATTGATATAAACTAAAGTAGCAGGTTTCATGGTTTTCCCTACAAATAACAGAAGTTGCCATTAAATTATGGTCTGATGTTTCAGGACTACCCAAATATATAATTGTTAAAAAATTTTAATTTTGTTAAAAACAACACATAGGAAAATTATTTTTTTCGCTGCGGGCTGCGCGCGCGCGTCAAATCATTTCGATAGGTGATACGTCCTCGCGTCAGATCATACGGAGATAATTCCACCGTTACTCTATCTCCAGGCAAAATTTTAATAAAGAATTTTCTCAATCTACCAGAGATATGTGCAAGAATGCGATGTTTGTTTTCTAATTCAACACGAAACATTGCATTCGGTAAAGGTTCAATCACAATACCTTCAACCACAATTTTATCACCTTGAGAAGGGGTTTTCTCAACATCTTCATTTTCAACATTAACATCAACATCTACAGAATCATCTTGTCGTTTTTTCTGTTTTTGCTTCCGTTTTGGACCTCTTTGGTTTGAATACCTTGCCTGCGGTTTTCTCTTTTTTCCTGAAGGTTTACGATTCAAAATACAGTTCTCCTTTTCTATAATAATAGAAATTGTAAGGGTGTTTATAACAAACTTTTCAAGCGTTCATAATTAAGATTGTTCATCTTCATAACTGAAGGATTTTCCTGATTCAAGAACAAGTTCTTGAAAATAATTTATAGCGAGTTCAAGTTGATTTTCAGACTCCTCTTTATCGCTGCTTGTTGACACAAGATCAACAGGCATCATGTTGCCGCCAACTTCACGTAGGGCGACATACGCTTTTAAATATACATCTGGGTGGCGTTCCATCACCTTTTGCATCAGTGGTGAAACTTCCGCTTCAAACATATTTACAAAAACCCGTGCAGTGCTAATCTCAGCACGGTAACGTTCAACAATAAGTGGTTGGATATGTGTTTCAAAAACCGCTTTCATTTCGCGTGGTGGGCCAGGCATCATCATTAGCGTGGATTGCTGATGAGAAACACTGATACACGGTGCCCATCCCGCTGGATTCTGAAGCACTTCTGCTGTTTCTGGCACAGTCGCCATTTTTGTAAGTGCTTCATTCAGCGGATCGTTCTCAGACATCTCGCGGCGTTTTCTATATTCTGCGATGGTTTCATCGCATACAATAGGTTTTGTGCCAATGAGTGATGCGACAACAGCCACCGTCATATCGTCCGGTGTTGGGCCGAGTCCACCTGTCATTAGGATAAGTGCTGTTTCACGTTGAATAGAGGCATCTAACGCTTCAGTCATCTCATCGAAATCATCGCGGAGCATCGTAACCCTGCGTAACTCCCCACCGAGTTGAAGTACCTGTTGTGCAATCCAGTGTGCATTCGTATCCTGAATTTGCCCAAGGACTAACTCTGTTCCGATTGAAAACAGTTCTATTGCCACCTAACTCTCCTTTTTACAAAACCTGTTTGAGAAATTCAAACGCGCCGACACCGTAAAAACTATGTCCCGCTTCAAATACCTCAAAACCCAATTTATCTTCAGCATTGAAGTGCCTAAAGATTGTTTTTGCACGTTCTACCGATGCGCGGGTAGCCGCAATTGGAAAAATTGTATCTTCTGTACCCGACTCAACAAAGAGTGCGCGTGGCGCGATTAATCCGGCAATATCGTACATCTCTGCATATTGTAACACATTTGGTATATAATTGTCTATACAATGACTAATGCTTAAGATGCTATCCCTAAATGTATTGAAATAACCGCTCAAAACAGCTGCCTTCACACGTTGGTCAATCGCTGCAGTGAAAAACGAAGTTGTTCCGCCGCCAGATATGCCCATGATACCGAGTCGGTCCATATCTACCTCAGAACGGATAGCCAGATAATCGTAGGCGCGCATCGCATCGTAAACACGCCATCCGACCATCGTCTGACCCAGCAGCAGTGCGGCACCGGCACTCGGTTGACACGAAGAACTCCCGCCACCTCTCTCACGTGCAACCGCATCTCTTCTATGACCAAACCCAAACTGTTCAATCGCAAGCACAGTGTAACCGTGTGCTAAACATTGCAGGGCAAAATCGTTCTGATACCCACCAAATTCCGCACGCATGCTCCCATCTTCTTCAATGCCAACAATATCGTCTACACCGCGCCCATGTCCTGCTAAACAGAGAATCGTGGCGTTTGGCGTGGAAACCTCAACGTGTGTTGGCGTAAGAAAATAGCCGTAGGTCGTCATATTTGGACGACTCTGAAACAGCACTGTTTCACGGGTATATCCCTCAAATTCGCGTTTCTCCAAAGTCTGTGGCTGTAAATCGCACTTTGTTGATGGAAAACCACCTACCAATTCGATAAGTTTTTCGCGTAGAACTTGCTGCCACGCTTCCGCTTCAGCGATAGTTGTTGCTCGGAATTCCAATTCACGTGGCAACGCATCGTATAACTGATGCGAAAAAGTTAAGGTGTCAAGGTGTTGTTCGTTGTGCATTTGTTCACTTTTGTTAAGCTTGTGCCATGATTACAAAATCCAATATGTTTACTATTCTGTCTTATTTATGGTAGAGATTAGAATTAACTCTACATTCCTGAACTGTAGGAGGGAACTCCGATTCTCGACCCCTTTCAAGCCATCAATTAGTGCTTGACTAAGCACTAATTGGGTAATTTATTATTAAAATAGTTTTGTATTTGATAGGTTTGGAGGTGTGGGACTATGAACAGGATTCAACGATTTTAGTTTTATCTCTATAAAGTCAACGGATTTTCGATCTTCAGGAATTATGAAGTAAGGCTCTATAATATCCCAATCAATATCTCGAAGAGTCGCTATTCTTTTTAAGAAAAAACTCACCCAAGCATCGCCGAGCCTTGAATCACTCCTCTCTTGTAAGAGTT
Source organism: Candidatus Poribacteria bacterium (assembly GCA_022825825.1). Classification (GTDB taxonomy): domain Bacteria; phylum Poribacteria; class WGA-4E; order WGA-4E; family WGA-3G; genus MSPOR6. Next base: position 68,740 of record JAJDWA010000005.1, read on the forward strand.
TGTTTTCGGCGATCTCTACATACTTCGCATCAAGTTCAATCCCGACATAGTCTCTACCAAGTCTCTTGGCTGCCAGAGCTGTTGTCCCTGTCCCCATAAAAGGATCCAGAACCGTATCCCCTTCATCGGTAGTCATTAGAATTAATCGTTCAAGCAAATGAATTGGCAACTGACACGGGTGTTTGTCCCGATATTTGTTATGTTTTATCCGATGAATGTCTGTCCATACATCAGTTATTAGAGGTCCGTAAGGGTGTAGAGCCGCTTTTTTCCCTCCATAGTCTTTCGAGAGGTATTCGGATTTCCTATCTCGCTTATGTGGCGATCTTAGTTCATAGCACTTATTCTGCTTTATATCTTTAGCATAAAAAAGAATCCCATAATGTGCTGGTTGAAGACTTTTTCCCATCGGTGATGTCGGCGCACTCCACGAAATCCAATGTCGAAAGTCTGCAACGTCATTCAGAAAAGAAGCATAGTAGGTTAACCATCTCGGAATATTGTGAACCAAAATAGACCCAGTTACTTTGGTAATCCGAACCATCTGATCTATCCACTGCTGACACCAATGAATATATTCTTTCATATCCTTGCTATCTATATAACCATTATACTTTTTCTTTAGATTGAACGGAGGGTCTGCAAATGTCACATCTACAGAATTATCTGGAATGGAAGACATAACCTCCATGCAATCTCCAGCAATGATTGTATTCGTGTTTTTCATTATGAAAGCACCTCCAAAAGTTGAGTCTGAAATCGCTCCAATTCCCGCTTGTGAAATGTAAACACATCTTGATAGGCATTAACCATCCGTTGTAAATCTCCTTTACGGACATACCAACCAATTCCATCAACAAATCCCCAAAAGTGAGCATCTGGATAATGCTGCTTTATTAACCCATCAATCTGAATTTCTGTTTTGGATTTATCACCTTGATGTGATGCAGTTGTTGTCATATATGAACTTTCAATCACGACCTTTGGATTTCTTTTGTCAGGAATGATGAAATCCATTGTCCGTTTTTCATTTGGGGCATTGGCTATCAATTCTGACAAGTCTCCCTCCTCATATCCAACGTCTATTTGCTTCAAAAGCTGCTGTAGAACTTGCTCCGGATTATTTATGCTCAGAGCATTATAAGAACCAAATTCTTTGTAGCGAACCAAAGTATCAAGTAAGGCTTCCATATTGAAGTTCATTTTTGAGAAATTTAGTTTTTTCAGATGAAAGAGTGGCAATGCTTTGGAAAGTATTGTCGTTGTTGCGCCTTGAAAAAAGATATTAGCGATCCCCAACCTGAAAAACTCATCTTTGCGGATTTTATTCTGAATCGTCTTATCACCCCACTCTGCGATACCCCCTGTCGGGTTGGCTTCATCCTTATAAAGCCACTGATCTTTACAGACAAGTGCATTGAGTTCTGGCACATCATTTACACGGATAAACGTAACGAGTCTCTTTAGAAGTTCATTAGAGAACCCCGTTAATGCCAACAACGATCTCAATCCATTTTCACCTTTCTTATAGAGGAAATCCGATATGAGTTCTACAGACAGTCCTTCCCTGTCAACACGATTCTTGAGATGTAATAGATTTTCCTTAAGTGCGTTGATATGCCCTTCATAACTTTCCTCAAATTCCGGATCGTAATACCAGAAGGTATTCATTTCTATGACTGTGTTGAATTTATCGTCTGTTGTTCTTCTCAATACCATCTTCTCCTTTATACCGGTATGCTGTCAATGGATATTTTCATTCTACACTAAAATCACTTGGCTCATAGTAAGAGTTTACTCTTTGTTGTATTTTTCGCCCATCGAATTAAGCCTATGCATTGTAATAAGACTGTAAAATATATCTTCACCAATGGTATTTCTTGATATTCTTTACCTATTCAACAAATTCAAAACAAACCCTGTTGCCATTTTCGGATAAAAATAAGTTGATTTCTGCGGCATTACCGATCCTGCCATTGCTACATCCAAAACCTGCTCAACAGGAGTCGGATTCATGAGTAATGCAACGCGGTCAGAACCCTCTTGGACATGTGCCACAGCATCATCAGCGTAAGCAGTATAACTGATATGGTCTGCTAATGTTTCAACCTTAAACAACTTGCTGATGATAGTGTCTTGCACAAGCGTAACATCTAATTGCCCTTCAGATGCTGAATGCGGAATTAACAAACGATATTTATTGTCAGGCGTGGACATACCAACTGCGGGTGATTTTCCTTTAAATTCCTCCAATTTTGCCATAAGGTTTGAAAGGGAATCAATTTCGTGTACCGCAAACACTTCTGGCAGTCCAGCAATAGCACGGTTTATCTGTTCTGTTGTAAGATCGCTGAGTAAGCGGTGAATTGCTAAAACTGCTAATCCGGGTGATTCCATACGGACAAGGTTCACCATCATATAGTCGTACCCGAGTGCTGTATTGATTCCTCTTTGCTGTGACATCTCATCTCTGAATGCAAGGGCAGTTTCGTACCTATGATGTCCATCAGCAATCAGCAGCGGTTTTGATGAAAAGAGGCTCTGAATTTCACGATTGGATTCAGGGTTATCCAAACACCACAATTGATGTGTACTTCCAAAAATTTCGGTGCAATCTATTTGAGGCGTGTTTTCATCGGTGAAACCCTGCATAATCTGTTCTATATCACCGTTTTGATCTTGATAGAGAAGGAATATCGGACTAAGGTTAGCATGACATGTGCGCATCAAATTAAGGCGGTCAATCTTCGGTCCTGCATGCGTCTTTTCGTGGGGTAGGATAACCTTGTTTTCAAAGGGTTCAAGTTTAACGAGTGCAATTAAAGCGCGGCGTGTATAGTGCTTTCCATCGGGGGCGTGAAACGATTGGTCGTAAATATAATAACGGGGAGTCGGGTCTTGAACGAGGGTATTATCGGAAATCCATCGGTTCATTAACGCGGCTGCGCGTGTGTATTGATTTGAATTATCCGTGTCATTATCACGGGGTTGGCTCAATATTAAGTGAATAATATTAGTGGGATGCCGTTTTTCCAAATCAACTCGTTCATCGGGCTTTATCACATCATAAGGCGGTGCGATGACATCAACGATTTCTCCCACCTTCTCAAGATTGTAACGTAAGCCGCGAAACGGAATAACTGTCGTTTCCATAGAACTCCTATCTTTTATATAATAGATTTTACAATTACTTGGACATCTTGCTCCAGCGAGGTTAGGAAACCTCGCCTACCAAGGAACGAAGGTGTCAAGTTATTTTATAATTCACCATAAAAGATGTTTTAATCCCATAACCTCATACTAAAGTACCTTTCGCCAAGGTCATTAAACACTGTAACGATAACACCTTCCTGGATCTCTTGTGCAAGTTTGTATGCGCCATAAAGGTATCCACCAGATGATGTGCCAACAAACCAACCTTGTCGTGCAAGACGGCTGCACATTTCATGTGCGTTTTCAATTGAGGTAGGAATTCGGTAATCAATCACAGTCTCATCAAGAATTTCCGGTACAATGTCATCTGGATCACCGAGCGGTTTTAACCCTTCAATTCCGGGGAACCTCTCTGGTGCAATGGAACATACCTGGACATCGGGATTGTACTCTTTAAGTCGTCTTCCTACGCCTGTAATAGTCCCACCTGTGCCAACACCTGCGACAAAATGCGTCAGTTTTCCATCTGTTTGCTCCCAGATTTCCACACCTGTCGTATCGTAATGTGCACGCCAGTTATTTTCATTTTCGTATTGGGATTTAAAAAAATACTTATCCGGCTCCGCCTCATATCTTCGATCTACCTCTCGTAACGCTTCATCATAGCCGAGGATTGCATCGGTATAGATAATCTGAGCACCGTGTGAGCTGATACGTTTTTTGCGTTCTTCGGTGGCATTATCCGGGATCACGAGTTCCACTTTATATCCGAGTGCTGCACCGATCATTGCATAAGCAATTCCAGCATTGCCCGATGTGGAATCTAATATGACTTTTTCGCGTGTGAGTTCTCCCGAAGCAATTGCCTCCGTTAGCATTCGTAAAACTGGTCGGTCTTTGATAGAACCACCGGGGTTGTACGTCTCCACTTTCGCGTAGATTTCTACGTTCGGCAATTCATTAGCAAAAATATCAATTTTAGCGAGGGGTGTTTGTCCAATCAGTTGAAGTAGTGGATAGTCTGATAAATTCACTGTTGAACCAGTTCGGTTGCTCATGTAGCGTTATGTACCCTACCTTTTTTATTAGACATTATAACGTTTTAATTGTGAGTTCGTCCGTTGAGTCTCGCTTTGCTCTACCCTTATGCGTCAATTTAAGGATGAGAATCTGTTTTGTGTCTAATTTATTGGTATCACGATTGTTTTACACACCTTTCGCACCGCTGGTGCTTTGTCTTTGTGTAATGCGTTTTCTATATACCTTTCGCACCGCTGGTGCTAAGATGGAATTTGCCAAAGCCTCAGAGAGGCGAAAGGTGTATAGAAAACGTTGATCTCTTAACAGCAAGCCCCAAAGGGGCGAAAGGTGTACCAGATGCACAAACATTACTCACTAAATTGACGGCTATGGATTTCGCAAGTTTTATCCGACCTGCAATTTACTATTAGCAAGTCGTTCAGATATTAACCGTTTGATGTAGTCTTTCGCGGCATCTCCCGTTAGTTCTCCGTCAAGGATAGGTTTAACCTCAAATTCTGCGAGTCTTACTGTTGGATTAAGCCCGTGTTGTGGTGGCAGCCAATCTCGGAACGTATCAAAAAAAGCGCGTTGTGCTGCACGCCCGTTCACGTAAGGAAAATCTGCGGTAGCTCGGCGAAAGCGATCAGGCCCTTTTGCCAATGCTTCCGTGTGGTATTGTTGACAAAACTTTAGGTATTTCTCCGGTGCATAAGCAAGTGGGATATCCTCAGGATAAAAACCAAATGTCTGTTCTCGGAACTGAGTGAAGTGCTGCAGCTCATCAAACTCAAAGATAAAATGATAGGGTTCTGGGAAATAGGCATCCGGTGTAAGGAATCCATCAGTTTTTGCTGATGTTCCCTCCCAGTCTCCCCTAAATTTATCATAAAGTTCCATCAAAATATCGTAATAATCGCCAAAATGTTCACGGCACGGTTTGTTACAAAGCCAATCAAACTGCGCGCGTTTCTCTGCTGTCGTCCCCAAAGCCTCTTCCACAAGTGCGATAATACCGACTTCTAACCGCATAAACGGAAAAACCGATTCTGTCTAAACAGATTCGGTTTCTAAATCTTTCAAGGCACGTTCGGCTAAAGGCGCCGTTAAACTTGCGAGGTAATCTCTGTCACGTTGTAATGCCTCTAATTTGTTGTCACCGTGTACAAATTCTACCTGAATGTAGCCGTCATAACCGGCACCACTGAGCGTCTCAACAACCCTACTATAGTCAACAACGCCATCTGCGATTGCACATGCTTTTCCATTTTCATCAAAATTCTGTGCATGTACGTTGACGACGTGTGGTGCAAGTTTTTGTGCAGCGGTATGCGGTTCATCCGCATCAAATCGGGCAAGCGGCTGATAGTAAGTTTTCAGAGAGGGCTGATTCGTAGTCTCAATTATCTCTAAGATACTATCAACAGTGTCTGTTAGATGGTTATTGTGCATCTCCATGCCCAATTTAATACTTCGGAAATTCGCCCACTGCGCTAAAGTGACCATTCGAAAAAGGATAAGCCGTTTGTCAGCGGGAGCAATGGATTTTGAAGGCCCGCCGCCTGACCAGATTCTAATCAGATCAGTGCCGAGTTCGTGTGCAATTTTAAACGCTTCCTCTAAATGTTTTTGGTGGAAAGTCATCAAAGGATCAACGTATGACCCAAAAGCAGAAATCTCCAATCCTTTTTGTTGTGCTAAATCCCGAATGTTTTTGATATACGTTTTATCGTATTCCGCTGGTATGTGCGGCGGCTTTCCCCAAACTTCAACACCATCAAAGCCGTAATCTGCTGCGATATCAATAACCTCTTCCAACGGTTTATCTTGAAAAGCGATGGAGCATAAACCTAATTTCATTGTTTTATCCCCATTTGTGTGTTTTTTATTTTTTATATAGATAGGATACCATAATTAATGTCAGATTGCAAGGAAAGTTAATTGTTTGGGCAGAGGCATTCAATTGTCAGGTTATTATCCGTTTTAGTCGAAATGTCGCGAGCGAAGCTTGCGCGGACAGGAAGAGGTTTAAAAAAAAGAGAGAAATTATTGGAAAATTGAATAACCCTGCCTATACCTATTACTTGACAATTAGTTCATAAATAGGTATCATAAAATCAATTCACCAAAGGAATTGATTTATGGCAACCTCATTAAATCTATTTTACACCAAACCAGAAGTCGCAGCAGCGTGTTGGGAATACTTCTCACAAACGCTTTCGTCTGTCAACCGAACTGTTGATGAAATGTTCTTTGTAGAGCCTTCTGCTGGTATAGGTGCTTTTTATAACCTCTTGCCGCAGCAGCGCAGATTGGGCATAGACGTTCTTCCTAAATGCGAAGATATAATAAGACAAGACTTTTTTAAGGTTACCACGCTTCCCTATGCTCCTGCAGATACTATTGTTATCGGTAATCCGCCATTTGGTAAACGCGGAAAAATGGCGATTGCATTTTTTAATCACGCTGCCGAATTAGCGGACATTATCGCTTTTATTGTCCCCGTCAATTTCAGAAAATATACTGTCCATAAACATCTTGAATCAAGCATGCGGTTTATTCGCAAATTAGCACTGCCGAGAGATGCTTTCTACCTCGAATCCGGTAAAGCATTTTCGGTTAACACAGAGTTTCAGATATGGACCCGCCTGCAAAGTACACATCAAGATATGCGACAATTCAAAACGTTACCTATACGGCATCAAGATTTTCAGATTTGGCAGTATAACAACACACAAGCAGCGCTAAAAGTCTTTCAAAACAGTTTTGATTTTGCTGTTCCCTGTCAAGGATGGCAAGACTATTCCCGCAAAGAAACAGATGAGAGACAGTGTGAGCGGCATAAACAGTGGATCCTCCTAAAAGCAAACAGTGTTGATGTCTTAGAACGGTTGAAGCATATCGATTATGATGGCTTAGCAAAAGAGTGTGGCACTGCTGTCCCCGGTTTTCGAAAAGGTGACCTTGTGAAAGCATATTCAGATCATTTTAATGTTCAGTCGAAACGGTAAGGATATTTTGAACAAGAAGCGACTCCAAAGGATTGCCAGATATGTCCTGCCAACCGTTTTGGCTGTTGTTATTTCCTATCTACTGTTAAAAGAGATTGACCTAAAAAAGATACCTGAAACACTTAGCAGGATTCCAATCAAGGCGGTTTTAATAGGGTTTAGCTGCTATTGTTTGCTTGTGTTAGCAAAGGCTCTAAGGTTCCGAACTTTACTCGGTTTAGATTCCAGCGTACATCAGATTTACCCAATTCTTGCGCTGCACACATTCTGGGGCAATTTTCTGCCGATGCGGACAGGTGATATTTCATATCTCTATCTCATGCAACGGCGGCAAAAAGTAGAGGCAACGCAGGGAATAGCCTCACTGATGGTGGCAAGTATCATTGACTTAGTGTTGTTAATTGGCTTGATGGTAGCCACCGCCACACTACTGCTTCCCAAATTGAGTGGGAAACTTTCTTGGACGGTGCTTTATCTCACACCTTTACTCATTGGCACAGGATTAATAGGCCTGATAATTTTGGCGTGCGCCGCGCCGAATCTTTGTAATAACCTTGTCCAGAGATGTGTTAAACCACTACTGCGCTTGGAAAAACCTTCACTCACATGGATTGTCAACAAAATTATCTCCATCCTTAATGAAATCACTGCGTTTCGATTCAACTTACGTTTTTTAAAGGTATGGGGATATTCTTTACTATGTCTCACAATCCGCTTTGGATTTCAGTGTTATCTTGTTGCCGAGATGGGGGTTGATATTCCGTTGACTGAAGTGCTTTTCGCGCTTGCATTTACAAACGGCTTTAATCTCTTGCCTGTCCAGACTGTTGGCAATTTCGGCACAACAGAATTCCCATTTGCATGGTTCTTGAACTATTTCGGCACATCAATTGAGTCTGCCACTGTTACTGGGTTCAGTTTACACATTTTGATTTTACTTTACTGTTTGCCATTAGGCGTTTACGGATTTTTTAGCAAACCAAAGGAGCAATAATATGAGAATTATCGACCCACATGTTCATGTTTGGAAAAACGATCCACGGTTTCCGTGGGCATCTGAAAGACGTAATCCACCCGCAGAGGATGCTACACCCGAAATGTTACTTGAATTGATGGAAGCGAACGGCGTTGAAAAAACTGTTCTCGTCCAGGTTATCCACTTTCTTTGGGATAATAGTTATGCTGCAGATGCTATGAAAAGATACCCTGACAAATTTATGGGGGTGTGTCGAATTAATCCTGAAGACCCTGACGCCCCAGATCATCTCAGTCGATGGACAGAAGAGCACGGCTTTCACGGCGTACGTTTGAGTCCCTCTGTCGGTGCTGATGGAGATTGGTTTACAGGTCCATTGATGCCGCCTATCTTTGGCCGCGCAGAATCTCTCGGTGTGCCGATGCTACTCCTTACGAGAGCGGAGCGATTGACTGATCTTGTGCCACTATTAGAACAGCATCCTGAGCTTGATGTCGTGATTGACCACATGGCAGACTGTTCTCCTGACGATCCAGAAAAATTGCAGCTATTGCTGGACCTTGCTCAGTTTCCTCGCGTTTATGTCAAAATTAGCCATACGTGGTCAATTTCTAAGACAGGTTATCCGTGGACAGACACACACGAACAGGTCAAGAAAGTATATCACACCTTTGGCGGCTCGCGGATAATGTGGGGAACGGATTGGCCTGTCTGTTTGAGTCGCGCCACTTATGCACAAACGCTATCTGTTGTCCGTGATGAAATGGATTTTTTCACACCTGAAGATAGGGAGTGGGTATTAGGAAAAACTGCGCTGCGACTCTGGCAATTTTCTTAAACATTCCAGGTATTTAAAGTTTTTGGCACTGCACGTAGGGGTGGGGGTTTCCCCGCCCGATCACCACCCTTTGCCAAAAACTTTACACCCCTCCATATAAACATTCCGCTTGACAACCTCTCTATTTCGTGGCAAAATTCAATCTAAAAAACACAACGGAGAAACATAATGTCGCAACCCGATATCCTTCAAACCATCCTCAAAGATAGCAACTACCACCTTGACCTCTTCAACGAATCTGAAATACAAGATTTACGCCAAAAGGTGGAAGGAAACCACGAGAAGTCTATGATTTACTGTGATGTTCGGAGGAAAGCGGTTCAACTGAAACCGGAGGAGGTTGTCCGTCAACTTTATGCAGCACGGCTTTTAAAACAATTTCGTTACGATCCAGATCGCGTCCGATTTGAACATTCGGTCAACTTCGGCAGAGAAAAGAAACGTGCTGACATTGTAATCCTTGACAAAGATCGTCCCGATACGCCCTATATTATCGTTGAGGTAAAGAAGCCGAAACTCCAAGACGGTAAAGACCAACTCCGCTCCTACTGCAACGCCACAGGCGCGCCCATCGCCGTATGGACAAACGGTCAACAGATTTCACACTATCACCGAAAAGACCCGAATTACTTTGAAGAAATTACTGATATTCCCAACGCCGACCAAACCCTTGCCGATATTCTCAACGAACGTTTTACCCTCAAAGACCTCATCATCAAGGATAAACTCGCAGCGGAACGTAAATCCCTAAAGGATATTATTTTAGAGTTAGAGGATGAGGTGCTGGCAAACGCTGGCGTAGATGTTTTTGAAGAGGTTTTTAAACTTATCTTTACCAAACTCCATGACGAATTCGAGAGTCGTTCCGACAAAGAGTATATCAACCGCATTTTAAGGCGGGAAATCAACACGGTTGTTCAGGAGTCCGCTGAACCTTACGGTTCCAGAGGTGCAGATTATGAGACTATCAAGAAAGTGGTTGAAGCGATTCCCGATGACGATATGGAACGCGCGATGGAATTTAGAAATACTGGGCAAACGGACAGCGAACTGAAGTCAAAAATCCAGAGTCTTTTCAATAACGCAAAAAATCAGTGGAGAGGTGTTTTCCCGGAATACTCGGAGTTTGAACTTTCGGATACGCACCTTGCAGTCTGTGTCTCAAGTTTGCAAGATGTGAAGTTGTTTAACTCCAATCTACAAGTTGTTGATGAAGCGTTTGAGTATCTTGTGAGCAAATCTGCTAAAGGCGAAAAGGGACAATACTTTACACCACGGCACGTGATTGACATGTGCGTGAAGATGCTCAACCCGAAACGCGGTGAATATATGATTGACACCGCCTCTGGCAGCTGCGGTTTCCCTGTGCATACCTTTTTTCAAGTCACAGGTACACCTTTCACCAACGCAGAAATGTCCACAGCTGACAAGCAATATGTGCGTGATAATATATTCGGCATTGACTTTGACGAAAAGACGGTACGCGTGGCACGAACACTGAATCTAATTGCAGGCGACGGTGAGTCCAACGTCTTGCACCTCAACACGCTTGACTATGAACGTTGGCGTGACAGAACTGAGAAAGATCGCGTATGGATAATGACTTATGGCAGAGGATTTGACCGACTCAAAGCGTTAAGAGCGGAAAGAGACCAAAACAGGTTATTCAATTTTGATATTTTGATGGCAAATCCGCCTTTTGCTGGGGACATCAAGGAGAGCCGTATCCTGCATCAATATACCCTCGGTTTTAAAGGGAACGGTAAGGCACAAAGCAAAGTGGGTAGGGATATTCTGTTTATTGAGCGCAATTTGGATTTCCTCAAACCCGGTGGCAGAATGGCAATTGTGCTACCGCAGGGCAGATTCAACAACACGTCTGATAAATATATCCGTGAGTTTATTGCAGAACGTGCACGCATTTTGGCAGTCGTGGGTTTGGATACCAACACCTTCAAACCGCATACCGGCACCAAAACGAGTGTGCTGTTCCTGCAGAAATGGAATGATGATCCAGGCCAAGGACCGCTTTGTCCGAAAGTTAAAGACTACCCAACGTTTTTTGCTGTCTCCGAAAAAGGTGGTAAGGATAACTCTGGCGATTATATGTTCCTTCAAAACGAAAATGGGCAACCCAAATTAGACGAAAACGGTCACCTGATTGTTGAACACGACTTACACAATCACAACGGAGAACTACCCGATGGGATTGCTGAAACTTTTATTGTGTGGGCAAAAAATGAAAAGTTATCGTTTTGGGAAGATGCTGAATGAAAGGGGATAAATGCTGCCCTGGATGGACACGCTAACGTACAGTATTCAATCGTTAATTTCAGTGAGGTGAATTTGCACCGAGATACGAGATTAGATGCAACACATTACCATCCATGGCACCTTGAAAATCTGAGCAAGATTAAGGCAAAGTCTCAACCTCTTTCTGAATTTATTACATATATATCTGGTGGTGCAACCCCGCTTGGAGCGGTTTACCCAGAAGAAGGCGTCCCATTTCTGAGAGTACAAAATATAATGCCAAATTATATTTCAGATTCTGGTATTAAATATTTGTCACCTTCCCAAAACCAAGAAATACTAAGAAGTCAATTAAAAAAGGACGATGTTTTACTTACTATCACTGGTGTTTCTTATGGAAAATCAGCAGTTGTGACAGATGAGTTTGTCGGTGCAAACATCAATCAACATTCCGTAAAAATGACGGTCAAAAATGTTGCTCCCTATTTTTTGTCAACGTTCCTAAATTGTAAATACGGTTATTCACAATCTACAAGACACATCGTAGGAATTACCAGACCAGCATTAGATTACTCGTCTATCAAAACTTTTTTAATTCCTGAATTAGGTAAGGAATTCCAAGATATGATAGCGTCATGCTGTCGTATCGCAGAAAAATTAAGAAAAGATTCAAAAGAATGTTATACCGAAGTACAAACCCTCCTCCTCTCCGAACTCGGACTTGCAGACTGGCAACCGAAGCAGCAGTTAACCTTTGTCAAAAACTTTTCTGATACTGAGTCCGCTGGGCGTATTGATGCGGATTACTTCCAACCGAAATATGATGATATTGTGAACGCCATTAAAAGTTGTACAGGTGGTTGGGATACCTTGGAAAACCTGGTTACACTGAAAAAGTGTGTTGAGGTTGGCAGCAAGGCGTATACTGAGGACGGCATCCCTTTTGTTCGGGTAAGCAATCTCAGTCCGTTTGAAATCACACAAGAGAAATACATATCAGAAGAATTGTACGCAGAAATCACGGAACACCAACCGAAACAGGGCGAGATCCTTCTCAGTAAAGACGCAACCCCCGGCATAGCCCATTATTTGCGCGAAGCACCCGATAAAATGGTACCTGCTGGCGGTATACTCCGATTGAAAAGCAAAACGGATAAAATCGGGAATGAATACTTGACGTTAGTGCTTAATTCTATCCTGACACAAGAACAGGTTAATCGGGATGTAGGCGGTTCAGTTATTCTGCATTGGCGACCAGACCAAGTTGCAGGAACAGTCATTCCTATTTTGCATCAAGAGAAACAGGCTGAAATTGAACAGAAAGTCATAGAATCCTTCAACGGACGCAAGCGCGCCAAAGACCTTTTGGAGTGTGCCAAACGTGCCGTTGAGATTGCTATTGAGCAGGACGAACAGGCTGGTATTGAGTGGTTGGAGTCTGTTTCGGATGTGGCTTGAAAAGCACCCACTATACAATAAAAGAGAGATACCTTCGATCAGTAATAACTATATCAGAGTTAGAAAGATGTCTTTTCTATTCAATATACACCAATACTCGAGATTATGTTAGCGCAACTGTTGAAACAATAGCACGAGTAATCCATCAGCACGTAGAAAAGACATGTCAAGTGATAATAGTGATTGATGGATTAGATAAAAAGTCTAAACAGCAAATTTCCAGACGTTTGAAGGAAAAAGGGATAATGTATAAGAAAGTTAGTGGAATAAGAGATGAAGGGAGTGCGTGGATAAGATTAGCAGATGCGATTGCAGGATTTAGCTGGCATGTTTATGAAAACAAACCTTATACTCAAACTCTATTTCCTGAAATGCAGCAAAAAGGATATCTTATCCAACTTTAAAAGAAAATGCCAGAGTGTCTGGCTCTAGCAACCCAACATAGACATACGCAAAGGCAGAGGTCACGGTTGGCTGTCCCTAGCTTTTCCGAAGAAAAGCACCGTCCATACGGCACGTATTCGGGCAAAGATATAATTCACATAAATAAATTATAACACAAAAAAAGCACTTTGTTAAGCAGAGGCATTCAATCCCAGGGTTATTTAGTTTTATGAATTCTCATTTTATCATGTTAACTGCGAGTTTAGGATTTGAAGGGTAGGTGCGGTTTCCTAACCGCACTGGTCAGATATGGCTAATGGTGCGGTTAGGAAACCGCACCATAGGCGTCAATTTAAGGATTTTCTGTAGCCTCTTGGAGTCTACGAAAGGTTGTCCTTTTTCCAGTGCTTCTCTGAAAAGTGCCACCATTTTCAAATGAGCGTTTTATGTCTTTCAA
>JAJDWA010000074.1 GCA_022825825.1 Candidatus Poribacteria bacterium
ATCGAAAATAGTGTCTCCAATCCTGTTTAGTATTCGTTTTTTCCAACTTTTCGAGTTCAATTAATGCCTCATCCGATTTTCCGTTCGCTCGAAGTACTTCTGCACCGACTTGTAGAAATTCGCAGCGGTCAAGATAACTTACATCAGGTTGTTTTAGACGTTCCGATGCTTCATGATATAGTTGAATCCATTCATCAATCCGACCTTCTGCTGACCAAAAACCAGGGTTCTCAAGATTAGAACAGAAAATATGTAATACATCCTTATCTGGGATGTCGTTTTTGCATGCCCATCGGTAAAGTTGTAATTGTTCTTCTACTGATTCTCGGTGTCTCCCAATAAATGCAAGGCTTGAAGCTAACTCTTGATGTGCCCAAAAACGTTCTTTAACGTGAGTTTGATAATTAGATCAAGATGTAACCGTCCGTTGGGTTGAGGAACGAAACCTAACATTTTGCTCAATTAAAGGCTGCATGTTAGGTTTCGTTCCTCAACCCAACCTACAGTAACTATTGAATCACATTATCAAACTCACGCTAATTCTAAAATTTGTATATATTGGAACGATTCCTTTGACAACGTCACAGTTCAGATTCCTAAAGAGTTGTTCAAAGTCCAATGTTCAAGTTAAGTTCTTTTATTGTCGAAAACAGCACGACAAACACTTTGTCGGATCCACCATTTTGCATAAGTTTTAAACTTGAAACCACTTTCATAATCAAAATTATCAATAGCACTCATCAAACCAGCACTACCCTCGCGAATCAGATCAATAAATTCCATTCCAGAGGCTTGATGTCTATATTTCTTAGCTATGCTAACAACTAACTTGAGATGCTCCTCAACGACACTCATTTTGACATCCCAAGCATCTGCTTCGCCATTGGCAATTTGATTTGAAATACTTTTCAGTGCCTCACGGGTGAGACCAATTTTTTGGAGATACACACTAATTTTGCTATGATAACGCATAACCTGCTGGTACGCAACTTTTACCACATCAGTTTTAAATTGATATGTGTCAGCATTGAAGTTTTCTGTAAACCACTCCGCAGGTATGTTATTTTGTTTTTGAAGTTCGTCAATTTCCTGTTCATACTCACTAATATGACATTCAACTTCGTCTATCTGTTTAATTAATTGACTCATAATATTCTCCTTCAGATTATCTGATAATTGTAAATGACCAAAGAATTCTTGATATAAGAGTTCCTGATCAGTTTGCAAACGTTTTCGTGCGCGTTGGAGTCGGCTCGTAATTGTATTTACCGACACGCCCATGAATTCACCGATCTCTTTTGTTGACATTTCGTCAAGATAGTAGAGTGTTATGACCGTACGTTCATTTTCTGGTAGTTTTTCCAAGAGTTGTTGCACAAGCTCATGGCAATACTCGGTTCTCTCTGTCATCCGTTGTTCCGACAGATGTTGTGTATAAGAGGATTCCTCGATTTCTTCCTGACGTGTGCCCTCTAAGGATTGCATCGTAGGTTTTTGCTTTCGTACCCAATCTATGCAAAGGTGTTTTGCGATGACATGTAGCCACCCAGCAAATTGATCGGGATTCTTGAGTGTCGGAAGTTTCTTGTATGCCTTAAGGAAGGTGTCTTGCATAATTTCTTCCGCATAATGAAAATCATGGATATTCCGCCATGCAAGGGCATGAATACTTTCTTGGTATTTTTCGACCAAGATACTAAACGCAGCATCGTCTCCCGATAAGATTTTGCGAATGAGTTCAACATCGTCTTCTCTTTCCACGAAACTTCCTCCTACTGAAAGATTTATCCTTCTATTAGTTAAAGACGAAAGATTGATAAAAAAACGTGCATCAGGTGAAAAAATGGAAAAATTTATAAGGGATTGAATAAATTATAAGCGCGATCTATCTCAGAAATTGAGAACGATCGCGCTTTACGGTAAGAGGCGTTTACAAACGCCCTTCTTGAAGAATGTGTGGTGAAATACTAAAGGGTTTAAAATGCACGAACCACTTTTGCTACGAGACGTTGTTTGAATTCCAATGCATTTGGCTCACCGAGGATAATAAAAAAGTCCATGCCAGCATAGCCAGAGCGGCGCAACGCGAAATAGACATTAACATGCTCTGATCGCCATATTAAACGGCTGCCAAGGCTTAAGGCGGGGGTAAAGTCATACGTCAGCGTAAAAATGTGCTGGTAAAGTCTACCGAGACGCCATTGAACCTGGGAGATTAGTCCTGCAGTGAAACCGTAAGCACGCAGATTCAGATTCCCACTAATGCGATGAATCGTTTCACCTGCTTGTTTGCCCCAATTGTAGGTAATACCAACATTATTGAACCTGTCAGAAGCACGTGCACGTAATCCAATGCTGAAAACACTATCGTTGAATTCTTCAAATTGCCCTCCCCTCCATCCAGTGGCAAGGGCATAGTCACTATGCGTTAGGATAAGTGAAGATACGGACAAGTCACGCCGGAAGACCTTACCTTCATAAGTATTAGAGATCTGACTGTCAACAGAAACGGATGCCCTGCGGAAGAATCCTTCGCGCCATTCGTTTCTGATGAAACTACCTAACCCTATGCCGCGGTAGCCTGTGAACGGATGGTAACCAAGTCTATTGACAAAATCCGGATCAACAAAAAATGCGGATAGGTAGGGTTGGAAGAGTGAACTGTTGTAGCCTACACTGACAAACCCATTTCTTCCATCCGATTGGCCTGCCCAAGTTTGGACGAGAGTAGAACCTACTGAAAGTTTACCGTGTCGCACATCACCTGACAAGTACCCGATGTTGTTTGATGAAGCATCTGGTTGGTGGTGCGACAGGAACGCCGCACTTAGATTGGATGTAGCGGTTAACGATTGTGAAGCTCGGAGGATAAGGTTCTGGTTGTTTCGGTGGTAAGTGCCTAAAGTGCCAACAGAGGTGTTTTTCCCAATTTTCCCAAAAAGTTTGAGTCCCCCATCCATATCCACTATCTGTCGCGAGTGGAAAAGGCGACCAACATTGTAGGCATTGCCACCTTCTAAAAAGAAAGGACGGCGATCCGGTACGTAGCGTTCACCGTAAGAGAAATCTATGCCCTCGACAGCTTGTTCAATGTTAGCGAAATCTGGATTAGCAGTGCCGATGAGGCGTATTTGAGGCGTGACCTCATAGCGAATGTCGCCGCCTGCACGTGCGGTATATTCCCATCGCGACTCGGAGGTCGCTCCTACAGAAGTTTCTGTTTCATTGATGCCGCCGATTAGATATGGAAGCAACTTCAGTTCACGTTTTCGGCGTGGCGGTAATACATCAACCCAGTGTCCATCGTTTTCACGAAATTCGTTAACGCCTAAATTACACCACCACGACTTTTCACCTGTCCGTTGCTGCCCGCGATCAATGTTAATTCCCATCCGAATAGGTTTGGTTGTGTCAGGATAATCCAACATCTGCCATGGAATTTCCATCTCTACAATCCAGCCATCTTCCACAATTTGCGCTGCAGTTTTCCATAATCCGATCCATTCGCTTTTTTCGGCGCGTCCTGTGGCGAGATGTGCGTATTTCGTGCCGAGTGGATTTACAATGAAGAAATTTCTGTCAGAAAACTGATGTGTATGAAATGGATCAAGACTGAAAGAGACCCAGTCTTCACCTGTGATTCGCGTCTGATCTTTGGTTTGGCGTGCCACAATTTTGTCGGGCATGTCATCGTAGAGGTGAAGTCCGACGTAGATGGCTTTTTCTGTGTAAACAAGGCGACCAACGGATTGATTTTTTGCGGGTTTTTCGGTGCGTTCATCGGTAAATCCAGTAGCTTGCGGTGCGTCCTGCCAGCAAGCATCGTCGAGGATCCCATCAATGGTTGGTGGTTGTTCGGTTTTGATTGCGGGGAGTTCTTTTTTAACGGTTTGTGTGTCTTGCGCTTGGACAGTCTGTCCGTTTATGGTTGATATAAGCAATAGTGTAATGAGTGAAACTATTCCATAAATCGTCTGTGATTTCATCAATTAGTTTTCTCCGATTTTAGATATTTTAGCGAGCTTTCGACGATGTAATCTCCTGAATCCTCAAGAAACTGCTGTACTAAATAGACATGTCCGCCACCGATAATCAACAGAATACGATCATCTTCAGCTTCGGTGATACGCGTCAGATTGACAAAAATTTTGAGATTACGGGCATACCAACGATGCACAAGCCAATTCGCCCCGGGATATTGATCACCTAATCCAATCCGTGCACCCCGTAGGTATAACTGATGGTCGGCACGCCTGCCTTCAGGTTCGTTACCGCGAATGTACATATCAATGAGAGATTCGTATTTTGTAGGTACAATCCAGACCCTACCATCTTCCTCCTCTTGGAATTCCACGTCGGCATCAGAATAATAGTCTTCTATGGTTGACAACAAGTGTTCTTGATTGTGTTCCTTTGCAAATTTGTCAGTATCTGTCAAATCCGAATCAAAATCTTCTGGGAAAAATGGGTTATGCTTTGGCCAATAATCAACACCGTACAACTTTTGATGTCCCATCTGCTTAGCTAATCTAAACCCAATCTGGTCCCCTTCTCCACGTTTGAGTTCATAGGTGTCTTTTAGATAACCTTGGTAGTTCGCATTAATTTCAGGCATAAACCTTTCATCTGCCTCAAGGGCAATCTTTGTCGGACGAAAAGGTTTGAGCAGTGTCACGAGTTGTTCAATTTCGCTTTGCCGTTTTGGCGCAAGCACATCGTCCATTTTGAAATTGTATGCGTCCATGCCAGGATTCGCTAAGTGTCCACTGCCAAGAATCATGATTGTTGGTTTCATATTGTGTTCTCCTTTTGATATTTCAAACATTATAGCACGCTTGAGGAACTGGGGCTATTGTAAAACTAACAAGGGGAAAGCAATTCAGTTTGTTTTTAAATACAGGACCGTTATGTGCTGAATTTAGAACAACGATGCAACAAAATGACGCCGAATGCACGTATGGCATGCGGCGTCGATTCATTACGATTACCTACATTTGAATTTTTATATTCAACTCACGTTATACTTTTGGACAAGTATATTGCGTTAGACAGCAGCTTAATTATAGAGTTACGACCCATCAGGTTCAAAACTGGAGACAGACTTTGATGTGCCGTCGTATCGGCTAAATCTGCTTCGCACGTTTATTGTTGTGCCTACTTCAAGAGGGAGAACATCGTTATGATTTCCTCTATAGAAATTTCCGTCTCCGTTAAATCGGACAATTAGACCAAATGAATTGGAACTGTCTTCACTTGTAGGGCCAACATGAGTGCAAATTAGATTGAGATCTATGGTAGGTTCTTCGGCTTCTAACGGAAATGTTTTGTTGAAGTTCTGGGTAACAGTATATTTCTCGCTGATATTGTAAATGATGACTGTACTGCCCAAATTGTCTTTATGTTTACTGTAGTCACTGGAAATAGTCAGGTCAAATCTTGAACCTTCGGGGACATCTTTAACCATAACAGTTACGCTTTCAGGTATATCAGTATGAGGGAACCTCATCTCGCGATCCCTTTCGCTGCAACCGATAAGAAAAGATGACGCAAACAGAAAGACAATAACAGTAAAGCTTAAAAATTGATTCAATTTTTTCATTGGGTTCTCCTTTTAATTTCAAATTATGGTAGATTATACTATAGTTTGGACAGTTTCATCCGTTAGGACTTCCAAACAGATGTCCATTATGATTTGTAAACACGATTGTGTCTCTAAATTCTGTCCGAAATCACTGTCCTTTAGACATTATTTTTGAAGTTATCGTCTTATTTTTGAAGTTATCGTCCAAATATGTCTATCTGATCAGTTTCAAGTAGAATCTTCAACGATTTTTAGGTTTTTCTTTATGTTTTGCTTTGCATCGTAACTCACAGAAAAACATTGTTGTCGGAAACAGTGTTGCAAATAAGCGGTCATCAATCCACGTGTCAGATATTT
>JAJDWA010000050.1 GCA_022825825.1 Candidatus Poribacteria bacterium
TAAACTAACGAAACAGCGTCTCAGTGACTTCTTCGTCAAAGAGGATGGGCATGTTGCGCATAAGAATGCCTTAGTCGCTGGAACTGTCGCAACGGGTGCTATTCTCGCATCAGTGATGCTGACACCCGATACCGCTCAGGCTATAGAATGGTATAAGTGTGGTGAAGAAAACAATCACGTTTGGTGTATAAGGTTTGAAGAGGATTGTCGCTCCGGTTTCCACGGCAACGGTGATGTGTTCTATGAATGTGTCGATATATAGGAGACAGTTGCCCTGGATATGTGGATGTGGCAAACGAACTTACCTAATTGTGGCTTAAATGCACAATTTGAATAAGAGTTCGTTTTTGCAACTTTCCCATATATTAACTAAGGAGAAAACTTAAGAACAGATTCTGTGCGGAAGAAGTTTAGGAAGACACTACTTTTCGCTTTTTCCGCACACACTTGACTTTGATTACTTTGATTTGCATTGAGGAGGAAGCATCAATGCTGTTGAAAACGTTTCAACGTCTACGATGGATTGTTGTTGGTTTGGCTGCTGTGGTTCTCTCTCATCTGGCAATAGTAAATACTGCTGCACACGAGTGGTCGGTGATCACCCAACTGCCAACGCATCGAACTGGATTCTCGACCGTTGTTGTTGATGGTAAGATTTATCTCATCGGTGGCACGCTCTTTGGAAATGACCGTAGGGGTCCATTTGGGATGTCGTTGGTGGAAGTATATGACCCAGAAACCAATAGTTGGGAGCGACTTGCTGATATGCCTACTGCTCGATCAGATCCTAAGATGGCAGTTGTTGATGGAAAAATCTATGTCCTGGCAGGATACGCGGGGAAAGACAGGGGTATGGATTTCAAATTTCTGAATGTCGCTGAGATGTACGACCCAGAAACCGATACATGGGTCAGAAATCAGGACATGCCCACTCCCCGGATACAGTTTGGTGTCGGTGTGGTCGCTGGCAAAATCTACACTATTGGCGGGCTGGTGGATCCGAAAAAACCCGAGGATCCGTGGCGCGTGGATCTCGTGGAAGTCTATGATCCTATTAGTGATACATGGGCGAAGCGAGCAAAGATGCCGACCAAGCGTGATGGCGTTCGGGCAGCAGTTATTCGGGATATCATTTATGCTATCGGGGGGGCTGGGTGGCCACAAATCGGGGCGGGAGGTCCCTCCCTTGGGACGATTGAGGCTTATGAACCAAGAATCAACCGATGGACAAAGAAACCTGACATGCCAAATCTGAGAGCGGGTTTTTCAATAGTCGTTATTGGAGATAAGATCTATCTCATTGGCGGCTTTGATGTGCAAGTAGGAGGTATTGGAAGGGGACAACAACTTACGAGCATTGAAGTGTATGAGCCAGTTACTGAGAAATGGAGGTTGATTCCTACCACCCCAACTGTAGAGCACCCATTTGGAGTAGTGGCGGTCAATGGCAAGATTTACGTCTTTGGGGGCTATACAGAAGATTCGGAATTTCTTCCAGCCGTTGAAGTGTTTGATACCGGCTTTCGTGCCGTCACAGCGATTGGGAAACTGCCGACACGCTGGGGAGCGTTGAAAATGGAACACCAAAGCCAACCTTGAGGAATCGGAAATGCTAAGTTACGAGAATTTATTCATTAGTCTTCTGTTACTTTTCTGTTGCTATGCTACCTATACAGACTTGCGGGAAAGAAAAATCAAGAATTTTTGCAGCTACGGGCTCATCTACGCTGGGATTCTCAGTCAAGTCATCTCAGTTTTGTCAGGGAGCAATGGTCTTTTAAGCAGTATCTTTACGGTTGTTGGCGGTTTTTTAATCGTTCTCGCGCTTTATTGGTTTGGTGTTTTCGCCGCTGGAGATGCCAAACTGGTTTGGGGTGCGTCACTACTGATGCCAGCAGGGTTATTTTCGGAAGCGACTGCATTCGCGCAATACACGCCGACAACCCTCATTATCAATATTTTCGTGCCGTATTGTGTGATCCTTGTTACTTACCTGTGCCTGAAAACAGATGTCCAACAGAAATGGCAAGCGTTTATGCTGATCTTCCAGCGAGAAGATTTCCGTAAACAGATTTTCGAGAGGATATTCCAGCTTATTTTTTTACTCGGGTTGCGACAGTTTGTTATACTCTCGCTACGTTGGTTAGGGATCGAAGTCGGACTGTGGCATCAGCTCTTGGTTGTATTTTCCCTGTATTTCATCCTGAGTTACTATGTAAAGAAATTCGGTCTGGAAAGGATCCGTAACTATGTTGTTTCTGTAGTGATGATTCAATTGATAGTTATCACAACCCCTTGGACGTTGAGTGCTTGGTCACAGGCGTACGCACCGCTTTTGAAGATATACCTTTTGTACCTTACCGTATTCTTCTTCGGGAGATATTTCATTGAGAATCTCGATAGCATGGTGTTAGATCGCGAGGTAAACATCTCTGATTTGAAAGAGGGCATGGTGCCTGCTGAACAGATTATTAGAGTCGGAGGGAGCGATGGAGAAATCACGTATCGCAAGCAAGAGTTTGCGCTCCCAAATGTCTTGGATTCAAACATCGTTCTGGGAACGTTGCCTGGGGGAGTGTCAAAAGAAAAAGCGGCAGAATTGAAACAATTGGCGACAGATGGCGAATTTGAGGATTTTGATAACACAATCCGGATTCAGTACTCTTTGCGGTTCGCGCCTATGATCTGTTTGGGCGTTATCTTGACGCTTTTATGCCGAGGTCCTTTCTTCACGTTTTTTCAGTAAACGTTCGCTTCTTATGAACAAACCTCAGTAGGAGATTGCCTATTCCAGCAAATATCGGAAACATCAAAAATGAAAAAGGAGTTATAGCATGTCGAAATCAAGAATCTTTTATATTCTCACACTACGGGAGAAAAAGAAAAAGAAAGATTTGAAGAAATTCCTTGAAACGCAATGGCTTCCAGTTCTACGAAAAGCACCTGGATGCTTGGCGGTTGAACTGCTGGATACCTATCAAGATCGGGCTGGATATTGTGTTTCAGAATTATGGGAAAATCGAGAGATTCATCTGCAAAGCACGGCGAAATTATGGCGTGAAACGCATACGAATCTCATGCAAAAAGCTGGGGAGTACGCCACGATCGAATTTCTCTGGAATTGTGTAGTCTTGGATGCTTAAGCATCGGATGTATCACGTTACCTATACAGGAGACTCAGCCCATGATGCGTTCAGCTTTGCTTCACAAAACACAAAATGATTGGCAGCAGATTTCATCTGCTGGGCAAGAGAGAGCCATAGCAAGCCTATTGCATCGCGCGCCTCTCTATGCGCGCGCACCGACGCGGATTGATTTTGCTGGTGGGTGGACAGATTTGATTCCGTTCGCGATGGAAAATGAAGGGGTGGTGGTGAACGCGGCGATTGATTTACATGTCTACGCGTCTCTCACACCTGCCCTTGACGCATGTGTAAGTCTCCATGCTGTGGATCTCAAAGAGTTCTTTTATCCGGTGGACGTATCAGCATGCTTGCACGGCCTGAATCTTCCGCAAGCGATTTTGTCCCGTTTTCGTCCTAATAAGGGCTGCCATCTCGCGACTTGGAGCGAAGTTCCAAAGGGCAGCGGACTGGGGGCTTCTGGCACTCTTGGCGTTGGACTTGTAGGGCTACTCTCAACTTTTGTCGAAAAGACATTAACGCTATCCCAAATTGTTGACATCGCGGCGGGTGTTGAACAGGAAACCGGAATTCCATGTGGAAAGCAAGATCACTACGCCGGTGTACTCGGTGGGATAAACCTGCTACGATGTAATAGCGAATTTGTTAAATCAACTCCGCTCGGACTGACCGAGGACGTTCTTGAAGAACTTCAGGAGTCTCTACTACTTGTGTACACAGGGGAGTCGCATTTTTCAGGCTGCATTCTCCAGAATGTAATTGACACTTACAAAGCGGGGAACAGAAAGACGCATGAAGCCTTGAAGGCACTTCGCAGGATTGCTGATGAGATGAAACAGATATTTGAGACCGCCAATTTCTCTCACTTAGGTCAATTGCTTGACGAGAATTGGCACTTTCAAAAACAATTACATCCTTCTGTAAATACGGAACGGATTGATGAACTGGTCGATATTGCAAAAAAAAATGATTGTACAGGTGGGAAAGCATGCGGAGCCGGTGGTGGTGGCTGCTTAGTGTTCCACTGTAATCCAGATTGTATTGATGCCGCAAAGAGAGGATTTAGAGAAGTGGGGGCCCAAGTCATTCCTTTTCGTTTTGACTTTGAAGGTCTTCGAATATGGTCTCCTGAATAGCAGTATTATAGAAAATCCATGTAACTATTGGGAGTACACCAATGGGAAAGAAAGGACGATCTTCCTACACGCATGATATATCGGAGCGGTGTAAGACAAATACAGACAATTATCGCTATGAACTCGTGAGAAAACTGTTGGAAAAACTGCCAGAGAATGAGCGAACGATAATCGTACTTTGTTACCTGGGTGAAATGGCACCTAAGCAGATAGGTAACTTCTTGGGTGTGTCAGCGAATACAATTGCCCGTAGGCTTCAGCGGGCGCATAAACTTTTACAAAAGGATGAGATACTCCTCATTCAAAAAGTGCTGGGTGGCGCGCAGATATCTGGAAGTGTACACGAGAAGCTTATGCGACAAGTCCCCTACATAAAATCGGAATCTCATTCAGTTAGGAAGCGGTTCTTTTTTACTTTTTTAATAATTTTGGGACTCGCAATTATAGTTGCTTCAGTGCTCAAAATCCTAAGTATCAACTAAAAACCTATTTACCTCATTATGCATGTAAATGGCGGTCTGTTGCATTCAAAGTCCCGTTGTAGGTTGTACGGAATAACAAAACAACCTGATTTTACGAAAGGCAAATTATATGATGAACCAAAACTATGACGATACGAGGACAAAAGTTCTGATTGAGAACACAGCACAAGGCGTTTTCAAGCACCTCAATGAGATGAAGTCAAGCGGTAGGCATAAGCGATGGATTTGGGAGTTGTTGCAGAATGCGCGCGATGTTTCGACAGATGCTGATAACCACCTTTTATACAACATAGGGGTAAAACGGAAACCTTCGAGAAACGTAAAGGTCTCTGATTTTTGTTGTTTAACGATAAAAAAATTTAAAGAATTGAAGTCCTCTTCCATAGAAGCAAACCCGATAGCATAGACTGTGAGTCCGATTTTCCTCTTTCTCGCTTGACTGACACTTTCTAATTCCTCCTCTATTCTTTTCCACGCTGCCCCTTTTCCTTTCACCACTCGCTGGCAAGACACTCGCCGGTTTGTAGTGGGGAAACCATTCAGGGTCTCTCGTTCTACCTCCCGTAGGCGAGACCTCCGATTCCCAATGCTTAATTTTGAAAATCTTGAATCCTGTAAACCCTATCTCCGACAACTAACGCCGACACTACTTTTGTGCCCTCTCCTACACTCATCTCAAGAAAAAACTTTACTGAAAATAAGGTTATCTATATAATATAATATAATATAATATTAATAAATAAAACAGCCCGAAATGTCAAATCGCGTCATAAGACCTGACATGCTTAAACACGCAATCTGAACATTTGGACTGCATCAAATGGCCATTTTATTTCAGGGAGCAAGCACGGGCAAACATCCGTCACGAACACGATGTTTGTTTGCCTACGTGCTATTTCACTAAGGAAATGATACCAGATTCCACGAATTTTCACAATAAAAATCCTGCGCCCCGCGACCGACATGATGCCAACGAGATCTTCATCCACTGTCTCGTCAACGCCTCGCGCACCCTTAAACACCCGAAACAGAAAGTACGACGGGATGATAAAGTATACTACGCCCATCATAACTACAAAGCCCGGTACTTCTCCCTTGACAACGTCATTGCAGAAACCCTATTCAAGGGCTATCAACTCATACCCGGTGAATTCAAATATACCCCCGAACACGGCATCCGCAGCACCAGCAGCTGGAGATCCCAGCAGCTCTTTCTCATCGAATTCGATGGGGTCGGTGAGAATACACTCCACGATTTCATAAACGCCAGCCCCTTTATCAAAGCAAACGCATGGTGCGTTGTTGAAAGCATCCGTTCTCGGTACGATGATCCAGATGACGAAAAATGCAACGGAGAACTCCGACCCAGAATCGTCTTCTGCATGCCCGAAGCCATTACAACACTCACCGAGCGTCAATGGATCTACGAGGCATTAGTGAAGGAATTACCCAGTTGCGATACCGGGGCGGCCAACTCCGTCACCAACGGCGGATTCGGCAGAGTCGGGGCAGAATCCATCGGACTCGGTAAAATCGTCGACCCCGATTGGTTCGAGGGTGCCATCAACATCGGACGACAGAAGGATGAAGCCGAAAAACAAGCCAAACACCAGCGCGCAGAACGCCTGAAACGCAAACAAGCCGAGCACGCCGCCATGGGATTCACCGAACGTGAAGGCGAACTCCCCTTAAACGCTCTCGCAAAAACCGACCCCGCGCCCTTCTTGGAAACCATCGGGTTGACATTCAAATCCGAGAACGGAAAATACCAGCACTGGGGAAGACCCCAAAAACCCAACGACATCGCACTCTCCGTGTGGTGCTCCGACCACGGGAACTGGCAAATCCGCGTTTTCGCCAACTCCATCCCCGTTCCACCCGCCGCCAATGGTGCAATGCCTTTTACCAGATTTTACTGCTATCATGAACTCCACACCGATATAGAAGCCTCACAACCCGACACTGAGCAGTGGAAATCCATCAACGCCCAACTCGCCGCACACGGCTACGGGACATGGCTACCCGATACCGAATTCCACGCCCAAAACACGCAGAAAACCAGACCCACTGACACACCACGTCTTGATCCCACTGTCCAAGAAGCATCACTCATAGAAGTACGCGAAACGCCCTCCTTCCCTCATTTCTCCGAAGAAGAACGCAGGGTCGTTGACGAAGTGTTAGACATTTCACCCGATGCCGGCTGGCACGGTCGTACACCCGTGTTCACAACCAAGTATGAACATCTGTATAAACTCACAAACAAGTTTGCCCTGAACGGGCAACCCAGCGAAGTCAAAAAGCACCGCGTCTGGTTAACACGCCTTGGGAACTGCGTAATCTGCGGAGCACCCACCGCAAAATGGATAGATTGCTATCAGCTGACTGCCGGTTTCTACTGCGACGGCTGCCACACCGATTACCCCCTCGGATCCTATCTCGAACTCGAACTCACCCGGAAACTCCCCAACGCCATCGAAAGCGATTATCAAGGGTTCCTCGGTGACGATCCTGAGTTTCTCGATTTCCGACTCTGGGAACCCGGCATGCTCACACATCTCGGCGCAGCGATGTCCACAGGGAAGTCAACCGAACTCTACAAAGCAATGATCACGCTCGCATTACAACAACTAAAAAAAGGGATTATTGTCGTGCCTCGCATCTCACTCGCCCGATTCCTCGCCCACTATCTCCGCCGGCGTGATGGGTACCAGGCTTGGGGATTATGGCATGAAGGGGTCAATCGCGCTGACCGTTTTATCGGTAAATACGGTGCAATCGTCTGTCTGCCTTCACTGCCGCGCGCCGTCCAGTCGGCGACAGATGCCGGTGTCAAGGACCTCTACATCGCAATAGATGAAGTCGATTTCGCGTATAATCTGCTTTCGCTGTCAGTTGAACAAGCAACCGCCGTCAAAAAATGCCTACGGAGCGCCCTCCACACCACTGGATTGGTCGTCAGCGGACAAACCGAATCGACCCTCGCACTCGAGGCGTTGGCGGCAGAATTGGAAGCTGAACAGGTCCAAGGATTTTACAACACCGCTCCACCGAGTGACGGAAACATTGTGCTGCATCGCCATGCCGACATTCAAGGGAAATCCAACGCCGTTCTTGCCGGTGCGATAGACGACATCTCTGAGTTTCTATCCGCCGGACACAACGTCTACACTTTCTGTTCATCGCGTCGCGATGGTGACATCATCGCCGCACAGTCCGCTGACCTGAATCCTGCGATTTACAATGCCTACACCAAAGGCGATAAACGCGCCGACGCCGTCCTAAGAAATCAAAAATTGACCGATAGTCCCCTGTTTATCGGCACATCCGCCGCTGGTGTCGGCATCTCCATATTAGACCCACAGGCACGGACAGTGACCGTTTCACGGCTAAATTACGGTTCTCGAGACGCAAACATGCTCGTTCAGGTGAATGCGCGCGATCGCGGACGTCGCGGCGGCTCTCTGCATTACACAGAATACAAACTCTCTCTACCCGTCAAACCCACCGAGACGGAGACCACCAATCTCTATCACGAAGCACTCAAGATCGCAGAAAACGAACGCTCGCATCTACCAGCAGACAGCATCAAAAAGATAGCACGTGCCGCGGCATTGGCATCCCTCGCAGATCACCAACTTGAGACCTTCATTTCCCATCATCTCGGCACCGTCGGCAACATGCCCGTTCATCAAGCCTCTGCTTTGAGACCCTCAGAAAATAAGATCATTCTCATCTCTGAACGCCGACGCACCCTCATACACACTGAGCGCAAAAAGAAATTGGCAACCGCCATCCACCTACTGAAAACCCGAAACCTACTCACGTCGTCTCAGATCCGAGTCCGCAGCAACAAAGGTAAAATATCGCCAGACGAACAGCTCGCTCACGAAACCGCCAACGGATACGCCGCTGCCGTCGGCTGGAACGACACAGAAAATCCGAAATTAGACGAAACAGACATCCGCACCGCCGTCGCACTCGCCGAAAAAAGCATCAACGCTGAAAAACTCGCCAAACACCGCCGCGGATACATCGCCGTCCACTTCCCGAACTGGACAGCATACACACTACAAACCGCACTCACCAACACCGAAAGCGATTTAGTTGATAACGGTTCAGGCATTGAGCCGACCGCCATCCAAGATGACCGATTCCGTGGCGAACTCCTACACATCCTCCTCGATCGGCTTCAAGGAAAAGTGTTTGATATCTCCTCACTCGCCACCACAATCCGAGAAGTATTCAAAAAGAAGCGGGCAAACGGACGGACCTTCATCGGAGAGATCCTCCGCGGTGCACTCGGCGCGAGTGAATACCGCAAAGTCCGCTTTCTGTCGTATGCAGACGACACTCGAATCGTTGACTGGGCATCACAATTCATCTCCGAGTGGTATCCCGCCCGCATCCAAAAGCGCCACCCGCACTTCGCACTCGCACCCGCCAAAAACCTTCATCTGCGACTCGCCACCTTCCAACGATGGTTAAGACACCAACCGAGTCCACCCGACAACCTACCCCCACACCTCAACATTTCATTCCAACCCACAGCACTCCCCGATCCCCATGCCCAACTAAAATCTGTTGCTCGGTCCCGGCGTGAAAGCGGCGAAACAATCAAATCCATCGCTCAAAGTCTGAATCGGGATCCCAAGACGATCCGTAAATGGTGCAAAGGCATCAAACCCCCTTCACCAGCCCAAAGCGACGTCTTGAGCATCCTCAGCGATGGGAAAGTATGGAAAACGTCAGATATTGTCAAACATTCACGCTTTACGCACCAAAATGTTTCCACTGCCCTCAAAAAATTGGTAGATACCCGAGCGATTTCCCGAATAAAGAGAGGACATTATCAGAAAAAGTGAGTTAATCATGCAAAAGTCCATCCAACATGTAATTAAGGCCCTTTAATTACAAATTGCGTCCCTTTTTGCATGATTAAGTCCAAAAAAACTTCACAAACAACAAGATAACGTAAAAACAAATTGCCCCGTCAGTTCCAATCCCTGATGGAATATGTCATTCCCGTCAACTGGCAGGTTCTGGCGAAACTTTCCCGATGCTTTTCCAACTTTGTTGTTCGCTAGCGAGGTTTCCCAACCTCGTCTCTTCTGTAGGACCGACCTTCCGGTCGCGATTCCTTTGAATCTTCTGGTTGGAAGGAACGTCTTGCACTTCAGTGGAGTGCTATGTTTATAGAAACTTGGGGAAAAATAAAAGAAAAAATACGGTAGAAAGGTTTGAAAGTCTGCTCCCAAAAATGGTATAATTTACTTACCAGTTTTGAGTGGCACTGCTACGAATAGGACCCCCAATTCCGTTTCTGCTACCCTCCCACCTAGTAGGGGGATAAAAAAAGCTGGTACTGGAATAACCAAATGGCTTTCTTTTTTCCTACATTTGACACAAGTTGGTCGGACAAAGAAATTGAACTAAAAGAGGTTATTGTAAATCTTGACGATTTTGACCTTATAAAGCGCGAAGGGACTATAATCAGAGCCGAGGGAGAGTCAAAATCTACTGCTCAATCATTGAACAATGTCATGATTGCTAAATGCAAGACAGTCGGAGCTGCGCAGTATGTCATGCGTAAAATTTTGGAAAAAAAAGTGGTCACAATAGACGAAGTTCGTGCTATTGAAGAAGACGCACCGCTTTTCTAACGTAACGGGGCGGTGGATTCACTTCCGCCTCTTCATTTTTTTCTTAGTCAGATTAAATAGGAGGGTGTAACTATGGCAGTTGAAAAAGGTAACGCGTCGGTTTTAAGCAAACTGGAGACTCTTAAACAGGAAATTCAAGAATTAAAGGGGAAGTTAAGGGGTATGTATATCAAGACTGAAGAAGATAAAATTATAAACTTCGATCATTACCGCAGTATTGAAGTATATCCAGGGCAGGATGCATACGTACTTAGGGCAATCACGTCTATGTACTACGAGAAACGTAGTGGTTGTGATGACATCGCTATATTTGATCAGGAAGTGGATGCATCTTATGCACTAGTTGACTTCTTTAATGCCCTAACCAATGGTAAACATACATGGGATGTAAGCAACGTCAAAAGCCTATCCATAGCGTGGTCTAGGGTTAAGGTGGATAACGAGAGTCTGCCGATATTAGAGAGATCAGAAATTAGCGTCATTGGCTTAGGGAAATTCGTGATTAGGCACCCATCCAAATGTAGGACAGATTATGATCTTAATGATCAGAAAAAGACGGTGGAATCCGAGCTAATAACTGCATTAAATCAGGAAATTGAAATCTGCTGGAAACCGTGCGATGAATTGAATAGTAATGCATGATCAGCATCTATTTCAGTGATAGTTTAGAAATCCTACGAGGGATGGACGACGAGAGCGTTGATCTCATTTCCGCCAATCCGCCATTCAACAACGGAGTAACTATAACACTTTCTTAGTCAACTTGCTCGTGCGAAGGAAAGTATTCATAAACTATCATTGATTATAAAAGGAACTTGATACGTGACGACCTTTGCCGCAAGCGTAACAGAACGCATCATTCATAGAACCCGCTTGGCGAGGCGCGAAAAACGCTCACTCGGCTCCACGCCACCCACCCACCGCCGGCGTTCGCGAAAGACACGCCTCGCCTGCGCTACATTTACAGCTGTCCGCTGCCCCCTAACGGGCAGTAAAGGGAGGCATCAGTCCAATTTCAGTAGGCATTTCAATAGACACTTTAGTAGGCACTTCAGTGGACATTCAGTAGGCACTTTAGAATCAAAATCTCTATGCAAGCGAGAATTTACGCCCCCTTGTGATCCCACCGCGGCGGCGCGTGCTTTTGGCGTTCACTTTGGGCAGGCAGGACGCGCCACACCACTCCGCAGGGCGGACGCTTCACTACCGCAGGCTTTGCGCGTTCACCTCCGCCCACCTTCTAATCATCTGGTCTAAAGACTCATACAGAACATGGATTAGCCTTTACACCCTCCTTCTTGATTCAACATCCCATGCCCATGAGGCAGCTTCAGCTTCGGTTATGTTTCCTCTTGAACCGGATATCTGAGCAATAATAGACTGTATCTCGCTGATATTCGTAGGTTTATACACTTTTTTCAACCTTTTATTCAGATATTCACAAGCATCAGATTGCCAATTCCATAAGAAACATCCGGGACTCATTTCAATCGGATCAGTGCTATTGTTCCATTTACCAGATTCATCTTGAGTTCTAAAGCAGCTGAGCCGATTTACAGAAGATGCGTGTCTATGTTCCATCATCTCGGAAATGTCCTCATAACTTATACCTTGCCGATGACTTATCCAATTGACGAGGACCATTGGAGCGGTGATTCTCTCGTCGGGTTTTTGCCTGTTAGAAACTCTCATCATTTCCTCCATATCTATCAATTTGTGTATCACGGAGAATGCTGATAGCATCTCTCTTTTGTCTATGGTACTTCATCATCAACTTGTGTAAGAGGATCCCTCGTATTCGTACGGAATATCGCCTGAGGGCAACCAATCATCCAGTATTCCCGGAAGTCCTGGGTCATGTTTTGTGAATGCTTCCTTTGATTCAAACCGTCTGCCGGTACCAATATCGTGAGTCCACATCTTAACACATTCTGCCCAATACTCCCATGTACCCTGAGAGAAACCAGTCATTATTCTCAGTTTATGAGAATCTGCATTCTTTAGTCTTGAATCGGTCTTAGTGACTCATGGTTTCGCCACAGGAATATTATACCATGTTGGACACCGCTAATACCAAGATTACGAAAACGCCATTCCCCTTTTGCAACCGACTCCATGCCTGCATCGTTAAAACCCACAATGACACCTACCAAACCCTTCCAAAGAAAGGAATTGAAACATGTCAAAACTGACCATAACCGAAGCCGTCAAGGTAATTCCAGTCTCCGAATCAACCCTTCGACGCGACCTCAAAAGCGGAAAAGTCTCCTTTGAAACCGACGCGAAAAACCGAAAGCAGATAGACATTTCAGAACTCACACGCGTCTATGGACAGCTAAAACAATCGGCAGAAACTCGTAGGGGCGGGATTACCCCGTCCGAACAGACAGAACCCGTCAACGACACCCACCAAACCCCGTCAATGAACAGGAATGAAACCCATCAAAACCCCTCCATGACAGACACTGACACCCCCAAAATCGTCGCCTTACTCGAGAACCAGATCACCGATCTCAAAGCGCAGCTCGCACAAGCCGCCGATCGGGAAACCGCACTGACAAGCGAGAAATCCAAACTCCTCGATATGCTATCAGCTGAACAAGAAAAGACCCGGGTGTTAATGCTCCCGAACCCCGAAAAGAAACGCAGCTGGCTGGATAGACTCACCGGAAGATAAACTTGCCTTTTTTTCATATATCTGATACACTCTTAAAATCCAGTTTGGGTGGCACTGCTATGAAACGGATCCCACTCCGTTTTCTGCCACCCTCCCACCATAGCAGGGGGATAACCGACTGGGGCTGGAATTCAATATGACAAAAATAGCGGACGCTACTTTTACAGACGCTGCAGGGAAAGGTGTTTCAAGTACACCCTGTACTGATAATGGTGTACCAATTGATCAAATCCTATGTGGGGATAACCTCGAACTTATTCAGCAATTACCGGATCGTAGCATTCAATTGGTGATTACCTCACCCCCTTACTTTCAGCAGCGAGATTACGGCAGTGGGATGGGAAATGAAGAGAATGTCAATGAGTACATTGAGATTCTACTTTGTCTTTTCCGCGAATGTGTCCGTGTTCTGACGGATGATGGCAATATCGTTTTCAATATAGGCGATAAATATCAGAACAGCAACCTACTTTTGGTTCCCTATCGTTTCGCGCTCGCAGCGATGGATACAGCAGGGGTTAGACTTGTAAATGAAATTACATGGGTCAAAAAGAATCCAACACCGCGTCAGTTCAGCCGCCGCCTCGTCAGTAGTACAGAACCCTTCTTCCATTTTGCCAAATCAGACCGCTATTTCTACAATCCCAAAGCCTTCTTAGCAAAAACCCATGCCCCGTCGTCCCCAAAGAAAAAAAATGGCACCAATGTTGGACAGAAATATTTTCAGCTGATTGATAAATCCGAACTCTCCGACGCAGAAAAAAGCCTCGCACGGACAGAATTAGCGCAGGTGATTCAAGAGGTGAAAAGCGGGAAAACCCATAGTTTTCGGATGAAAATACGCGGCATCCATGCAGCTCCATTCGGTGGGCAGGAGGGAGGGCGCACATCGCAACTCAGAAATAAAGGGTTCACAATCATTCGGATTCACGGCAACAAACTCAAACGAGATGTAATCAAAACCGATGATGTGATCGAAACCTCCGATGTGATTGAAACACCTGTTGCAACCCTTAAAGGGAATAAACACCCAGCGATCTATCCCGTGGAAGTCGTGGAAGAATTTCTACATCTCCTCACACCCACCGGTGCCGTGGTACTTGATCCGTTTATGGGGGCTGGCTCAACCGCTGTTGCTTGTAAAAAACTCGGTAGGCACTATATCGGCTATGATATTAATGCTGAATACTGTGAAGATGCCCGACAGCGTGTCTCAGAAACCCCGAGTTCGTCGCAATGCCAACCGGATGAATCGCAGACCTATTTGAGATTTGAGGGGAAGTGATGAACCAAATCCGTTCAATTCTCGAAGATACCTATCAACTCGCAGAATCAAGCGACAGTCCCTATTCGAATCTCTCAGAAAGCCAAGAACGTTGGGTCAACGCCATCATCAAAAGAGCCGAATCCTTTAGAGCCGTTCTGACCGTCCTGATTACATCCCTCGTGAAAAAGATTCAGACCCCCACCCAAGATGTCCGCTATCATCAAACAGAACTCCCCAACGGTTATTCAGGCAGAGGCTTAGACACAGAGCATATAACCCCCTTCATGAAAGAGAAATTTAGACGGTTTGCTATGGCTGAGAGTGGATGGTTGACCCGCTCTCTTGAGCAGCCTTACCCTTACACATTAGACTATGAAGGGAAGATTCGTAGTAAAACCGTGAAAACCGCCTTTCTTCAGATTCTCAACGACATTGAGGAAAATAAAACCGATCCGAAAAAATATCTCCAATCGATTTTCTCCGCCTTAATTACCTTGATGGAAGAATCACAGATAAGCTTCGACTTCCTAAAAGAGGCACAACACACAGAGACAGTAACGATTGAAAAAATAGTAGATCTTCTCAGACACCACTTTTCGCACGACTATGGCGTTGCGGGTGCTTCACGGCTTCCAGTAGTGGCTGTTTATTCTGCTTATGAGATGCTAATGGAGATTCAGCGATATGAAGGTAAAACCCTCTCGCCATTGAAGAGCCATACTGCATCAGATACCAGATCTCATGGAATACGCGCAATTGGAGATATCGAGGTCATGCACAACAATAATTTTTTTGAGGGCGTCGAAATCAAACATAACATCCCCATTTCCTTGGGACTTGTTGAAGATGCCTATCAAAAATTCGCACAGACCCCTGTTTCTCGGTACTATCTCCTCACCACAGCAGAGCCCAATGTTGAAGATATAGATTCAGTAAACGACTTAGTGAGTGAAATTCACAAACAACACGGATGCGAGGTGATTGTCAACGGTATTCTCCCTTCATTGAAATACTATCTGCGATTGCTAAGGAGTCCCCAACTTTTTTTAGAGGGTTACTCGAGAAATCTTCAGTTGGATTTTCAACAGAAAACAGAAATCAAAGAAACGCATTTGCGGCATTGGGAAACCCTGCTAAATCCATCATACTGAATCAGAAAGCAATCGGAGTTTAGGAATGAAATGGTATCAGATGCGATGGGCGCAAAAGTATTGGGGAAAAGAAGCGAGAGAACGCTATCGACGGTACCTCCACCCCGATGTGTGGAAAACAAAGCGAAAAGCCGTTTTACAAGCCGCCGGATTCCGACATAGGGGGCACCGAATTCGATGTATCGTGAGCCTATCATCTTTTGGTCCCATCTCACGATCGCAGACTTTGAGATATAGGCGTTCGGCGTCCAATGCCAATACATCCTTCTCATCAAAACTATTCCCTGTCCAGAACCACATCCACCTATTCAAAGCAGGTGTCCGACAGCGGCAATTTCCCTAAAAATTCAGATTTTTTTATATTTATGACATTTATGCACGAAATGTGATCAAGAAATGGGTCTTTAAGAACAGTGTGAACAGATATTAAAACAATTTTGTTTGAAATTTTTATTTTTCTGATAGACTCTATGTAACTTGGCGGATAGGAGTATCAGCTCGGCGCGCTCAGCGTCGAGTCCTATCCAACCCTCTGATACGGGTTGCATGCTGAGTTGCCAAGGGAGGTTTCCTTGTGAAACATTAATTTTTTACTCGGATGCCTGGGTGTTGCTATCTACTTCGGAAGTGTACCTAAAGTTATGAAGCGAGATTTACGCGTATTTGCTCTCATTTTTTTCTTGTTGGTAAATATCACCGGCTGTTCGGTCACTCGGTTTGTAGAAACTCGGATGGGGCATGGCATTAAAAAAGCAAATAGAACCGATTTGGATTTGGATTTCCAACTCGATTTTAACGAAACTGCCCGCAGTTTCATCGTAACCCTGGAGTATCAGCCTTATGCTATCTACAAACCTCGTATAACGCTGACTGATTTGGGGGTCGGTCTGGCTTCTTTAGGGCTTTTAGGCAAGGTTTTCTATGATAATTGGGATCACGATAATACATTTACCTTTGCCGATGATACATTCGACTGGTATGATTCCCAACCGTGGGAGAAAGCCGTGCTGATAGGAGTACCGATAGACATCTTACTTTACTGGGGCTTTTCGTATCCCTTCGACCAGAAAGCGATAAGACTCCCAAAACAGCCGCTCATTGCACATCCCTATCGTATTGCACTTCCGGACCATGGTCACATTAGCAGAGAGTACAGAACGCTCACCGGAACGGAGCAGATCGAGATACAGAAGTTTCTGTCTGAACTCAGACATCCCTCCTACCTTCAAAACATTGAATTTCTCAAGTTTAGAGCTTCTACAGAGGTGGGTGGGAGACAATACAACAGAGACTACACAGTTCGCGGGTTCATTCCGCCTCCGCCGCCACCGTCAAATGGAGAGTTATTCGTTGAAGTCGATGTGCAGTGGATCGAACACCGTTTACGGGCTGGAGAAAAGGCAACATTAAAGGTGATTGTGGAAAATACTGGCGAAACGCCTCTCACAGGCGTCACGACAACAACCTCGAGTCCCGATCCGTATTTTGACAATTGGGCGTTAGAATTTGGGAACATCGCACAAGGCACGTCCGAAACAAGGGTATTACGTTGCGTCACGTCCAAGGATCTGCGTCCACAGACGACTGTATCTGTCGACCTTCGTTTTGAAGCTGCCACTGGTGTGATTCATCCAGAAATTGAGACAGAGTTTGAAATAATAGAATGAAACGCAAGATATTTCTTTTTTCTGCAATTTTTATTTTCATATATGAAGCGGGTTTAAGCATTGCGGATGGACAGTCGTCAATGCGGAACCTTCCTGATGGGGTAATTGCGCGATTCAGTCCTGGGGCTTCAGTGTTCACCCTCGCGTTTTCGCCGGATGGGCAGCTGCTTGCGAGCGGCGGTGATGACAATGCAGCCATCTTGTGGGATGTTTCTGACCAGAATCAACGTGAGTCTTTCATAGAACACGGCAGTGCAGTTATGTCGGTAGCGTTTTCGCCTGACGGACAGCGACTCGCGTCTGCCTGTCTTGATGGATTTGTGAGACTGTGGGATGTTGCGAACCAGCGTAGACGCATCTCTCTCACACACGAAGGATGGGTAAGGACGGTGGCGTTTTCACCCGACGGGAAAACACTTGCGAGCGGCGGTGGCGATCAGTTGGGAATGGTTGTATTCTGGGATGTTCGAACAGAGCAGGAGATCGCCACATTCACTGGACACGAAGGTATCGTTGAATCGGTGGCGTTTTCGCCCGATGGGAAGTATCTTGTATCGGCGAGCCGGGACAACGCAGTTATCTTGTGGGATGTTCCCCGTCAGCGGATACACAAAAAACTCACGAAACACAAGAATGTCGTCTATGCTGCTGCGTTTTCACCTGACGGACAGGTGCTTGCGACCAGCAGTCGGGATAAGACCATCAAACTCTGGCACGTCGATTCTGGTGAAAACTTTGCGAACCTTAACCTGAGGACCGACCAATATGTTTACGCCGAGGGATTAGTGTTTTCGCCCGATGGCAAATACCTTGCATCCGCCTGCGTGGATCACACTATCAGACTCTGGGACACTGACGCTCATCATGCAGTTGCCACGCTGAGGGGACACAATGGCGGGGTCACCTCGGTAGCGTTTTCGCCGGATGGAAGCACACTTGCCAGCGGGAGCCGAGATCGCACGGTTTTACTCTGGGACCTTTCCCATTTTAATATCATTCCAACTGACATCATCCGAGAACCGATACTCGTTGTTGAAGACACAACGCCTCCTAACATTGTGATTCTTTCACCGACAGAGCGTTTCGTGTCTTCAACTGTTGACTATCTCACCGTTCAAGGCGAAACCCATGACGACAACACAATTAGCGAAGTCAAAGTCAATAGTCAAGAGGTTTGGATTACCGCTGAAGGCAGATTTACCGCCACTGTTGAGCTCGGTAGTGGTGAGAACGAGATTCGTGTGACGGCAACAGATACATACGGGAATATGGAGACGGAACGATTTACGATCGTCCGTTCCGTTTCACAACCGCCACTACCTGATCCCGAACCTGTTCTGTCTGCTGACCTCGATCCACCAATACTCTCTCTGGAGGTGCCGCCAGAGACAGAAGCTACGGAATTTGTTATTCAAGGCAGCGTTACTGATGACAGCAGCGTTGCCGAAGTCAAAGTCAATAACAGGGAAATCTCTGTTTCTCAGGACGGGGACTTCACCGCGAGTGTCTCACTCTTTGAAGGTGAAAACGAGATTCGTGTGACGGCAACAGATACATACGGGAACATGGAGACAAACCGATTCATACTCTTTCGCAAGCCTGCGCCAATTGACCGTGTGGGACCTGATATTCGTATTCTCGCGCCGGTGCCGAATCGCGCACGGGGGCTTCAACGTGAAATCCATATAGATACTGATTTTGTGACTGTTTCGGGGACAGCGAGTGATCCCAGTGGCGTATCCGAAGTGAGCGTTCAAGGTGCAGAAGCACAGCGGACAGGGGAGCATTTCACTGCGGAGGTCCAACTCACGCGTGGTGATAATCCCATTCATATCACAGCAAGGGACACGCTCGGCAACGTGTCCGAAAAGAAAATCACCGTTTACCATTCACAATATGTAAGAGAGGGAAAGGACTATGCACTCTTGTTTGCTGTCGAGGACTATGACGATTGGCCCGAGTTACATAACCCCGTTTCCGATGCCGAATCCATACAGCGCGATTTAGAGGGGCTCTACGGCTTTCAAACGGAGTTAATCAAGAATCCTACGCGGGCAGGTATCTTTGAAACGTTCCGTAGGTATGCGGAGATGGATTATACCGATGCTGACCAGTTATTCATCTTTTTTGCCGGACATGGGTACTTTGATGAGACATTCCGAGGCGGATATCTTGTCGCGCGAGATACCAAAAAGCCGAAAGATGACACAGAGATGCTGAGTTACGTTTCACATTCAGTCATCCGTGACATTATTGATAGAATGAGTTGTAAACATATCCTTTTAGTGTTAGATACCTGTTATAGTGGGACATTTGATCGACTGATCGCGATGCGCGGTAGGGCCGAAGCTCTCTCCGAACGGCTGACAGAAACGGATATTCAACGAAAATTCCAATATACGACTCGGTGGTACTTGACGTCAGGGGGCAACGAAATCGTCTATGATGATTCTCCATTTGTTCATCAACTCCTTGAAGCTTTACGAAGTAAAGGCGGTATAGACAACATCTTAACCAAAGATGAGATCTTGAGTTACGTCCAGAAACTCGTCAGCCCCAAACCGTGTGCCAGCGGATTTGGAATCGATGAACCAGGGAGTGATTTCCTGTTTTTTGCAATAGAATGAGATAATCAATCTTTTTGAGAGGGGACCGAAAACGATGCGAAAACTATTTTTTCTTCTTTTCACTGTATTTACAACGATTTTCATAGCAAGTGCCAGTGGCTCCGTGCCGAATTGGGTTTTATTTGAACTAAAGAAGTATCCACTCGAAACATACCTCTTTCAGGTGGGCATGAGTCAAAATGTCACCAAGTCGGAAGCCTTTAAAGAAGCGACGGCTGAAGCGCATAAAAAAGTCGCTAAACGGGTTCTCGAAAAGGTTGTGGGGATCATTTACACGAACAAAGACGACTTGGCGCACGATATGGTAGAGGAACACTATAGCGCGGTTTTGGAAGATTACTGCTCACAACGGCGAGAAAATCCAGCACTCACCTTAGAGGGTCTCAGCGTTCGGAACCTTTCCGTTGATATGGCGCGCACAGACAAAGAGACGTATGCCTTCGTCTACATTAAACGTGACGAACTCAAAGCTATCTACGCCAAGCATGCAGCCAGACTCCAAGAAGAAATTCAACGCCAACTTGAAATCGCCAGAATTTTTGAGGAAAAGTTGGACGTTCAGAGTGCTGTCAGAACCTATCTCCGGACCTATCCGCTCTATGAATCGCTCAAGGAAGCAGAAATTATTCAGATTGGTGTGGAATATAGCCCGGATTCTCACACAGCGTTCAAAAGTTTAGCAGACGCGGCGACCCGAACGAGCGACACATTATGGTCACATCGGCAAGTCATTCGGCATGTAGAAGAACTTACGAAAGAAGTCATCGTTAGTTTTGACGATGTGTGCCGGATCATTGATTCTCAACTTTCACAGCAGGTGCTCTCACTAAGTGGCAGCGTCGCGGTACATCCACTGATTTATGAAGATTCAGAAATGCCAAGTCCACTTGCAGTGGCATTTACCAGTTTCTTTCAGAAAGAACTGAAGTGGACAGTGATTGATTGGATGCGAGATTTTGAGAATACCCAATACGATCTCGACCATATCAACCGAGATTTTCCGTGGCGGCTGAGTCCCACCTGTTGGGAAAACGGAGATGAAGTTACGATCCGTGCGATATTGCGCGATGTACATACTGGCGAATTTCTCGCGAGTGCCGTTGTGCGATACTTGAAATCCCAACAGCGGGAATCGCGCACCTATAAACCTCGGGGCTATGAGGGAGTGATGGTTGAGAAGGAAACTTTTAACCCCCGCTATTATGTAGAGGACGCGGGCACCCCTGAAGTCCTCACTGAACGCAGTTTTTCTCTCATTGGCGGGTTGGAGGTTGATGTATGGACAGGTCAAGGGCATAACCACGTGTATTACACCGAAGGCGACAGCGTAAAAATTTTCGCGCGCGTGAATCAACCGGCGTATCTCCGGATGCTCTATACCCTTGCCGATCAAAGACGCACATTGCTGATTGATAACTT
Organism: Candidatus Poribacteria bacterium; assembly: GCA_022825825.1. GTDB lineage: Bacteria > Poribacteria > WGA-4E > WGA-4E > WGA-3G > MSPOR6. The sequence goes on from JAJDWA010000050.1 coordinate 21,233, forward strand.
TTATATCGGTCCCTCACAAGTAAACAGTCCTGTAGCGATCGGCAATTTCCGGTGCGTTCCACCTTTAGGAACGGAATTCTTGTTTGTTGCCGCACGCACCGAAGAATTTCCAGAGATTGAGACACGCCAGGAAAATGGGTATCGCTTTTTAGTGAATCAAGATGCGGAAACAGCTACGCAAAGTGTTCGCAGTTTTCCAACGCGCGGTCTCATACCTGAAGAATCCAGTGAACAACAGGTGATTGGTCCGCAGCCTGACAATAATGAACAGCCTCGTTTCCAGCAGAGCGAGGCGCAACTGATGCTAACTATCATGAAAAAGTGAGGGAGAAGTCGGAGGTACAGAGTGAAGTGCCATCAGGATTTAGACTTGGTTTAGACTGTAGCTCGAATTTCCGGTGGCAGTACACTCTTTCGGGAGTAATTCCCCAGTATACCATATAGAGGGTTTGTATGATAATTGATAAATCTAACAGTCTTTTTTTCTGTTTTTTTACTATCCTATTGATTATATTCGGATGTGGCAGTGATAACGAGAATCCCATTAAAGCAGAAAGCCCATCGGAAAAAATTGTTGGGTCATGGGAACTTATAACCGTTAATAGTAAATCCCCAAAAAGAGACGCTCAAGAAGATATGGGAGATGAGTGGGAAGTTGTTAATGCCTCGGAAAAACTGGTCTTTACTGCTAATAGTTCATTAGTTAGAGAGCAGACTGTGGAGTTTACGCAACGTGTAGAAGATAATTCGTTAATTCCCGGCTGGCTGCTTGAGTTTACAATTAGATTTCAAACCGCAGCTACAGTCGATGGGAGTTATGTTATTTCAGATCAGACAATTGAATTCATTTCCGGCGGTCGTAGCAATATTGATATTAGTTTCTCCATTGATGATAGTGAGGGTTTTGAAGCACTTAAAGAATTAGAGCAGGAAATAAATAAACAGATGATAGAAACGACCCGGGTATTGGAAGATGAATTCGCGTCAAACATTGAATTGGAACTTGATACTTATACGTTTGACTTTAATGGCAACCAACTCACGCTGCTACAGGGGAGCGAGAGAAAAGTCTATAGAAAACAATAGTGCAGAGACCGATATACAAAGCACTTACGGAAGTTTTTTGGGTTTTTACTTGACAATAACTTGTACCGCCATCGGCTAAACCAAAATTGTGGTATACTCACAATCTGCTTGAAAGGAGTCTCCGATGGCGAAACGCAAACGAAGAAGATTCATCCGGAGGAGGCAAACGACCGCATCGGGCGTTTTATCACACAGGTGTATCATCAGAAACGCCCGCATTCGGCGTTAGGAAACCATTTGGCATCTATGGAATTTGAACGACACCACTGATCTTAACTGTGTTAATTTTTCGCATGAATAAACGGTAGCACTTCAGCATGGAATAAATAGTTATGATAACGTATGAACAATGGAATAAAGCAATCGTCTCCTACTTCTTTGAACGGGCGGAGCCGGGTCAAATTGTCTTTTTGCAAACCGATGCTGACACGCTTGGTGAAATAGCCAAAACATCTGATTTCAATGTATCCGATGCTGTTGAGAGTTTAAAAACAGCTGTGCAAGACAAAGCCGTCGTTGAAGAATTAGGAGTAGTTAACCTATGGAAAGTGAATCCAAATTTGTGGGAAGACTATTCTCAAGAAGAACCGCCTCAAGTTGCCTTTCTGGCTCTAACTGTATTTGCCGCAACCTTAATGGAGGCTGAAGGTGCGATGGCTTCTCATAATTACTATGGCCGCCTGCATCAGGTTCTATTTGGACGAGTAAACGAGGGAACTCCACCGGGTTTTACGAGGCGTAAATTTGCAAAGTTCTGGAAACACCTCCGAAGATGGGCACTTGAGCAGCATGATGTTGTCCTTTATTTGACTGAAGGCTCATCAAACCGAAAATACGTTTGGTACCCAATCTCACAATGTTTGATTAGTAAGCATCACCAACGAGACATTTACTGTTTTTTTCGTGATCATAATTTGACACCCTTTTCACCAATTTTGGATGACCAACTTGAAAGACACTTAAGGAATTCAGGGCTTACGAAAATTGAAAGTTATCTGTCCGATCCTTTTTACAGAGATTTGATTCTCAGTCAAGTTAGATCACTTCTGCAAAATTGGGACGGTGAAATTCCACCTAAGCCGTTTCGCGGTGAAAGGCAAGCGACAGCCTCTGTAAACGTTGAGATCCAATTTAATCAGTCTAATGATGGTTCTAACAATAGTGTGAAAATCCACTATTGGTTCCCAACACTTGGAAGAAATAAAGTAAGATGCAGGGCTAATCCTTTAGGGATTGAGTATCTACAACCATCACATTTGGAAAAGTGGTTTCGGCCAGTCTCTGATACCAAAGGAGCGTTTTGGAATCGGAATCCGTCAAATCGTTTGCAATTACGGACAGATGAGACGAATCCGATCATTTACACACTGGCGGGGTCGGATATCTGGGTTTTTCGAGAAGACTTGGACCGCGATGGCACTCTGCTATCTCAACGAAACCTGCAGCTCGGTGAGAATCATCTAATAATATTCCGTAAGTCCCTTGTGAACCCAGTCATGAATTGTTTGGAAAAGGTTTGTGAACGGGAAGTTGAAAAACCAATGCCTATCCGCGTTAACAATAAAGGAGAGGATTGGCTGTACCTATGGGTTGAACCTGTCAAATTGTGTGTTTTCGACCAAAAACTTTGGAGACTTTCGGTCGCCGCAGGTAAACGTTTAAGTTTTAGGGGCGGATTATCAGTCACCAATCAAAGTAAACGGAAGGCTTACCTTGATATCTGCCTTCCCAACGTTTTTGTCCCTGACCTTGGACATTCTGATCAGGAACCTTTACGTATTGACGATCAAGAATTACCATTAGACAAAAATCGGCTTGTCACGTTGTGTAATGTACGCGGACCGGGAGTGTATCAGCTTACCTATGGGCGACAAACCAAAGAATTACGAGTCATATCTGCAGAATGTTCATTAGAACATCACAATAAAACCTTAATTGCCTCCATATCCCAAGATCAATCCGCAATGCCAGCTTACTCTATAAAAGAGATTGCAGAAGTCTCAGAAAAATTCGGACTGTGGCTCACTGGTGCTAAATTTTTCGGGACAGAAATTCCTGAAGTCTCCTGGAAGGATATGGAAGAAATACCACAGGAACCGCCACCATCCAAACCATCTTTCAAAGTCCCCGCGAATGTAGTATCCTCGGTTGTGCGGGTGGCAATTGATTTCAAACAAGGAAAGACTTCTGCACCAGATTGGTTTGAAGAAGCCATTGAATATCTGGACCAAAATGTTGCCCTCCGAGGACTCGTTCAGAAAAAGTTGAATATCTATCACGAGATAGCTGTGTCCTACGTGGAACTCCGTGAGAAAGTGGGTAAATAGTTATGCAATTGAGACTTTTAGTACGGCAGATATTGGATAAAATTATATCTTTTGAGACGCGGTTGAATACAATAGAAAGTACAATTGTTCAAGTTAGGTCAGGAAGGATTGACGAACCAAGAATAGCTAATCAAGCTGAGCAAATTGGGCAAAAACATAAGACCCAATTGCGAAGAAAAAATAAGCGTTATTTAAATGAAAACCACTACCTATTGGATTTTAGTTCCAACCTACGACAAGTTGGTGTCACGGATTCCGAAGAGACTGTGAAAGCTATTCATGTTGCGATGAAGGCTTTTCCAGCACTTGAGGTTACTGATGCGAGGCTAATGAGAGTGTGGCGTGTAATGTGCTGGGATCATTTACATTTGACGACACTTAATGTAGAAATGGGTTGGTTGGGATTGCGAGATTGGTTTCCTAATCTCTTTGCCGAAGAGTGCTTCAACGAAACGTTGGAACGATCTGACCTTGAGGCTTCAATTGGAAAAATGCTTGAATTGGGCGATATGCCTTGGGCAATCTATTTTCGTAATTGTGACCGATCCTTTCCAGAAAGTTACCTGCCAAGTTTTCTAAATTGGATTGATCAGTTTTGTAAAGGGGGCATTGTATTGTTCCTCATTCGTTGCTCTGGTACAAATCGGTGCGAGACAAATGGAGATTTTTACGAACGGGTAGCGCGCCTCCCTGAACCCGATAATCCACACTTGACGAGTAAGTCAGTAAATCTGCGGGACTCAGAGATTGTTCTTACGTTATCTGAATGGGAAGATTGGTGCCATCCGCATCCTGATGCGGATTCGCTTTTTGAAAATCAGTTTGCGTTTCTGACGCAACTTGAATCAGAAATTGCGGACAAAGGTATACAAGTGCCAATGGAGCTTCTTTCAGAGATTCAACATTACTTACGACTTTCGCATGAAATTCTGGCACCAACCCGTGCTTTTGATTGGGCATTGACTATGCGCTTTTTACCGTGGATCGGAAACCGACATGAGTTGATTGATGTAGTGCAAAATTGGGTTAAGGAAACCAACCCAGAATTAAATCATTTTCAAGAAGGATTACAGGCTGCACGCGAGTCGGATGAATGAACGAAATGGAAAACAACGTATTTGATAAACTCCTTTATTACCTATCACATGAAAGTGAGTTAAGTTGGGAAAAGTTCAAGGATGCCATTGACCGATTGACAGACAATCAATCTCGTTTTGAATATCCATCTACCTATCTGAAGCCCCTTGGTCGGTTAGGGCATCTTGATTTTGATCCGATGCCATTATCTCGTATTGTAGCCACTCCTACTGCTTTGGTTGAAACAGCGGTAGAGAACCACTATGTTCTCGTTGGAAGTCGAACACCTGACTTTCTTATGAATATCAAAAAGTGCGTCTCTGACACCGGCGGGAATTTTGAGGTTATCTCAGAACAATACGGCCCAACAACCATTATGCTAAGCGGATTAACAGAGGCTTCTTTTGCTGAAATTGAGAGTTTGGGGATTCACATCAGCCTTGCATTTTCCGCGAAACTCTCGGACGTATTGCCAAGTCCTAAGTATTCGAGCTTCCCTCGGAGCGAAACCGCATTTCCGGGCAGATTTGGTAAGTTTAATCTCAGTACCTTGGAATACGATAAACGATCCAATAACTTACGGATTAACAATGGACTTTATGAAATTCCGCGATATGGACCGGACGTTTACATTTTGAAATCTGGTGCCTTTCAACGGAGGGTTCCACGAGACTGGGGGGAGTGGCTCACTCTTTCTATGTTTGGAAAGAAAACTGGATTTATTTCTTACAAAGAAAGTTCTCAAACATGGCGTGTCAGAAACAAATTGCATGTGCCCTTAATTGTAGATCGGTGTGCGACGCTCTGTTCAGGCTATCCGCCAAGATTAATAGGCAATTTTGTTTGCTATTCTGACGTGCCAGTTGGGATAGCATACCGATTGACGAAATCACTTTATCAAGATTGGGAGGTCGTTTGATGTCAGATCCTTTTGAAACTTATGAACTGCTTTGTGATTCCTATATTCGTTACATACAGACGATTATGGGCTTTAATAGTGAGGAATTGGAAGAGGAGCGAGACAAACTGCTACGAGAAAATGGATTACTTTTCCAAGAACCCCGCTTTGAACCGATATTTCCTTACCCTTCTGCCGGCAAAACACTGTCCGATCTGTGTCATAATTCACAATTATCCTCTGAGCTTGGAGACTTTCTCGCAGCAGGTGGTGCAGATGGGCTTGCACCAATGAACCGCTCACTTTATGACCATCAGGTAGATGCCATTAAAGCATCAGCGATTGATGGCAAGGATGTTGTTGTTACAACTGGCACAGGTTCAGGAAAAACTGAGTGCTTTTTACTTCCTATTTTCAGCTATCTTGTCAAAGAGTCCCAAAACTGGAATAGTTACGGGGACCGGAATCCTGACCATCCTTGGTGGCGGCGATTCCAGCGGACTAAAGGAAAACGTGTCCCTCAGCGCGAAGGTGAGAATCGTCCAGCTGCTATTCGCGCCCTGATTTTATATCCTCTAAATGCACTTGTTGAAGATCAATTAATGAGACTTCGGCGCGCCTGTGACAGTCCTGAGGCACGCCAATGGCTCTATGCCCACCGGGGCAATAACCGATTTTACTTTGGTCGTTATACAAGTCTAGCACCTGTTTCTGGTAAAGAAAATCCGAATACACTGTCAAGACTCCGGAGAAAACTTGAGGAGTTACGTAGACAATCTGAAAAAGTTCGTGATTCAGACGAAGAACGCTATTTCTTTCCTTCTACAGACTCTGATACGGCCGAGATGTGGTCGCGTTGGGACATGCAGGACCATCCCCCTGATATTCTGATCACAAATTATTCAATGCTAAATATCATGCTCACTCGCGGCTTAGAACAGTCGATTTTTGAAAAAACTAAAGAGTGGTTACAGAAAGAGGATAGTGTTTTTCATCTTGTTGTTGATGAACTGCATTCTTACCGCGGGACAGCAGGTTCCGAAGTTGCCTATTTACTTCGGACTCTGTTTAATCGCCTCAACCTTGAACCTGATTCTCCAAAACTGCGTATTATTGCGTCAAGTGCCTCACTTGAAGGAGATGAAGGTGATGGCGGAGAGAAGTATCTTCGTCAATTTTTCGCTCGGGATAAGGTTTTTGAGATTATCAATTCACCTCCTCAATCTGATCAGAGTGAGGAGCTCCGGAAATGTCTGCAATATGCTAAACAGTTTGAAGATTTTAATGCAGATTCAGAAAAAAAATCCACACAATTGGACAAAGTTCGGGATGAACTTGACCTTCGGTCTTCTGTGGTGCAGCTTTGCAATCATGGTGGAAAACTACACGCTTCAACAATTGGGGAGATGGTTGAAGCCGCGAATAAGATTAGTCCTATACAGATCTCTGAAGGAGCTATCCGTGGTTTAATTCAATATCTGATTCGGCAGAAGGATTTAAAAACAAATCTAGCTTTATTGCCGCTTCGGGTGCATTATTTCTTTAAGAATTTTGAGGGGTTGTGGGCGTGTAGTAACCCGAATTGTCAAAATAATAGTCATGATTTCCGTATCGGAAAACTGTTCGCAAATCGAAGGGTTTTATGTGATGAGTGTGGTTCACGAGTACTAGATCTGTTAGTGTGTCAGACATGTGGAGATCTCCTTATTGGCGGTTACAAGTATCAACGTCCAACAAACGATCTTGAACGTCCAATAAACACGCTTGGCTGGTACCTCAGTGGCGACTATCAAAAGTTGGATGAATTACCCGAGAAAGGAGTCCGGGATAGGAACTATGAAACTTACACTGTTTTCTGGCCGAGAACGCAAGTGCCTGAGCCACGGCGATCATGGCAAAAAAACAAACTTACAAGACGGTGGTCACCTGCGCAGTTCACACCAGCGGATGGAACGCTTACTCCCAATTCTGTAGATTATAACGGTTATTTTTATAAGATTGATAAACCAGAAGATTGGTGCTCAGAAATACCTAAGTATTGTCCAAATTGTGGAGATGCATGGGATTTCTCAGGAAAAAAGGTGCTTATCAACGGTAAAGAGCAAGCATACTCGCCTATTTACAAAATGGAAACGGGTCTGCAAAAGGTTCTCCAAATCCTCACGCAAACCCTGCAGGCAGCTATCGAATCGCAATCCGCGCGAAAGACTATTATCTTCTCCGATAGCCGTCAAGATGCGGCTAAGTATGCAACAGGTCTCCAATGGGATCACTATAAGGACATGATTCGGCTCATCGTTGTTGACGCGTTGAAAAAGCAGTCGAAGGATTCTGAATTCTCGATTCTCTATGATTTGCAGAATGGACAGGTGAGTCCAAAAGAAGCAATTCTAGCAATTCAGGACCTTATCGGCAAGTATCCAAATGAAGCATCTATATTCTTGGACCTTTACGCCCAAAAACCTTTGACACCGGATCAGGAAAGCCAACTTGCTGCTCTGAAGGAAAATTATCCATTTACTGTTCTCCAAACGGATTGTTTCAATGCGTTTATCCAACTTGGCATGAACCCTGGGGGTTATGGCAATAAGGTGGATGCCTCTTGGGAAAAAACCGGAGACGATCAGTGGGTATCACATAAATGGGAGAATATATGCAACTGGAATGAAGATTCGGTGAGGCAACGCTCTTCAAGCCTATTGGAGCCGCATCAAGTAAGGTTATTAGAGAATATTGAAACTGAATTTAAAAAAGTAATTACCGAGGGGATCTTGTTCGCACGAAGGGACATGGGCTTAGAAGGGTTAGGGCTAGCTTGGTGTGAACCTACAATAGCCTTTGACAAATGGCCGATCAAAGAGATTGATCCTGCTGAAATTATGAACGCAGTCACTCGAATTCTCGGTGAGCGAAGACATACCAAAATTTACCGTCCCCATGATGAACAAATAGGTATGCCGGAATTCATCGAAAATTATCTTTCGAGTTCAGCAAAACAGGTCGGGTGCTCTTTCGGCGAGCTGACAAGAGCGGTTGATGAGCAAGTCCAAGCTTCCCGTAGTTTTGATGGTTATCTAATACGGATTGAGAATCTCAATCTCTGTTTACCACACAGTGATATAATCTTCCGATGCTCCAAGTGTAAACGTAAGCATCTTTACAAAGCAAGTGGGATTTGTACAAATACAAAGTGTCATGGTAAATTAGAGGAAATCGGTAGAGAAACCGACACATTAGAGCAATATGGCGGTTACTATGCCTATCAAGCCTCTTCAGATGGCCTAGGAATTCAGCCATATCGTTTTCATTGCGAGGAATTGACAGCACAGACCAATGCTGAAGAACGTCCACACCGCCAAAGATGGTTTCAAGGTATTATCCTTGAAGATGAAAATTGTTTAACAGATGAAATTGACCTTCTCAGTGTGACAACAACAATGGAAGCTGGAGTTGATATTGGTTCGCTCTCAACGGTCGTAATGGGCAATGTTCCACCACAACGTTTCAATTATCAACAACGCGTTGGGCGCGCTGGAAGGCGCGGTGAGCCAGTTGCCTGTGCTTTGACGCTCTGCCGTTTACGGACGCATGATGATCACTATTTCACTCATACTGGTGAAATTACAAACGCTGCGACCCCACCACCATATCTTGATATGCGGAGTTTGGACATTATTAAACGGATTTTGGGAAAAGAAGTTTTATTTCAGGCATTTCCAAGGTCATCTAGCGGGACTACAAATGATAAGAATGTTCACGGTGAATTTGGAAAAATTTTTGATTGGCAGACAAACCGAAAGCAACTTGTGGAGTGGATTGAAACCCATAAAGAAAAAGTAACCCAACTTGTGCAAGTGCTCGCTGCACAAACAGAACTCGAGATAGTAAGTCAAATGGATCAACTGACCTCTTGGGTTCTCAACGATCTGGTAAATGAAATTGATGCCAAAGTAAGCCAACATCTGTTTGAAGATGACGATTTAAGCCAGGCTCTCGCGGAATCTGGGGTGTTACCAATGTTCGGTTTTCCTACAGGAGTTCGTCTATTATATCATCGTGAGCCACGACTCACCAATTGGCCCCCAACCTCAGGTGTTATTGACCGGGACATCGAAATTGCCATTAGCCAATTCGCTCCTGGTTCAGAAACTGTCAAGGATAAAAAAATCCATACTTCCATAGGTGTTGTGTCCTATAAGCCGGAACGCGGGCGTTTAGTTCCTGACAGTGATATTGGGCGTAAGCAATTAATTGGTTTCTGTGATAATTGCAAAGCCGTTTTTACTAATCCTGTTCAGAACGAAGATAATTGTCAAATTTGTGGATGTAATACTCTTAGGTTGATTGAAGGAATTGAGCCAAAAGGTTTTCACACTAATTTTTATCCTGACGATGCCCATGAACATTTCAACTGGGCACCACGATCAACTTATTCGCGTCTACCGTCTGATGCTCATGCGAGTTTGGAAACGCAATACAATTGCCGCTGGGGAGTAGAGAAGAAACTACAACTGCTTTCGATCAATACCAATAGCGACCGACTGTTTGAACTGCGTAGACTGCGGGATAGCGAAGCACTTGTATCCCCTGAAGTCTGTCGTGAATTGGCAGGAAAAAATGATAGGTACTATTTCAACGAAAGTACTGACGTTATTGGTCCTGTTCAGAAGGTAGCCTTTTATGCCTCTACGACGACGGATATTCTATTAATTGAGGTTGACGAGATTCCAGAAGGCATACTCCTTGATCAGAGTGGAGAATACTGGCGAGCTGCCCTGTATTCCTTCGGTTTTCTCTTTCGCCAGTTTGCAGCGAATCAGTTAGATGTATCTCCTAATGAGTTACGTGTTGAGATTCGTCCTGTGGAAGAGGATGGAAATCGTAAACAGCAGGTATTTATCGCTGATGCATTAGCAAATGGTGCGGGATACTGTCGCCATTTGGGAGAATTTGATGCTAACGGAGAACTTCGGCTGCTTTCATTTCTACGCGACATGATTGACCCAAATAAGGATTTTGCTAGGAAACTGATCGCCCATGGCGAGGATTGTGATTCGTCCTGTTATAACAAAGGTTGCATGCGTGACTACTCGAACATGCCCTATCATCCTTTTCTAGATTGGCGGTTAGGACTTGATGTTGCTCACCTATGTCTCAGGAAAGACTATCAACTGGACCTGCAAAAGGATTATTGGTCTCCTCTTGTTCATAGAGTAGAGAAGAATTTCATGGAACTTCTATGCCTTCCGAATCTTGAACGTAATGATCGTGGTGGAGTTCCCGTTTTTGAAGAACGAGCACAGAAGCGAGCTTTTATTTTTCATCATCCCCTCGCCGCACACGGAGTTCAGGCAGGACGACATATCAGATCTGCTGCCTTTGATCTTGAGAAACTTGGATTTGGCGTGGAATACATCAACATTTTTGATGCTATCCGGAGAGTGAGTGTCATAATAAATACGCTGAATCAAGGACAATAAGGGATAGTAAAGCTGTCCGCATGCTGATTCAGTAGACAGCAGAGATTGACGACCTCGTGCTCCGTCTGTTTGCCAAGCTGTCTGTAGGGATAACTCTTTGAAAAAAGAGCCCCGACGATTTTATGTGTGATACGAAACAGAAAAGTAATTGCTTTTGAAAGGAATAGTTATAGGATGTGTCAGAATCTCAAACAACTAACGCCTGTGGACCTCAGCGAGGTTTGGGAAACCGAACCCCAGCATTTTACCCCGTGGCTTGCACGAGAAGAAAATCTAACGCGTCTCGGTGAAACATTGGGGATAGACCTCGAATTGGAGGCGCAGGAGATAAATATTGGTGGTTTCCGAGCCGACCTGCTTTGCAAGAATACAGTGGATGATTCGTGGGTGCTGATTGAAAATCAGTTAGCTCCAACCGACCATACGCACGTGGGACAACTGCTCACATACGCCGCAGGCTTAGATGCTTCGACAGTTATCTGGATAGCCCGCACCTTCCGGCGGGAGCATCGTGCGGTGCTGGACTGGCAGAATCGGATCACAGATGAACGCTATCGTTTCTTTGGTGTTGAGGTGAAAGTTTGGCAAATTGGGGATTCTGACCGCGCCGTACAATTTGAAGTCGTTTCGAGTCCCAATGACTGGAGTCGGGGTGTGAGTCGGGACACCCAACGCGCCGCGAATCAAGAACTCTCTGAAACAGACAAATCGCATCTCAGATTCTGGACAGGTTTGCATGAATACATGGAAGATAAAGGGAGCAGCCTTAATTGCCCCGCCCCTGGGCCATGGAGATACATCGTATTTAGTATAGGACGGGCAGGCTTCAGTATGGAAACACATCTGGCTCCTACCCAGAATAAAATAAGTATTCGGCTCTGTATCGATAGAGATAACACCAAGGCATACTTCTGGTTGCTTCAGGAACAACAAGAGGCGATTGAAAAGGCATTTGGCGAAACGCTTGAATGGAATGAGCTACCCGGAAATAAAAGGAGTCGGATTAGTCTAACGAAGGTAGATACTGACCCGTTAGACGAAAAAGATTGGCTCCATCAGTATGAATGGTTTACCACACAATTGGAGGTGTTTGATACAGTTTTTCGGGAACGCATTCGGGGACTGGATGCTGCTGACTGGATACCAGAGGATGATGCCCCATAATTTCTATAGGCTTTCCGATCGGAGACACACGTGAAAGAACTCCTATTAGCGGATGCACAAAGGAAGATTGTGATATAATACAATAGAAGATAATCGTGCTAAAACGCTTGCAACACAGAGAGGACTCTGTTGATAAACAGAACCTTTGAATCCGTGTTTTGCCTTGTTCGAAACGGGGGTGTGGGGGTTTGACCCCCACCTTCTTTCTTTAACTCACACCGTTCGGGACCCAAACCCAATAAAACTTAAAAATATATCGGTCGCGCGGTACTATAAAAATGTGGTAAGACTTAAAGTGGTACCGAAAATCGCAGTGCCACGAACCCACGCCACACCTATGTTTCAGACACCTGTTTTTTGGCGACTCGCGGTATGAAAACCACCCCTCGCGGTATCAGAACCACCCCCTGCGGTATGAAAACCACCCTTCCGAGGGGGGATTCCGTTTGACATCAGACACCATTCTTCTAAATCTCGGACGATGGCTTTGCCGCCTTTGCGACGGAGGACCTTCTCGCGCGCCGTCGGGATCCAGAGTTTGCTACCCCGCTTCCGGGTCTCGAACTGCAGGTCTTCGATCCGGCACCGCACGAAACGGTTATAGGAATACCAGTACGTTCCGTCTAAATGGGGGGCATCCTGCGACATGCCGGGGCTGCCTTTGCTGCGTTCCGATTTCGCTTGGGCATGTTCTACTTGTCCCTTGGGTCTCGGTTTCGGATAGAGTTGGAAGATTGAGAGCTCCCACCGCTTTGTGAGCCGTTTGAGCATCCCCGCCTCCTGTAGCTCTTTGATCGCATCGCAGACATGCTTTTTCGTCAGCCGGACATATTCACTCAGCGTCTTCATCGTCATCGGATCCGTCTGACCACAATTCGCTTTCTTTGGATCCCACTCGGAATAGTGTTTTAAGACGATCCAAATCAGACACGCACGCCAGGAGATATCGCCTTTATACAACCGATCAAAGGGACCGCCTGCACCCAGCGAAACGGCAAACGCCTTCGGGGCTCCATATCTGTCGAGGGGCACCGCTTCGGCGGGACAGTCGTGATGCTTGAGTGCGTATCGGCTCCCCTTGCGTCCGATCTTGATGCGGGTCGCGACTTTCTCCAGACGCTCATAGAGCACCTCGCGCACCCACCGCAGCGACATTTTATAGACGCGGGCAAGTTTGGAAGCCGAGATCCAGCGTGTCATGCCGTTGACCCAGGTACTCATTCTATTCAGATCCAAGTAGACGATCGCCTCGAATGCGCAGATAAGACCCTCCTGGAGTTGGGAGAGGATGCTGGCGTAACCGCACGGCACCTGCATCGTTGTTTCTTCGTATTCAAACGCGGGAGCGAAGATTGGGGTATTTTTGTCTATGGAACGTAAACTCATCGTATATTCCTCCTGTGTGGGGATGGAGGAATCTGAGACAGGATTCCGAATCACTGGAATGCGTCTTTAATTCTATAAAAAACTTTTTTTCTTGACTTTTTTCTTTTAATGTTATAGAATTAAAGATGGAACTCTACTTACTGTCACACACATGTCACAGATTCCATCGACGGAAATCTCGGACAAGATTCCATCGACGTTAGCCCGTGTTAATAGCGCGGGCTTTCGCTTTTTAAGATGTTACTATATATCTACCATATACCTATTGTTGTGTCAAGAAAAAAAATGGCGTGTGAGATTTATTTGTAATTTCCCATTGTATCATTTTCTGTTGTATATTTCCCACCCTTTCGGGGCGTTGGAGCAGGCGTTAGCTTAAATTCGATGGGGATTCAATAATTAGCGAACTTAACAAAATACCCAAAACGTTCCATTCAAATCACCAATTTTTACGCAAACTTCCGATTTTTTTCACAAAGTAATAATTTATCACCATTCAGACGGCGATTTTCCTTTATCTGAATTTAGTAAACAATGCTCTGAAAAAACAACAATCCCAAATTAACAAATAGTTTAATCCCCGCCTCCCTTTTCCGCACCTTGACATAAAAATGAGAATACGTTAGACTCTTCTGAATCCGACCGGGTAGGCGGGGCATTCTCAGCCGTGATTACCTATCCCCCCGTGAGACGGGTTGCATGCCGGGTTGCCGGGAAACTCTCACTGTGGGTGATTTCGCTGCAACGCGCCAGATGTAAATCTTGAAGTAAGAGACGGTTTCTCCCCTCGTGTTCTGTCGAGTCTCATCGACCCTGTCCCCCTGTTGCTTGCTATGCGATGGGGGGAATGCCTCGTTTTTCAAAGAATGTATTGATGGCATCCCCGAGGACTTGCTCGATGGACTTATCTTCATCGGCGGCAATGAGCGGGAGTTGACGGTGTACCTCTGGATCGAACCAGCCCGTGACGTTGCGTTTATCGCGCGGTAGGTTCTGATCTTTGCGTTTCGAGGCAACAGTTTGTTGTGCTGTGGATATTCAACTTACAGTCCTTTAGCACTCATCGTCGGTATATTGGTAGGTACATACTCCTCAGTATTCATCGCGAGTCCAATCCTGTATCTCTGGAATCGCGGACGACAGCCAGCGGAGGCTTAGTTCGATGAAAATCTTAATTTTGACTTCTTACACAGGTAAGCAAAAATACAAACCCTATAATCGCATCACACGCGAAGATCGTAGGTCCAGCGCACATTATGAGCAACGGATAACAGAACTAACAGACTACAGCGCGCCTGCTGGAGAAATGTTCACCGGTCCCTATGCCTACGCATTACGTGAAGGTTTAAGGCAAATTCGGGGACATGAACAGTATGGTCAGACAAAAATCGATCAGTACTTTCCCTCACATTATTATCGAGTTGACCTGCGAGAGGACTTGGTTCATGAAAACGATATTATCGTTCCGTTCGATGTTGAACCACTTTCTGGCACAGGGAATATAGATTACGGTGAGACAGATCGTTCTGGTCGCGTTCAAGCTTTAATAGAACGTTACGACCTCGTTTTTTCACTGTTGAAAAAATACGATTTCTTCCCACTCGAACACCTATTTCGGATTCAGTATAAGGTCCCTCTCATTCTCTTGGGAGCACGAAGTTGGAAAGTTTCAGTTCCTGAGTCCCGTTTTGTTTACGCCGCGGATTTAGTTGGACACGTTGATGGTGTGAGTAAGTATAACTACCAAGGAGCGGTGCTTAGAAAATTATGTGAAGTTGCCTGTAGTGATGGCTTTGGTGTGTTTGAGCAGATCAAACGGGACCCTCAGCGGCTATTGGAAATCGTAAGTGGATAGTCAGAAGATATCCCGTTCACACCGGTATCCGACAGCGACATCCCTCATGATTCCGATCACCTTTGTAACGAGGGCGCGGTAGCGACTTGGATTCGGAGCCTCGGCTTAACATGGAAACCTGACTTACATACCCAGGAGAGAATCAGTGCTGAATAAGATATTCATTTTTATTAGCATCCTTATTATCCTTGCCACCACTACCTGTACAAGCGAAGATACTTGGACTTGGAAAGATGATAGCAATATGGAGCATGTCCAAGTAGACAAATGGGTTGTACCCGAAAGGATTACTGCCACAGTTTTAAGTACGGATAGAATAAGGGACATTCGGTATTCCTCTGATGGAAGGATACTTGCTGTCGCAAGAGGCTATAGTATTACACTATACAATATAGATAAAAGAGAAGAGCATTTCGTATTCTCTGATCACACAAATTGGGTTCAATCCATTTCTTTCAGTCCCGATGGAGATACACTCGCAAGTGCCAGTTGGGATAAGACAATCCGCCTTTGGGATACCAACACAGGAAAACTCAAATATACACTCACCCACCCTAAAGATTGGACCTGGAGCGTCTCTTTCAGTCCAGATGGAGAAACACTTGCGAGCGGAAGTTGGGGCACGATCTATCTCTGGGATACCCATACAGGAGATCTGAAAAAAACATTCACGAACCCACAAGACTGGGGAGAGATAAAATCTATCTCTTTCAGTCCGGATGGTTACACGCTGGCAAGTTCCAGTGAAGACAAATACATCTACCTCTGGAATACCAACACAGGAGAACTGAAAAAGACATTACGACCTACTAACGAATTCGGAGAAATAAATTTCATCGTTTTCAGTCCCGATGGACACATACTTGCAAGTGCGAATGGAAGAACTGTCCAATTATGGGATGTCAATACAGGAAAGCTCGAAAAAATACTTACTGGACATAGAAATTGGGTCGAATCCATCGTTTTCAGTCCCGATGGACACACACTTGCGAGTGCAAGTAGAGACGGAGATGTCCGTCTTTGGGATACCAGCACAGGCACTCTCAAATACACACTCACCGCATATCGCGAAAATCAATATGGAAAGTATCGGGACCCTAAATGGTCAGTATCCTTTAGTCCAGATGGAAAGACACTCGCCACAGCAAGTGATTTTGCAACAATTTACTTCTGGAGACACAAAGAAAAGTTTTAATTTACTTCACAATGAAGCGTATGATCTGACGCTTGCTGGAGCGATCTGCTTTCCGATGACCTCATCGCAACCGTCCGCTTGGTATTCTTCGCGATAACTAACGAAAAGAAAGATGAAGCGACTATGGGATCGTCAAAATTATATAGCTTCCGGGAAAGTGTTTACGATGAGTAACAATACACGCGATACATTTGCGGCTTTAAGGTTAGAGATACGCAAGCGTTCGGTGTATAAGGAACATCTTGGTGAAGAGCGACGCTTAACACGCAAGCAAGGCTGTAAATCGGTGGAAAATCACACTCTTGGGGTATCGGTTATTGAAGTCGATCAAGACGTGGTATAGGTGGCCAGGCTAAAGTCTTATGGATGGGGGGAGCGTAAAAAAATCAGTTTTTCTCGGTTTGTCTGCCTACATAGGAATCATTTAATTTATTCGACAGTAGGCGAAGAGAGGGAAGTAGGATTATGTGTCTTCAAGTTACGATTGATCAAATACGGGACGGTATAGAACAGGGGATATTAAAAGCCGAGCGTCACGCTATTGTAGAGAAACTCCTTCGAGGGTTAGGGTGGCAAACAGATGATAAAATGTTCGTCGTCCGTAAATATAGGATCGGAGGCAGAACAATAGACTACGGATTGCGTAATAATCTGGCATGGCCTCTTGCCTTCATTGAGGTCAAGAATATTAGCGAGTTAGACAGTGTTGCGGCAAGGCAAATCTTTTCGTCTGCGATTAGAAGGCGTGTGCCGATATTTGTGCTTACCGATGGTCGAGTGTGGAGATTCTTTCACACCTTTGGAAGCGATGATTACGCCGACTGCCAAGTCTGTGCATTGGATCTCATCGATGGCGACAGTAAGACCAATGCCCTCCTGTTACAGAGATACTTGAGTTACAAGTCCCTTCAGGATGGCGATGCGGCTCGTGCTATTGAAAATAACTATCTCCTGTTGGTGGAAGCCAAACATCTCTCGGAAAGGAAGATAATGTGACGACTAAAGCGAAAGGGGAGAAACTCCTAGAAGATAATGTCTATATTGTTTATTGCTGGCGGTATGAACATCAATCTATCTGTAAAATAGGTAAGAGCATTTTTAGCAAGTTTTATGACAATAGTATAAAGCCGGCATTACGTTTTAGCGTTCTTGACATTGAGATTCTGGGAATTTGCCTATGTGATAGCAAACAAGCGCGCGACAAACTGGAATTGTATCTATTAGACAAGCGATTCAATAGAGTGCGTTCTGACCGGGAATGGGTCTACTTAAACTCTCAAGTCAGAGATTGGATTCAGAAAGACTGCCTTGATGGAAATTGGACCGTTGAATATTTCCAAAAATTGGAGAACGAGTATAAAGAAGCCCATCGTAATCGTAATAAAGAATATCAGCGCAAGAAAAGGGATGAAGAGATTCTTAAAAAACGCGCCCGAAAAATGTACGATCGATATTCTGCTAAGTCCACATCAGGATTAACCGTTGGAGGTTCTACACTGGCACGCATCATAGTTGCTGAAGATTTGGAGATGCAGGGAGTGGATGCCTCCCGTATAGAAGAATTGTTAGCGGAAATAGAAGAAAATTAACGCTACGGGACAGGGGTCTTGCCTATAGGAGAACTGAAAAAATCACATTTTACGTCTTTTAGAAGAGTGAACGAGGTTTTATTTACGGAGTATTACCGAGCAAAGGATACCTATATGAGAACTCAAATTATTCCGATCGCATGGTGTGTGATATTTTCACTTGCTACGTTGTCCCTCCCCGCGGAAGAACGAGAGACACAACTCCCAAATCTATGGACATTCCACTGGGAGCTTGACGAAACGATAGAGGGACAGGAAAGTGCGATGCCCGTTGAACCCGTAGAGGTGACGTTTCTCAACGAGCCGGTAGAAATCGCGTCTCATAGTGCGTCTTTGGCGTTACTGCGGAAGTATTCGGTGCATCTGGGACCTGAATGGAGTCCAAGACTTGCGTATAGATTGCTCCAGACTTTTGAATCTATACCCCAAGAAACGAACAATCCTTATGGAGAAACCCCCAGCGTAGAAGCCTCTGTGTGGCGGTTAGGCAACCGCCATATTCAAGATGACCTTTCGGTGGAATATCGAGATGGACAGCAGGTTGTCACCATCGCTGAAGAGGCGTTTGTGCATGCAACACCGCTATTAGCGGAAATTGAAGGCGTTCGGGGTAGGTACTTCTCTAAACGTCTACATCATGCCGTGGTTCGGTTTGTCACCGACAGCGGTGCCGATAGATACGCCCTTGAACGGATATTACAGGAACGTTACGCCGTCAGCATAAATATCCCAGATTATAGCGAACTCACGCGATATACAACCGGTGAACACGCAGGACGTTTTTCAGAATTCAAGAACGAAGAACTTATCGCGCTCGTCTCAATGTTAGAAGAGTTTCCGTCAGGTATGCTGAAAACACCAGGACTGAAATATTTCGTGAGGCGACTTGATGGGCAACCGCATCCGCTTTATCCAGGCGCGCCCGCGGTCGCATGGCCGGGGGCAGGCTATATTGAGTTTATGGAATCTGCCTTTAGAGCACAAGGCGCGGACTATATTCACCGTTTGATTCTCCATGAAAAAGCACATTTCTTATGGGAATATCTCTTTGATGAGCAACTCAAACAGGATTGGATTGAACTTGGCGGTTGGTTTGAAAATCCCGACGATGTTGATGGGTGGTCAACGACAAAACAAGTTGAGTTCGTCTCTGCTTATGCCCATGGTGTAAATCCGAATGAGGACATGGCGGAGAGCATCAGTTTTTACATTGTGAACCCTGACAAACTTCGTTCGCGTTCGCCTGCCAAATATGAGTTTATCCAGAACCGAGTGATGCACGGCACACGCTATCTCTCAAAGATACGCGAGGACTTAACCTTTGAAGTTTACAACCTCTACCCTGATTATGTCTATCCAGGGCGGATTATACGAATTGATATACAGGTTGAAGGGGAACCCGAAGAAGATAAACTCATAACGGTAGAAATTGAGATTCATGGAGAGAGTGACTTAGATACTGCACAAACCGCATATATCAGAGTTTTTAGTGAAAAAGGCACTTTCTTTGACCTCGCGTGGATGTCTCCGGTTGATGCCAGTGGAATGAGCGTTCCGTCTGGGCATATTCTGCGTGGAGAAGCAACGCTATCGAAATATGCAGCCAATGGATACTGGAAACCTGACCAAATCCGAATATGGGATGCTCATCGTAATGAGAGACTTGCGTCCCCAACAATCAATTTCGGGTGGAAACTCTACATTGACAATCCACTTGCCGATTGTGAACCCCCAATTTATGTCAAAAACTCAATGCGACTTTCCTTATCAGATGCAACGACTGAAGAAGGCAGACCTTATCAAATTGTTACCGCCCGTTGGCAACTTATTGAAAAAAACGGTATACGGGGTGTTTACGCACTGAAGTGCCACCTTTAATTTGGACCAAAAATTAGAAAAGTTAAGACAAGTTTTGTTGCTCAAATTCCACAGGTGTCAAATACCCTAACGCTGAGTGAGGACGTTTCTGATTATACACCTGTGTGAGAAACTGCTGGATGCGTTCTCGAGCCTCGGTGATGCTTTGATAGTCATTGAGGTGAACTTCTTCCTCCTTGAGGGTGCGGATGAGTCTTTCAGCATACCCGTTCTCCCACGGTCGCCCTCTGTGTGCTAACGAGATCTCAATCCCATGATGGGTGAGGATGGAGATATAAGCACTTGAAAGATACTGCACGCCTTGATCACTGTGGTGGATCTCTGGAGACCCGTTTTGGTGTAAGGCTGCCTCCAAGGGGTTCAAGGTCAGAGCTTGTGTCAGATGCTGACTCAGATGCCACCCTCTGATCATGCGAGTGAAGACATCCATGAGGAGGGCAACATACACGAAGCGTCCTTTCAAGCGGACGTAGGTAATATCGCCTACCCAGACCTGATCGGGACGACAGACCTCAACGGACTCCAAGCGATTCACCCATGGAAACCGGGCGACTTCCGACGATCTCGTGGTTTGACCGCAAAAACGTTTGACGGAAATGGATAAGTTTTCTTCTTTCATCAACCGGGCAACGCGTTTATACCCGACGGTGTATCCTTGACGCAGTAGCAACGCCCTGATGCGCCTATATCCATAGGTCGGATACCGAGCCGCTAACCGCTGTATTTCCGCTCGCAGGACGTCTTGAGACGGGTCACTTTTCGGTTGATAATAGAAGCTACTTTTGTTGAAACCCAGCGTCTCACATATCTGTCGCACCGAATACTCCTTGCGCAACGTCTCAATGAGGCGTCGCTGTTGAGATGGATTCAATCCAACAAAGTCGATGCTTTTTTTTGAATTTCTAATGCCAATGTCAACCGTCCAACAAGTTGCTCGAGTTGAGCGATCCGCTCCGTCGCCTCGCTGGATTGCTTATCCGTGGAGGCAAACAGAGACGCCACATTTTCAACGACTTGCTGCTTCCACTTTGAGAGCTGTTGTTCGCTGAGGTTATGTCGCCGACACAGTTCTGCTTGGGAACTTTCACCACTGAGTGCCTCAAGCACGACTTCTGCTTTAAACTCGGGAGTGTATCTTCTTCGTTTTCGTTTCGCCATCGGAATTCTCCTTTCAATGAGATTGTTATTGTAGCACAATCTTGTTTTAGAAAGTGGTCCAGTTTTCCGGTGGCAGTACACACAGATGAATGATGAGAATAGGGAAACTTACTCACGGCGCGAAAATTGGGGAGAATATAATCCAGAAACCCGTGAGGCAACAGTTAAACTCATTATTCCTGACTACTTTCAGAACGGCACTTATACAATGTCCACCATTACAATGGAAGATGTCGCATTAAATGGCGGGAGCGTTTATTTTACTGACTGGTTTGGTGAAGAGCACAATTCAGAACTTGATGAACCCCCGGCTACCATTGAGATTCAAACAACAAATCCTGATTCGACACAACCTGTTCTGGATATAAATCGGATTACAATTCAAGCAGAACCGACACACCCACACGTACCAAACGGGGAAACCCGCGTTGACATCATTTTCAGAGTCAAGGATGACATCAGTGGCTATGCCCAAACAGACATGCTGCTACGCGATCCTCAGGGGGGGACGCATTTTTTTCGGCATTATGATGTGGATTTTTGGGACATCTATTTTTCACGGGATCCGAAGGTTTATGAGATCTATCACAAGACGATTATTTTGCCTGTCGGCAGTGCGCCTGGCACGTGGGGGCTTGCTGAGATGAACGTCCATGACAAAGCACAGAACACGCTTCGCGCGGATTTCACAGAGATTGTTCGTTTTGAAGTGGAAGAGGGAGCTGCCGCTGCGCCTATAATCGCTTCACTTCCTGATGATACACAGTTGCTGGCAAATTACCCCAATCCGTTTAATCCAGAGACTTGGATACCCTACCAATTAGCAAGTGCCAGCGACGTCCAAATTACCATTTACGATATAAGGGGTCTGTTAGTTCACACACTACCACTTGGGCATCAATCCGCAGGGCATTATACAGGTAGAAGCCGTGCAGCGTATTGGGACGGGCGAAATGGTTTCGGAGAAAAAGTCGCCAGTGGCGTCTATTTCTATACACTCACTGCCGGCAAGTTCACAGCGACACGGAAGCTGTTGATACGGAAATAAGGCATATCAGAAAAACGAGGAAGGAGGGTGTTTTGTTGTCTACTATCCTTCTATTGAAAGCACTGATCCCACGGTGCACTCGGAAACTATGCAGAATGTATCACTTCAGCAAGCCGTCAAAATGACAGGCAAGAGCGAATCAACGCTCCGTCGCGATGTGAAAAAAGGAAAGGTATCCGTAGGACGCGCAAGCGTGAACTTTTACGTGATTTCCAATTCAATTTGCCACTTGCGAAACCACTCATAAAGAGTTTTGTAGGGAATTTGTTCAAACGCTTTGAAAAATTGCTTGCGTTTTTCGGTTATATCCATATTCATCGGCATAAGAAGGACAAAGAAAAACCACCTTGCCTGCGCGTATTCGGGACGTTTCTTTGTTTCTGACATCTTCTGACATGCCTCTGCGCTGTGCCTCTTGCCATATCTCGGATTCTTCGCCCCGCGTTTTGTTTCCGACATCCTCTGACAAGTTTCTGCGCTGTGCTTCTTGCCATACATAGAGGCGTTTTCACCTGTCCTACCATAATTTTTACCCTTCTTTGTTTCCGATATTTTCTGGCATATCTCTGTGGGACGACGCTTGCCCTTGAGTGCTTCCGAAATATTCTGGCGATGTTCTACACTAAGTTTCTTGCCATAAAACGGATGCTTTTCACCGCTTACGGTTTCTGATGTCCAACCCTCCCCGCCTTCTGTTTGATTATACCCGTTATGAAAGTCGCCGAAATGTGCTATCCAATACATTTCCCTTTCTTTGAGGTATTCAGGATCCGTAATTCCGTCCTCGATGATCTCACGGGTAAAGTTTTCCTTACCATATTTAGCCATCGCATCCTTTAAGGATTTACTATCACGCTTATCCCTCCAACGCTGTTTATCGCGCACAGGAAGATCGCGTTCAGTTTTCCCTGTGTAACCTTTTCCGTTAATCTTGTTTCGCCATCTGTAAATAGTTGCCATTGTGGGTCACCAGTTACCAGTCTTTAACCCCTGCAAAGTAGGTAGGCAGACACGCCACCAAGCAGTGACGCTTTGCATGTCTGCCAACTGGTCTAAATATGATAGCATTTTGGCACTTTTCTGTCAATGTTTTTTTTGAAACTAACGCAGACTGGATTTCGTTTGATATACTCAAAATTTCCCACATGACACGAAATGAGGGGTAATGAGTATGTCAAAAATAACTATTATCGAGGCAGTCAAACGGATCCCTGTGAGTGAGTCAACCCTCCGCAGAGACATCGCTTCTGGCAAGGTATCATCAGAAAAGGACGCAAGAGGCAGACGTGTTATTGACGTGGCAGAATTGCAACGTGCCTATGAAGAACTGAAAACCACCAGGAACGATGCCCAGCCAACTGAACAAACGAATAACAAGACAATGACCGGGCATGACAGGGCAGAAATTCTCGCGGTGAAGGACAATCAGATCGCCGATCTCCGTAATCAACTCGAGAAGGCAGAGTCCCAGTTTCAACTCGCGACGACCGAGAAAACAAAACTCCTGAACTTGCTATCTGCCGAGAAAGAAGAAAAGCGCGAACTAAAAGCGGAAATGCTCGCCCTGATGCCCCCACCAGAGGAAAGACAGCAGAAAACATCTCCAAACCAAATCAAACCACGCTGTTGGCTTCAAAGACTGATTGGAGCGTGATAGCCCCGTCGCATCAAAAAAGCGACTTGCCTAATTTTCGCAAATCTGATATACTCTTAAAACCAGTTTGGGTGGCACTGCTAAGACTCGGAGTCTCACTCCGTTTCTGCCACCCTCCCACCTTAGCAGGGGGATAAATCAAACTGGTGCTGGAACACCTCATGAAGACGATACTTGCCCTCTCGATGCTCTGTTCTGTGGTCGCTTTGCCCGCTCTCGGCGAGTTGACCGACGCGGATCTCAACCAGATACGCTTGATTGTCAACGATGCGATTGATGCGTCCGAAAAACGATTTGATGCAAAGATTCAAGCCTCCGAAACTCGTATGAAAGAACACATCACGCAACAGGTAGACAGTCTGAAAACACCTGTTGCATGGCTTATAGGTATTCTTGTGGCTGTAATAGCACTTATAGGTATACCTTTAGTTGTTTTGACAATCATGATAGGTTGGCGAAGCATAAAAGACAACTCACAAGAAAAAATCAATCAAGAACTTCGAGAAGAAATCGATACTCTGAAGCAGCAGATTGTCCAACCATGAAAGGCACGCCCTACAGATGGATTATGAATATAAGAATCAGCATTTCTCTGTAGAGATTGCCGAAGTACTCCTCACACAGGTATCATCGACAGGTTCCAAGATAGGTATAATAAAAAATCACTTACTTGACTCTCACTACAAAAAGGGCGGATTCGGGCTACCAGACAGCGAGGACAGCGAGGACGAGGACATTTTCAACGCCAAAACAGCCTTGGAAATAGACATCGTCGTGCAGGCATTACGAAACTTGATGCAGAAAGCAAAAGTCAATCGTATTCACAAAGACATCTGGCGCATTGCCCGCCCGGATCAATGGATTTTCGGTAAAGGAAAGCATTGGATATATCTCTACTATTTTCCACTGGAGAAACGCGACGCAGAAAAAAAAGGTCGTTCTGTGTTTCCTTGCAAGATCGGTAAAGCTGACGGTGTAGGCCACAACGGTAACATCAAATATGATGCACCGGAAAAACGGGTGGAAGCCCTCACCCGCGGTGCAAGAGAATTCGCTAAAATTCCGCCGCTCTTTAGAACCGATACACACACAACACTGGAGACAGCCATACACAAAAACCTCGAGTTACAGCGCAAGAGCATCCCCAATAGACCCAGCAAGGAATGGTTTTTGACCAACCCCCGTGAAGTCGTAAAAATTGTAGCAGATATTAATTTTGCTCTTCTCCATCCCTCCTATAATTTTTCCGCAATTCTCGCGGATATGAAGTGAAAGGATCGTAATATGAAAGGCACGCGCCCCCTTGACAACGACGAGATCAGGTGGCACCGAGAGAAATACCGCGGGGTAGCGTCCACCCGTCCGTTATTCCCTTCGCGACACAAATCGGGACTGTCCCCATGCATCGTCAAACCGCACACGATATACTCAAAAAAGCGTTTATTGCCGCGGACTTGAACGGTAAGCTGGCGACACACAGCCTGCGGAAGTCTTTTGCACAGCGTCTGTACGATAAGAGCGGGGACATCTACCTCGTCCAAGAGTTGCTCGGTCATCGGAACATCTCGACAACCCAAAATTATTTGGGAGTCAACTATGCGGATGCCAGGGCAGCGGTTGAATCGATTGCCTTAATCACCGAGTCTGACAGAATTCACAAAACGTCGAACTCGGCTAAAATGTTAGACGATAAAACACTCATAACAGAACTCCAGGGGCGCGGATATGAACTCAAAACCAAACGGAAGAATAAAGCAACTGCCGAGATTGTCAAGATAGGATAAATCTGGGAAAAAGGAAGGACTTTATGATATCAGAATACAAAATGCAATTCCCATTTACGACCCAGAAAGAAATTCTTGACTGGGAGGCTTATTACATTCAGAGGCAACGCCAAACGCGCCAAGAATTAGAAGCCTCCGTGATAGGTTTCAGAGAAAACGTCTCAAAACTCGGCTATCTGCTGGAAGCCGAATTGCGGAAGATGGCAAAATGGAAATCTCGTTTTACCCCCAGTAAGTTAGATCCAAACCCACTGGGACTTATTGAAGATGTGACTGCTGAAGCATTTCGTCTCAATGACGATTGGGAGAAACTTGAAAAATTGACAGATATAGAGGGCGTCGGTGAATCCGTTGCGTCCGTGATCCTACATCTCTACGACGAAAAGAAATACCCTATCCTTGATAGGCATGCCCTTAACTCCATCGGGATTGACTACAGAAAAGTTGAATACGATGAACGTTTCTGGCAGGATTATACCGACTTCTGCCGTGCGGAAGCCAAGCGTTTTGACGTTGAGATGCGGACACTCGATCGCGCACTCTATAAATTTGCAGAGGCTGACGCAGACTCCATACTCAACATCATGCCAGAAGAAAAGATTTTACTGGAGCTGGCACGCCGCGGATACAACCTCTCCAGACTGCGAAATGACGAGAAAACAACGGAAGAAAAAGCAGAAAAATGGGAAAACCGAAATCGCAGCGATGCCGCTGATGTAAAAAAAAATACGGATCGTTCCAACCTTGACCAGTCTCTGGCAGAACTTAAAAGGGATGTCTTAGGCGGTAGGTGAGATTGTTAAGATTGGATAGCAAGAAAAAAGCGAAGGTATTCACCCTTTGTTCCCGGACTGTGAGTAATGTTCAGTAAAATTTTTAAATATATTGCAGGGTCAATAGAAGTCGCCGGCTACATCGCTATTATTTTTCTCTCTGGTTTTAATTTTCTGGAAACAGTGGCGCATTTTCTCAGATATAATGTTTGGAAAACGAAGTCTGTTCTCCAATTGCTATCAGATGCTGATCGAGTGGTACTCGCATCCAAGTGGAAAGGAATCTATTCTGTGCTTGAGGGCATCCCTACCTTTCTTTGGTATTGGTTTATGGGAGGCATTTATTTATATTTCTGGTATCGATTCTGGAAGGCAGTGAGAGAGGATTTGAAGGAATCACGTGAGAATGACAAAGTGAAAAAAATGGTAACAAGTCCGGAGGACGATAAACAAAATGGCACGAGATAATGACGATCTGTTTCGTTACATCATTGGCAACAAAGAGACCGGAGAATACTCCGCAGAAAGCATAATAACAGCAAAGGTGAACGTTGAATACTCCGCAGAATTTGCGGAAGGTAATCAGTCCGCTATAATGCCTTTACAGATCACAACGACTGCGATCCATTTATGCCTTTTCATACATCTAATGCGTAGTGCGGATCACGTTGACGATTTAGAGGTCACCATTCTTGACGTGAATCAGGCTGCTATAGCTTCAAACGAGATCAACAAGTTGACGTTGAAAAACTTGGCATCTGACGTGACCAACCCCGCAGCTCTTGGCGATGATGACAACGATGATGAGATAGATTTGGCGACTCTGACGAAGCACCTTCCCCCTGTATAAAATAAGATGCCTCAAAATCGCCTACAAGCCCCCTCGAAACACTTCCTCTGTGGTAGACCCCACCTTATATCGCAAAGAATCCACCTGCTTTGACACGTTGCCTATACGATATAAATATATCACTCCCCTTGCGCCTTTCAAGACGAAATGGCGATACCTTCTTTCCATCGCTTACCGGATTCAGAAAGCAAGCGGAGTCTTGGGTTCAAAGACGAGATAAAACAACATAAATCGTCGCTCATCCGAAACCATTCGCTCATTCGGGTATTCTTTTTAAGACGGTCTGCCTTAAATTGCGCGTGCAGTTCTCGTTCCTGTTCTCGGCCACCTTCGAGTTTTGCCAACACCCGAAGCTGTCCCATATCATCACGCCTTTTCTCGTGATAATTCCGATGCATTATACGACGGTTACTGTCTCTGCGTCTGTTGTTTTCCAGCCGTAGTTGGTGAATCCTAACGTCTATGTTATCGCTGTAACCGATTTTGATGCGATCACGCCGCATATCTTGCAGGAAATAAACCATCCACCTACCCCGCAAACAGTTTTGATTTATCTTATCACAACAGCCACACAGAAACAACACACAACGGAGCGTCTTATTTTTTCCCTTATAGCCACCGCTCAGCACTTTTCCTTGACAACGCATCTAAAAAAATTGGACAATATATGCCAGTAGAAAGGGGAAGGCGGGCAACCTTCCCTCGATGACCAAAAACCAAATTTAGGCTATGTGTATATTGGTAATGGCTATTTCTATTCTAATACACCTGCCAGTATACGTCAAGCCACTTTTTTTAGAGGTAAAAAATGAAAGAAATTACGTACGCTCTTATGGGGCGAATACAGGATGAAGAAACTGGTAACAGTGTGGTTTTAACGGGGGTTAAATTGACAGGGACTCCCTTACAGGTTGGAATGATTTTTGAATCTTTAAGAGACCTACCCGGACGTCCTGATGTCTCGGTAAATACTAAGACTGACCAGAAGATTTACAATATAGGTAAAGACGCTTTAGAACAAGCAAGGGCCGAACACAGCGATTTTTATGGCGATTATGAGGATCCAGATACATCTGATGATCCAAAGGAAGAACTTGCCAGACTCCGCTCTAACTGGAGAATCCATACATATCCTACGGAAACTGAATAGCGAAATTGAGGACAGCAACGTTGTTGTCTTCAATCCCGATGGCATTTTTTTCTTGACACCCGAAAATAAACATGATTTAGGGAGACACAAAATTGAATATCGGACGAAAGTCCCCTCAAAAATCAGAAGTTGTTGAAGTGAATCTCAAGAATTCAGAGGCTTGCATTGTTGAGTCGTCTGATGCTCCAGAATTGACGCATGATCTTCTCGCTATTAAAGCCAAGCCCATTCAGATTGTTCAACTTACTTATGATGGCAAACCCTATCACGTTCATATACGGCATGGCATGCGATTCGTTGATGAATTGAAGTCTAACCGTATCAGATCAGAATATGGGGTAGATGCAAGCACGAATTTCATGCTATCACAGATGATAGCAAGTCCAAAAATTTCTTGGAATGGTGAAGGTGATGGATCACCTATAGAAGATATACCACCTCTTTTAAAAGACAGACTTGCGGAAGCGTGTCTTGCTGTCAATAACCCCACAGAAGATGACATCTATCAGGTTGAAGTTTGTCTGGGTGTCCCCGACGATATTTTGAAAACCGCAAACACGTTGTTCCCGACACAAAAACCTAACGATATGACCGATGCCGATATTATCAAGAATGGAAAAGCATATAACATGGCACGGCAGACCCTTGTCATCGCGATGTTAGCGTCCCCAGTCCTATCTGAATCCGAATGTGAGGAAACTGATACATATCCAGTCAGTGGTATTTCGGAAGGTATGATGCAGACGCTTTACAACGCCGTTTGTGTTGTAAATCTCCTTCGTAGCACACAAACAGTATGAGTACCGTCTAAAACATATCAAATCACGACCATGACATGTGTTTTGTGAATGTGTTATCTTAAGGAGACTTACTCCTAATGACTGTGTTACAAATCCTAAATGCCAGCGGAGTCATAATTACCGCAATCGCAACCGGTGTTCTCGCTATTATTACTTGGCGATACGTCCATTTGACAAGAGACATACTCACTGCCACGAATAAACCCCAAGTCATACTTTTTTTACGTTACAGCGGAGACGCGGTAAGTCTGTGTGTGGAGAACATAGGTACAGGATACGCTTCAGATATAATTTTCAGTGGAAACCTACTTTCGTTCAAAACCATACCTGCAGTTCCTGGTGAAGAAGGTAAGCTACTAAAAGATTTAGAACCCTTTAAAAGTGGCATCACCTACTTGGGACCTGGATACAAGATTGACACGTTTCTTTTCGATGGCGTTAGATCAAATCAAGTAACTCGACAGACACTCCGTGCTCTGGTCTCTTACAAAGATTCTGCCAATACAGAAGAAAAAGAAATTTTCACCTTTGAATTTGGCGACTGGAAGGATGAAAACCAATTTATATCTCCACAAATTGATGATACCGCGGATAGACTCGGAAGGATTGCTAATGTCTTGGAGAGTATCAGAAACAATTTGGGAAATAACAATAGAATTAGGATTAGTCTTCCGAATCCCTTTGTCGAATATAAAAATGTGCAAATAAATCTAAATCATGTAGAAGAATTCTGTATTGCTCCCACAAAATATAACGCAGCCAAATACAATCTCATCGTGCGATACGTGTCAGGAAAAGAACAGATAATAATCACTGGAACAGAGGAAGTATGTAAAAACTTACGTTCCAGGATATTTCTTGCTCATACCATGAGAACACGATAACAATGTCAATGATAGAGAACCTTGTACTATTGTCTCAATCATTGCTTTAGTCAAGGGCTAATCAAAAAATCCTTACCATAATCCCCTACAAGCCCCCTCAAGAACACGTCCCCGTGGTCATACCCACCTGATATTGACAACTTATCACCAGCAACGACTCGCACGCCACAGCACAATATTGTGTCATCCCCCCACTCTTTTTTATAGACGAAAAAATTAACTCTTATTATACTTTGTCCATAGGTCGCTATCCTCAGTCTTTGCAGATAGAAAAGGCAGGTCGGTAAATGCCGATTACGTTTGATAAACAGAAAATAAGAAAGGCAATCACGGCTGGGATCCGAGACTCCCATCCAACCGCAATCGTGAATAAAGTCTCAATTGTGTTTCTGCTGTTCGTTTTTTGCTTTATCGGTTGTGTACAAAAGATAGGAAAAACGTTATCTTCAGAGGGGAATTACCACTTTCGCAAAACCAAATGGGGCTACTCCCAAGCGATGGTGCAGCTCAGCGAACAGGGTACCCGTTTAGATTTCCGCAAAGAAAACACACTGATCTACAACGAAAGGATTGCAGATATACCTCTCAAGATCGTTTACAGTTTTGAAAATGACAGGCTCCGCGCCGCAGGTTATCTCACAGAGACACCCATCAAAAATGCTAACTTGATACACAGACATGCTGGAGATGTCTTGGGAGAGCCAAACGATCGTATCTCCGGTGGCTCGGTTTGGGCGGATTACGAGACGCTCATCTATCTCAATGGCTATGTAGGTTTTGAGAAAAAAAGTCCTGGGCGATATGAAGATAACCCGGGACTTCTTGAGCGGATCCCGAAGAAACCTCGCAAAGGGACACCCGGCACGATTTCTTATAGCCATGTTGTCTGGACATACGTCGATCAAAGTTTCTTCAGGCAACTGCATGAGGTTGAAGACCCTTTGGCTGAACTCTCATTTTATGAAAAGCGGTTGCTGGATGTCTTGAGAAGGCAAGCCATGACCCAATATCTTGGACCTGGTGGTGGAATCACCCTTCCACGCTAATTTGTGTATGGTATGGAAATTCTTTGAGAGTTTTTTTTAGACCTGAATCCTTTTAGCCGAGGATATATCAATGCGTCAAGTTCTGCATGATGCACTCATAGAAAACACTATCGGTTGGTTAAGGGAGTCTCCTGACTCTCTCAAAACCTATCAGTTGTGTAAATGTGGCGAGAGATTCAATAAAAGACCGATACGCAAGAAGGCTTTTGATGAGGTTCAAGAGGAATACAAACTCATAGCTTCACGCTACCGTGCAGATATAGCCTTGCTGAAAAAAGGAAAACTGAAAGGTATCATTGAAATCAGAAACACAAGCCCTATCAGTAAAAAGAAGATTGAGTTTCTCAAGAACAACCGCATCCCTTTCATTGAAATTGACTGCGCTTCTCTCTTGGAACATGAAACAGAATTGCGTGTTGTGAGATCACACAGACCCGGACAATTCGTCAGAAGTCTCTGTAGTGTTTGTGATAGAATCAGAAGGATACCTATCGGGTTAAGACGACCTCAATATAATCTCGCAACTCAAGAGTTTCTAACCAGACTCAAGCCATGAAAATTAGATGCATTTTACTCATTTTGTTAGGGATCATCGCACTCGGTTGTGGCGGCTCTGAATTCGATCCGCCTACCCTTTATTTCACAGATGATGTTGATATTCGGGATATACGGGTATTTGCCGCTATAGACCCTCCCCTAACAGGGTTCGCAGATATAAAAATAGTATTCGTCGGTCCGTATTGTGGCAAATGTCTCCACTATCAAGATACAGAGTATCAACTGGAAGAGACACGCCTGTTTGTCTGTTTAGTTGTGGGTATCACCAATGTGACGTGTTTTTGTGAGCCCAATATTCTACTTCGAAATGTATCTGGCGAGGTTTCTCTGCGTCTACCGCTCGGTGAATACAGTGTTTTTCAATGGGGAAAACGGACGGCAAACCCCTCATTGTCTTTCGAGTCGATGCAGATAAGGTTGTTATCTCTAAAAATCAGAAAAACGAAGAAAAAATCGCACAGAATCGCCTCTAAGCCTCTTCAAAACAACGCCCCTGTGGTCATCTTCTCCTGATATTAACAACTCACAGCCTACCGTGACACACGCCTGAGACGATGTTTGACCTTCACCGCACAACGTATGAAAAAAAACGATTTTTTTTGCGTTCCGCCCGATCATGAGCACCGTTTTTCAGCGCAGCAGAAACAGAGAAAGTCAATGTTTATCAGGGGTCAGGGAGAGAGAGCATCAGGGAGGCGTGCAAAGCAACAGCGAAAAAACAGTCAGAAACGGACAGAAGCATGCCCCAAACGGACAAAATTCACGAGAAAACGGACAGTTTTCAGCGGAAACGGACAGACGTTTCACCAGACTCTTCCAAAAACAATCAGCGGCGCGGGATCCGTTGTTTTTCGGTTTAGCAGTATTTTCCGCGCGTTCGCCTCGGAGATCGGTTCAGTGCTATTAGGCGGATACAGTTCTTGTGCCGTCCCATCATACGCCCACAACCCGACCTCATAATTGGGGGGCGTATTTTTTCTCGCACGAGGCATACTGAAGACAATCGCTTTCATATCCGCATGATAGTGTGTTGTCACCTCGAAAAACGCCTCGATCGGCGCGTTCTGTAGATCGAGGCGCGCCGACTTAGACACTTCCGCTTCGGCATCGGCTTTAGCGAGTTGCGGATTCGTGTTCCAGCCGAGATGCACCAGCGACCACCTTTTCATGAGCCTGCCAACCGTCGCGACGCACGCGTTGAAGGTTTTGACGCTCTTGATCCGCTCGGTATCACTCACGTCCTCCAACGTAAATCCATCCTTCACGCCACCCTTGCAAACATCAATCATTTCAGTATAGACGCGGAGCAACTCATCAATGATTTCTCGATTATCCGCTTCCGTCCACTTCACCGATCTGTGCAACTTGTAAACGCCTTTTTTGACGAGGGACACCTGGTCCACCGATAGCATTTCTGTGAGATCCCGCCGCACGGTTCGCTCAGAGCGTCCGGTCTTTCGGGCGATCGCAGCAGTCGATTGCTCACCCGCCTCGAGAAAGTTAGAAATCGCAGCAGCGACCATTGATTTCTTTACTTTCGGGGGCGCGGGGGACGGAGCGTCGGTTTCTTCGAGTTTTTCACCGGTGATGAAAGGTTCATCTTCACTTTCGGGGAGTGCGCGCAACCGTATCTTCAGTTCTACCATGTTGTCATCTGTATAAGAAACGTCTTCGGTATCTTCCTCTGGCGTGGACTTCTGATTGGAGAGTTCCGCGGCAGCTTGACGTGCCTGATATGTGTTAGAATCGTAGCCTCGATTTGCGAACGACCACCGGCGCAAGAGCGCGTCAATGGTAAGGGCTATCGACTTCAATGTTTGCAGTGATTTCAGTTTCGTGGGGAGATCCGCAGTGCCGAGCTGCTCGACAAAATCCGCATATCTTGAGAGTAAATCGGCATAATAGTCGAGTAGCTGATTGATCGTCGCTTTGTTATTGTCTTCTGTCCACGCCATCCTCAAGCCTCCCGGAGAAAGATATATAACAGTATAGCACGTCCGAAAGAAAAAACGCACGAGAATCGCCGACAAGCCCTTTGATTTCACGCCCCTGTGGTAGAACCCTCTGGAGATTGAGACTCACAACTGGCATTGAATCTGTCCAGTAAGATTTTGTATCTCGGTATCTTCGTCACGCATTATTGAGAATCAAACGATCAGGGATCCATGCTCAAAAGTACAATCAAAGAATTAATGAGAAGTTAATGTCTAATTTTCGCCTCACACAATATCCGAGTGAATCGTTGGGAATTCATGCGACAGCGTGAAGTGTAACAGACAAGTCTTCAGGACAGTTCCACTTCAAGAATCGACACAGAACGTCAAGCATCCGAACATCCAATAACGGATCCGAACCCTGAACCCGAATCCGATATGAACGATGGCACATCATTCTAGTCTCAACCCAATTGGTGAATCCTACCTTTTTCGGTGGGTTCACCTTTTTGGGTAGAATCTCGTCAATATGGATAGATTAAATCCTGAAAAAAATGAATGAGGGCACCCTTCACGGCTTTACGAAGATCTTCGCCCAAAAGCGAAGTCTCAAGGATTAAATCTAACTCATTTTCTACTTCGTGTAAGTCCAGTCCCGCTTGCACAGCATCATAGAGAAGCTGGAGCTTGTAGGTAGATATGATATTTGCAATATCAATATTGGAGATGACGTCGTCGATAACTTCATCAAGAGCTGCGTTGAATGCGGCGTCAAGTGCATCTTCTATCACCATACCGACATCAATATTATCAGAGAAAATTCCTTCACGCTCAACAGCAGCATGAATCTCATGGTAAAGTACTTCTCTAACCAACTCCTCAACACTCATTATACTCTCGGCGCAAAAAAACACCGCCTCATTGTGTTATCACCCAGTCTGTCTACCCCTTCACTTCTCTCACCCGTAGCATGTGATACGTTCGCCTATCAGCAGACTCTTTTCGCTGTTCCTCACGCCGCCGCTTCCGTAGCAACTTCCGCTTTTAACTCTGACACATATCCTTGAAACTCGGCAAAAGACTTGAAACCGGCAGCACGCCAATCAACATCAGTGATCTTTTTTCGCTTGATCCCCGGTGTTCCTCAAAAAAAAACGCATCACAGCGCTCCCTGTAAGCATTGGCGAGTAGCACATTCCAAGCCCGCCGCTGCAAAAGCGAAATCTTACTCTGAATCTGAATCGCTGGACTCGTTTTGATCACTTCATCAATTTTCGCTAAGTTCATTCGAGAAATATCTCCTTTTCGCATAGAACAATATACGACAAAAATGAGAGAACATCAACATAAACTTTCATCTTTCATCCCATAAACTCTCATTTTAAAATCTGGGAATGTAGGTGTGGCGTGGTCGCATCGCACCCTTAAAATATTTAAAATTGATATATTAAAATAGTTAAACAACATACACCCAAACGGAACCTCTTTTAAGAGAGAAGGGCCTTCTATTTTTGTTTTTTAAGGATAAAAAATTTAAAGAATTGAAGTCGTCTTCCATAGAAGCGATCCCAGTAGCATAGCCTGTGAATCTGAGTTCCCTCTTCTTCGATTGACCGACACCTTCTGACTTCTTCCCACCCTCCATCCTTACACCGACACTTATCCGCTCGGAGTTTTCTGCCATCCTATGAAACTCTGATGTGAATCTGACGTTTTATCTCTGTGATGGATTGCTGGCATGATGTCATACTGGTACACTGACATGATGCCATGATGTTCCACTTATTTGATGGTATGCTTGTTTGATGTCATACTTGTTTGCTGGCATGCCATCATGTATACATGGAGGTATTTCGATGAAGACGTTAGCGATTCTCTCCCGGAAAGGCGGGAGCGGGAAAAGCACTTTTGCCGTGCATCTCGCCGTCGCCGCAGAAAAGGCTGGACACACGACTGCCCTGATAGATTTAGATCCACAGGCTTCTGCGGTAAAGTGGAGCCACCGGCGCGAAGGGGAGTCCCCTGTGGTTATCTCAGCGCATTCGACGTTACTGAACCAAGTCTTGGAGACTGCCGAAGAGAGAGGCGTATCTCTGTGTATCTTAGATACCTCTCCGCATTCGGAGTCAGCCGCGCTCGATGCCGCAAAAGCCGCAGATCTCGCAGTGATTCCCTCGCGTCCGTCAATCTTTGATTTGGAGGCTGTCGGCGATACCATCCAGATTGCGAACATAGCGAAGGTACCGATCCGGGTTGTTTTGAACGGTGTCAAGCCCTCGGGGAGCGTCGTTATCAAGGCGAAAAAGGCACTCGAAATATATGACGTTCCCTGCGCACCCTGCACCCTGGGCGATCGTGTCGCTTTCTCGCATTCCGTTGTCGATGGTATCACCGCTCAAGAATACGAACCCACGGGCAAGGCGAGCCGAGAGGTCGGGGCTTTGTACGCGTATTTATCCAGAGAATTGGAGGTGGTGTAGTATGGCAGGACCGAAAACAGATCTCAAAGACGCTTTACAGCAGAGCGGCGGGAAGGTCCCACCCACAGAACCCGAAGCTAAGGAAAAAGCAGTACCACCTGTGAGTCGTCAACAGAGCCTCTCGCGGGTCGGAAAAAAACCTGTGACTGTGTATTATGGGAAAGAAGCACACTTACAGTTGAAAATCTTGGCGGCGGAACAGGACACAACCATCCAGCAACTACACCAAGACGCTCTGAATGCATTGTTTGTAAAGCACGGTAAACCACCGATCGCATAAATCAGAATGCGTTGGGACCAGTAGGCGGTCATCGGCGCATCAAACGGAGGCGTACGCCGCCAGCGCAACGAAATTTGAGAGGTTTTCCAATGTGCTTTCATCCCCCTTACCATCTATACCGAATGCGAGTCCATACAGAACACAAACGCCGCCAAAGCAAAGAACGGAAAGGAATAGACCGGTAGCCCCGTGTCCCTCAACCCTCTTTCTGTTTGATGGTTGCCCTCTCTTTCTTTTTCGTGGTTGCCCGCTTTGGGACAAACTTTCTCCGTTCCCTCTCGTCTTAAATATATATATATTGAGTGAACAACAAAAATAGGAGGCCCTTCTCTCTTAAAAGAGACCGTTTGGGTGCATGTTGTTTAACTATTTTAATATTTTTTAACAGTTTTAAATGTTTTAAGGGGGCGATCCACCCACGCCACACCTACATTCCCAAGTCTAAAGGTGATAGTTTATGGGATGAAAGGTGACGGTTTACAGGACGAAAGGTGATAGTTTATGGGATGAAAGGTAATTGTTTATGGGAAACTTCTGAAAATCCACGTCCAGCAACGGCTAAAATTGGATTTTTCAGGCGAAAGGTGATAGTTTATGGGATGAAAGGTGATAATTATCTTAAAAAAAAATAACTTGTATGGTAAAATACATAGCATATCTTTCAAAGAAAAGGGAACCCCTAATGCACTTAGCAGAAATCAACGAAGTCATTAAAGCCAGTCCAGCCATCCAGATACAGAGCAAGATCACACATCTACAGCGGCGTGCGTGGAACGTGCTACTTGCCAATGCTTATAACGAACTGCCGAATACGAACATCCATCGGGTCAGTATTGCCGAACTCGCGAGAAAACTCGGCTTTAACAGCCATAACGAGGAATATCTCAAGGAAACGTTAGAAGCACTTGTCGATTGCACGGTGAAGTGGAATATTTTGGAGAAAGACAAAGAAGTAGAATGGGGCGTTGCGAGTCTGTTGGGATCGGCACGGATTCAGGACGGTGTCTGTCTTTATGAGTTTCCGTATGTTTTGCGGATGAAACTCTACAACCCTCGCATTTACACGAAACTCAATCTCCGCCTGCAAAACCGATTCACCAGCCGATATGCGATGATTTTGTGGGAAGTCTGTTTCGACTACTTTGATGTGAGCCGAGATGAAGGTGAAACCCCCTTTATCCCACTTGAAACCTTCAGAAAACTCATGGGACTCGAAAAAGACGAATATCCTGTCTTCAAAGTGCTCAACCGGGATGTCATCAAACCCGCCATCAAGGAAGTGAATGCGTTAACCAACTATTTCATTGAAGTCGAGCAGAAACGTATCGGACGGCGAATCGGCGAACTGAAGTTCAGGATATTGCGATTGAAAGAGATACCGGCAGAAACCGAACCCATGCAAGAAACGTTTCTGTTGGATATCGAAGATATCCCGCCTATCGCTGGGCAACTTATGCAAGCTGGCGTTGATCGGAACATGGCGATCCGCATCGCTGAACAGGACTGGGCGTTCGTTGTGCCCGAAAAGGTCCCACCGCCCGGCACATACCCCGACTTTGCGGCGTATGCTACCGAGAAGATTGAGATGTCGCTGCATACGGGCAGTGTTAAAAACCGAGGCGGGTTTATCGTTGAAGCCATCCGCGAACACTATATCGACCCCGAAGCCGAGGCATCCCGCAAGGCAGAGAAAGCCCGCGAACAACAAGCACTGCTCAACACGCTCAAGTCCGAGCGCGATGAGAAAATAGCAGTATTGATCCATCAAGCCGTCCGTCAGACCCCAGAACTTCTCGAAAAAGCCGCAACCCACCTGCCGAGCT
The DNA here is from genome assembly GCA_022825825.1 of Candidatus Poribacteria bacterium. Taxonomy (GTDB): domain Bacteria; phylum Poribacteria; class WGA-4E; order WGA-4E; family WGA-3G; genus MSPOR6. The sequence continues at coordinate 59,390 of JAJDWA010000050.1, forward strand.
TCGCCCGCCGACGGCTTGATGACTATGAGTCCGTCCAAGCCGCGTATCAAGCCGAAGGCCACGTAGCAGGCACGCTGAAGGGGATTCTTGCCGAAGACTTCTGTGCCGAGTTACTCGCCCCCGTCTACGAGGCATATGAAGACGAAAAGGCACGAATCTTAGGTCAATAGAACACCAAAGTTCACCCTCGCGTTACTTACCCGCAAGGAACAATGAAAACATGAAAGGCACAAGACCTTTAGACACCCACGAAATCCGAAAAGTCGCCGACTATTTTGACGGCACCTTAAACGCGGATATAATCTCGCGGAGCAGCAAGAAAAACAGACAACTGGCGAAATCGTTAGGATTGGATAAACCTCCTCAAAAATCCTTTCGAGAATCCCCTACAGGTTTCCATTTCCTTTGACCCGACCTGGATCAGATTCACCAAGACCAACAGCCGTCTCCCAAGCAGTATCACGAAAAACCATATCAGGATTCAAGACCCCCTGAAGAATCTCATCTTCCGTCCTCTGGCACGTCATCGAGGAGTAGCATGCGCAAAAAGCTACAATTATAGGATATCCATCGCATTTAAAATAATCAACAAGCCAACGCCCGAGCTGAAGCCCCAAAGTAGAGACCGCCGCCGAAGTGACTTGACTTCCGATTCATAAGCATCTACATACGCCGAGACATAAGCCGACGATTTCCCTAAAAATCGGTCAGATCGAGGCGAAATCGGATAATACTGACTCGCACCAACCACCACACCGGGAGCAAACACACTGTATGTGATTGTACCGCCTGTTGTACCACCAGCTATATACCAACCACCAATAAGTAATGGGACCGAAAACCCAGTCAAAGCCCATACTGTTTCGTTGACATCTTGCTCAGCTTCTCTCAGCGCATCCAATCTGGCGTTATCTCCTACAGAGAGCATTGAAAAACCAAACATCATGATTATCAATAGTGCAATTCTTTTCATTAGAAAACCTTTCGAGAATCGCTTACAACGGCTTGTTATGTTCACATTCATTTCCAAAACTATTAGAATCCCCCTCTTAAATTGAAAGCAGGCACAGTGTACTGCCTACAGTTTTTTAGACCACTCCCTAAAGGAAGACTGTGCTACAATACAATCTCATTAAAAGGAGTATCCAATGGCGAAACGAAGAAGATTCACCCCTGAGTTTAAAGTGGAGGTCGTTCTGGAGGCCCTCCGCGATGAAAGTTTGCAAGCAGAACTGCGTCGTCAACACAACCTCAGCGATGAACAACTCTCGAAGTGGAAGCAGCAAGTCGTTGAAAATGTGGCATCTGAGTCAATACCTGACCCAACCGCTGAAGCACGTCGCGGGCATCCTTGGAAGAACGGGTATACGGAAAGGTTGATCCAAACCCTCAAGGAGGAAGAAGTTCACCTCAATAACTACGAGGATATTACCGAGGCTCGAGACCGCAACGGTTCCACGTATCATAAAAAATCCTCAATAAAGTTTGCCGAAAATCTATCTCCTCAACAAACATTCGGTTATTGTTGCTAATGCAAGCATTTTGAGGCTTCGTGCCTTACTTTTGATCCCCTATTGATGGTTCTGACTGAATAAGGATGTTTCCAATTTTTAACGCAAACTGTGTATTATTAAAGACCTCTTTTTTCATCGGAATTCGTGCATAAAATGAAAAAATCGTTTTCCATATTTTGACCAAATCATAGCAGATGAATGGCTCAAAACCTTGGTGGCACGTGGGGTTTCTGGGGGTGTGGATTACGATTATGGAGGGATGGATGAAAAATAAATTTTCGTATTTTTGACATCCATGCACGAAATGTGATCAAAAAACGGGTCTTTAATATATAGTTCAAAGCCAAGGCTCAGGTGCTTAGATATGGTCAGCGTCCTGCAGCGTGGTGGCTTTCTATACCGTTGAGAATAAAAACGATGGCGGTGATTCATAAAATATAAGGAGGTCATGGAAAATGTACCCTCGGTCATGGTTGCTGAAGCTCGCAGTCTTTTTCATACCCGGTGTGCTTTTTCTCATATATATCTGTTTCAATTTTTCAGTCGTAAAAGAAAAAGTTGCGCACCTCCTGTGGGAGGAACCTAAAATCACCAATTGGGTTTTGGTAGGTGTCGTTTGTTTTATCGCCGGAGGTGTGATAGACTTCTTGCGCGCAACAGTTATCTCCCTTATTCAATGGATCGGAAGTTTTAGAAAGCAAAGTATCAGTTCTTCTGAGAAATTACGAATTTTTGATAGTTTAACGAACCGCACCTACGGATATCAGTATCTTGGTTTTAACATTTCTCTCTCAATCCTTGTTGTTTGGGGACTCTTCCTTTTAAAGAAGTTAAATAGTTCCTTCTGGATAACGGTTAGTTCCTTCTGGATAACAGTCCCTGTGGCTTTTAGTCTTTTGATATTAACCGGTTGCCTATCTCGTTGGAATAAGAATCAGGCACTATCCCGACTTAAGAAAGCCTCTCAACAAAACGAAAAACGTGAAGGAGATACATCATGTCTCAAAGAATGCCCCCCGAAGGATCACCGGTCCGATTGTTAGAGACTCTTGAACCCAAGAGTCTTTCCAAAATCCCAAAGGGAACCGTAGGTATTGTACAGGCCCATTGTGACAACAGAGAATTAAAGGTCAAATTCAAACTGTGCAATACGTCTGTGGAAGTGAAAGTCAAAGAAAAACAAGTCGCGGAAAAAATTTTTACAGTTTTGTGTATTGATGGTGGCGGTATCCGCGGCATTATCCCAGCAGTGATCCTTGACTATATTGAGCGGCAAATGAAGGAACGGCTGCCCGATGGGAGCGACAAAGATCAACTGCGAATCGCGGATTTCTTTGATCTCATCGCAGGTACCTCCACCGGGGGCATCATCGCGCTGGCACTCACCAAGCCAGACGATAGTCGGGAGAGACCTAAATATACAGCAGAAAGGTTAGTCGATTTGTACCTGAACGAAGGGAAAAACATCTTCAATAGACCCAAATCCCACCGTATCCGCTCAGGATATGGATGGATCAACAAGAAATACCCGGCAGACGGGATACAGAAGGTTTTAGAAGAATATTTCGGGTCTACCAGACTCAATCAAGCCGTCACCCGAGTGTTAATTCCAACTTATGACATGCGAGGTGCCCGTGTTCATTGGCGAAATGACTTTGATTGCCGGAGGGGTGGACACCCTCGCTTCTTCAAGAGTTATTCTATAAACGACCAGACCCAGGCAACGGAAAACCCCTTGATGCGGAATGTAGCCCGTGCTACTTCCGCCGCTCCAACTTATTTTGAGCCCATTGACCTTGACCTGCAGCCGTTGCCTAACCTGACGCTGGTTGAAACCCTCGTTGATGGCGGTATCTTCGCAAACAATCCCGCAATGTGTGCTTATGCGGATGCGAAACGAATACTGCGAAGCGAGGGTAGACCCAACGATCCAGTCCTACTTGTCTCCATCGGAACAGGAAATCTAACGGGAGCTCTGAAGGCAGAAGCGGCAAAGAACTGGGGGAAACTTTCCTGGGTTGACACACTGATCACAATGATTTTTGATGGTGCCAGCGATACTGTGAACTATCAACTCCAATACTTGATACCCGAATGTAACTATCATCGCTTTCAACCGCAGCTCACCTTCGGTCAAGACGAAATGGACGATGTGAGTCGAGAGAACTTGATATCGCTAAAAGCACTCGCAGAAGGCTTTATTGAAGACAGACAATCTGACCTAAATACCATCAGTCAACGGCTCGTGACGAATCGGCTCTTGAATCTCTGAAAAATGTCAGAGATATCATTTATACCCATTAATTCACTCGAGGGCTACTTCCGCGGACAATCTGTACTGATACGTAATAACGGAGAGAACATATCCCAACGCTGTATCTAACTCGCGCCGATAGCGTTATATAATTGACTTTATACATACCTATCAGGAAAGTCTCATGGCACACGAATATAAAGCATATCTCACTGCTGAGGGCAGAGATCGTATCATCAGGAACGTTATTGACAATCCATACATGTCTAAGAAGGAAATAGACAAAGAAGCGGGTATTCCTTATGCGGGGAACCGACCTCTGAAATACCGAGAGGAAGTCATTTTAAAGCCGTGGATTCAAGAAAATACTCACTTTGTTTTTGGCGAGGACATTGATTGGCAAAGCCGAAGTTTTACCAATATGCGAGGCACTCCAAAAACACCTGATTTGGTTGGCAAGGATGCTGAGGATCAGACTATTATTGTTGAAGTCAAATTCAAATTTGAATTCCTCGGTGATAAAAACCATATCCGTAGTGACCCTGAACATGACGCCATCGGTCAAATTCTACACGATGCTTCTGCTTACATGAGACCGTTTCTCAGTGACAACTTATTAGGGCAAATGCCGCGACTCTTTATTGTCAGTATAGATTTTTCGCCAAATGTTAACGCCGTCTGTGAACTCCTAAAGGCGTTCAACATCAACAGCAAACATATCGCTATCGAGAAGATATTCCCCAAGTAAAGCAAATATCAAACACTATTCACTTTTGAGGGCTACGCATGAACGCTATAGTCAAAGCCGCCGAACCTAATGAATCACGATTACAACTTCGAAAAGGGACCGCATCCCTTATCAAAGCCTCTGTCTCCGAGAATACCCTCAAGGCATATCAACGCGCACTTCACGGCTTGGAGACATGGCTATCGGGGCGAACGCTCTCCGATGCGCTGTTAGCTGATTACATCACGGGCTTACATGATGCTGAGAAATCCCCGGCAACTATCGGACAGGTCGTTGCTGCTGTGAAATGGCAACTCAAACACCAGTCCAATGTACCGCTCTTACCGATGCCGATCACGCAGGCGACTTTGGCTGGGATCCGTAGGGAAGGACGCAACAGAGGACGCGGACAGGTCGATGGATTGGTATGGCGGGAAGTTGAAAGGATCTGCGCCTATGCCGAGGCGGATGGCACGCTCTTAGGTTTACGAGACTCGGCGATGATACGTCTGATGAGCGATTGTCTACTGAGGATCTCTGAGGTTGTTGCCGTCAACATCGGGGACCTCAAAGATAGTACCCTAACACTCCAAGTGTCTAAAACCGACCAAGAAGGCATCGGTGAAACTCTCTACGTCTGTGAGAATACCCGTCGGGTCCTAAAGCAGTACTGTGAGCAAGCAGGTATCACGCGCGGGGCTGTATTCCGACACATTCGCCGCGGTGGGCATATCCAATCACAACGCCTGACAACCGTCTCCGCACGCCGCATCATCCAAAAGTGGGCGCGTGCAGCGGGCGTTGAAGGTTTCATCTCTGGTCATTCGCTTCGTGTCGGTTCTGCTGTGTCGCTCGCACAGGCGGGGGCGACAGTCGTTGATATGCAGGTCGCAGGACGCTGGAAATCCTCTCAAATGCCCGCACATTATGCCAAAGCAGAATTAGCCGAACGTGGTGCAATCGCACGGTTCAAAGATGGAAAACGATAAGTAGGCACCGATGTTTTGAGTGTGACCATTACACTCTGTCGTTCCCTCTAAAGACGTGGTTTCCGCCTAAACGGTTCGGGCTGTTATATCTCTCTTTTTCTGTGTCTCCCACCTACTTTTTTCAGGATTTTTCAACTCTATGCTCTGCCACAAGTGTAGAATTATGGACGGGAGTGTGGCATAATAAATTACAGTAATAATTTGGAGGTTAATATAAATTATGTCTTATTTTGACGAATTAGAATCAAGGTTGAGGGCTATCAATTCCCAATTGCCAACATACTCTAAATGTCAACAATATGCAGAAAGACTTATCGGAGAAGCACAAGAAGTTATACAATATCACACAAAAGTGGAAAACTATGATAATGAAAACTATCACCCAGTTTTCTTTCATTTGTTTGCAATGTCCATGGATTGCCTGCAAGATATGGGGCAATTATTATCCCCAAATGTTGAAGAGTATAGATATTCACCAGCATATTACTTTGCTATTCGGGAACTTACCGATAACTTTATAGATTACTACTACCTATTATACAACATTGAAGATGCTCAAATGAAATTAGAATACCTACAATCTAATACTAATAATCCATTTGAACGCTCTGCCACCAATTGGCATAAGGACAAAAATAGAGAAGTTAGATTTTCAGAAGGTGTTTTGCGGTGCGAAGGACTTATAGCGGTTTCAGAGAGAGAGGATTTAAAATACACTATGACGTTTATTTCAAAATTAGGGCATACAGATTTTCTGCTTATTCCTTTTCTTGATAAAAAACGACAGTTTGCCTTCTGCACACATGAATTATACCTTTATTACAATGGATTGGCTATGGCTACATATATGCTATTTTTGGAGTATAGGAAACTATACAAAAAATCTCCTACAATGACAAATGATTTGCATAGATTGTAAGGTGGTTCGTATAGAAAACAAAGAACTGGACGGTGCCCAGGAAATTGCGATTGTCCCTTTGGTTGTGGGGTAGAAAGATCACAGACGGGCTTCTCGCTGAATATGCAACGCACTTGTTTGACATAGGCAAAGCTCCAGGAACAATCTCTATCGTGGCCTCCGCAGTGAAATGGCTGCTCAAGCACCAGAATGGCGGGAAGCCGGTGGAATTACCTATTACGTCCGCGACACTATCAGGTATCCGCAGAGCGGGGAAAGACAGAGGACGCGGGCAAGTAAATGGACTCACTTGGCAGGAGGTCGAAAGGGTTTGCTTTCTCGCGGAAATGGAGAATACGCTCACAGCCTTACGGGATGCCGCGATGATTCGGCTGCTGTATGATTGCCTATTACGAGTCTCTGAAGTTGTCGCTGTTAACGTTGGGGACCTGAAAGAAAAGACGCTTACACTCCGATCGTCAGAATCCGATCAGGAAGGGACCGGTGAAAGTCTCTATGTCTGTGACGCAACACGCGACATGTTAGACCGGTATCGCGAAAACACTGATATTACAGACGGTGCTATGTTCCGAACATATCCGTCGCGGTGACCACATCCAACCGAATCGAATTACTACTCACTCTGCACGCCGTATCATCAAAAAGCGGGCTGATGATGCCGGAGTGAAAGGTTTTATCTCCGGACATTCACTCCGAGTCGGGTCTGCTATCTCCCTCGCGCAAGCCGGTGCAACTGTCGTGGATATGAAAGTCGCCGGACGCTGGAAATCCTCTCAAATGCCTGCGTACTACGCAAAAACCGAGTTAGCCGATCGGGGTGTAATTGCAAGGTTCAAAGACGAAAAACGATAATCACGATTCACAAGTTATCAACATGCTTCCAATCTTCCCATTAGCGAAGCGTCCGCGGTTGCTGGCGTGGGGAGCGGAGGCATGGCTTACGGGTAGCGTGGTATCTGTCAATCGGTGGCGTATGGCGGATGTGCGTACTCGCTCTTTGGCACAGCACGCTGGACACCGGTAGCAAGCCTGCACACCGACAGTTTTGGCACACTGCACGGATTGTGGGTGGGGAAAAAAGAGTTAGTCCTCAATTTTCTAAGCGGCTGTTGTATATCAGCAACAGTATGTATTAAATTATCCACACACTATAGATTGCGGTATCCAGTATGATACATGCCTCTTGAACTTTATAAGGAGATTGATGGATTGGCATAAATCTTGCAAAAAAAACGTGGATGTTCTTCATGAACATTTTAGTATGAGAAATTGTTTTAGAATGAATGTAAAGACGAATAACTATTGAACTGAGGAGAATTAACCATGAAAAACACGGATCGGGTCTTCAAAGAGATGAAACGTCTTGAATCCATGATACCGTCAGGTTTTATGGGTATTGGCGATCACTGGGATTTCAAAGCACTCTGGGCACAGGTCAAGGCTGTACAGGAGGCTTTTAATGAAGCTCGTTTTTCAACGAGAGAAGAGCGCCAAGAAGCATGGACATCGTTTCAAAATTTGGTTGATAAGGTTAAGAAAAAACAAGCCGAAAACAGCGCTGAATCTGCTAAATTACGGGATCGAATCGTTGGAAAGGCAGAACAGATTCCTCCGAGTGACGATAGATGGCTTGCGTTTTTGTTAACACTGGGAATGAGCGAAATTATAGAGAGTTTTTTCGGTGTATCTGACTCACGAAAAGAAGATTTGAAAAACGCGAATAAAGATTTGCAAGAACTCTGGGATCTTGCTAAGGCTAAGAACGATAATCTCCTACGCAAGGATAAAGATATCGCATACCAAGCTCTCAGAAGTGCTAACGAACGGCTCCAAGAGGCTTGGAATCAATGGAAGCAGGTTCGAGAAGAAAAATCTGCTGAATTACGGAATCAAATTGTTGGAAAGGCAGAAACAGCCGTTCCACATGAGTTGACAGAACTGATTGGAACGCTTGGCTTAGCCTATCTAACGGACGGTCTCTCTTTAATAGTGGAATGGCTTGAGGACGAAAAGTCGAAACTGCAAGCCCAACGCGAAGCACTGCAGGAGGTGTGGGCACTTTTCAAAAACGAGAAAAATGACCTCCTTCCGGCAGACAGGCAGACAGTATATCAAGCCCTCAGAGATGCCGAGTCTCGGTTGCAGAGGGCGTGGGGTCAATATAGCAAGGCAAGAGATGAGCATAATGCAGCTAGGCGTGAAAAACACGAGGGTTGGCTGAACAAGGTTGAAGAAAACTTGAGCAAAAATCAACAGCGTTCTGACAAGCTTAACGGTGTTTTAGAACGCAAGCGTCAAAACCTCGAAAACAATCAAGAGCGCATTGGCAAGCTTGAGAATGCTTTAGAACGTAAGCGTCAAAACCTTGAAAACAATCAAGAGCGCATTGGCAGGCTCGAGAATGCTTTAGAACGTAAGCGTCAACATCTCGATGAACTTTACGAAAAACTCTCTGATGCTAGAAGCGATTCTTATCGGGAACGTGTGGAAGGTTGGATCGAGAAAGACGACAGTTCTATTGAGGACATTGAAACACAACTCGAACGTGTGAATGGTTGGATCGAGGAAGACGACAGTTCTATTAAGGACATTGAAACACAACTCGAACGCGTGAATAATTGGGTTCAAGAAGATTCCAGGACACTCAATAGCTGATATTCCGCCCAAGCTCTCAGCGTTGACTTGGTGACAGAGAAAGTTTTTTGTTACTACGTCAGTAGTGTATTCAAGTATTGCTGATGGATCTCAGGGTTCATCAGCAATATATTTTTAACTACCTAAAAATAGTCCATAATATCTTCACACACTGCAGGGATTGTGCGTGGGAAAAAGGTTAGCCTTCAATGAGCGACACGCCTTTTATCTTGCAGATACGGTTACTGTCCTTCGCGCTCTTATTGCAAGCACAGACTTGGAGATTGATTTTCCGTCTATTGTCAACGAGAATAAATTGGCACAAAAAATGTTGAAAGATGGTGTGCGGTGGAGAGTTGTAGAAAGTGTTCTAATACGGATATCGCCAGTCCCAATGCTTTCCACGAGCGTATGAGCAGCGCGAATCCAGAGAATTGCGCTGACGACATTTTCCCTTGTCTGTCTCAGCGGCTTTTGGATCCTTGCTCACCCCGCTTCCAGATCAAATTATCCACAGCTCGGACGGAAACGCCTATACGTTCACAGGCTGCTTCCAAGAGGACATGCGCTTCCAAATCTGATACATTTCGGTTTAAGAGTCCAGACACAAATCGGATGATATGGATATCCGGTTTCGTGGTATCTACACCGAATAACATGCAGAGGTACTGAAAACCTGCAGGTCCAAATCCATTGATGTCCAATCTGTCAATCTGAGATTGTGCTTGTGCTACCCACTTTTTGAGAGCCTCCTCCTCAGGGATCGTTGGTGTTTGCTGAACAATCGGGACAAGGAACGTGACAACCTCATGCAGAACCCTCGCACGATTCTCATGATTGTAATTGAGTTCCTGTTGCACGAACGCATGAGGCGTTGGATAATTGTCCATCAGATTTGCCAATTCACTCACCTGTTGTATCTCAGGACGGTTACTCATAAAGGCTTTCAATCGCGGCACCACGAATGTTTTGTAAGGTTTGTTGAGCGAAAGGACACAATCAATGACACGCACAGCAGGCGGATTGGAATTGACCAAACTTTCTGGGCTTGGAAGATTTGATGCGAATTTCTTTATCTCAGTTGCGATAGGGTCAATATCTGCTTCTGTAACGACCTTGCGCCCGACTTCCACGCGGTCTTTTAAAGTGTTTGCCGATTCGGACTTCTCCGTTTTTAACGGTTTCGCCTGTGTTTTCTGCTCTACGGAGGCGGTCAGCGACGTCAGGAGTTCTTCAATCTTCCCTGTTTTTGACGGTTTCTGCGGAGGCTTGCGTTCAGGCCCCCTATCACTGTCCTGTGTGGGCCGCTTTGCTGGATCTCCCTTCTTTTCTAATGTTGCCGAGAGCAATCTCTTATATTCAGCATTTTCTGCTTCCACCTCTTTTAAGCGTTCTTCCGTGGCCGCGAGGCGTTCTGCAGTATCATCCGCAAAAAGATTATCCCGGATAATTTCCACCTCACGCTTTTTGTCCGGTCTCTTAATTTTTCCAAGTAGGTCAGCAATAAGGAATAAGTGTACCCGAGTGCTCTCGGATTCAGCGTCCCCCTTAGGCGGATGTGCCCAAGTCGCATTTCGACATTCCACTATCAACCAAAGTTGATTTCGAAAGGTTTTGTCATCATTGAGTGTTCTTTCAAAAACTTCCTCCCAGTTTCTGTTAACGAGATGTGGAAAATCATTGATGTCAATCATAGATTCAATATCGCGACCAGATTCGATCAGACTCTGATAAATTTCGTCAGCCCGCCAATCGCCTACGGAATCGATAATCACGTCTTCAACATTCATACCCGGAATCTGCTTTAAATGAAAGATAATGAACGAGCGCATGGAGGCGCGGTATATATTCAGTGCTTTATTGAGTGCTTCCTGGTTTGGCAATACGTCCATTTCTGAAAACCTTTCTATAATTTACGGCACAAACTTTTTCATCAGGGCGATCCATGCCAGATAGATGCCGATGTTTGAGATAGAATGTGGAGTGCTGCTTTTCCTTTTTACCTTGCTGGACTATATTCTTTGCTTCTTCAAGTATTTTGATAAAATCAGGATGGTCATGCGTTAATGCTGACATTACTAAGTGCTCCTTTCGTGATAGACCCAAGCCTAAACACTTGGGCTTCTGCAAAAGTTACGCAGAAGCATTTGTGGACTTCAGAATCGGATGGTGCGATTCAACGGAGCAGCCTACGATCTTGTTAAACAAAACAATAGGACTTACAATCCCTAAGCCAAAGGAAGCTATCCCTTCCTTAAGAATGTTCAGCGCAGCGTTCGCGTCCCGGTCAAGATGCGTATGACAATTTGGACACGTCCAGTCTCTATCTGTGAGGGTAAGGTTTTGAGTCTTATGTCCACAAACACAACAGGCTTTTGTCGTTGGAGACCACCGATTGATTTTCAGCACAGAGCGAATACGCTTATGAGACTGGTGCTTGAGTTTCCGCAGAAACTCACCAAACGCAAGATCCGAGACCTGTTGCCCCCACAAGCGTTTCATGCCTTCAAGGTTCAGGTCTTCAAAAAACAGAATATCAAACTTTTGACACAGTTCTATCGCCAGCTTCCAATGGTGGTCTGTTCTCTGATTTGCCGTTTTCTTATGGATACGCGCAACGTTCTTGCGTTCCCTCTCTTGGTTGTTAGACCCTTTCACCTTGCGGGAATACGCCTTTTGTGCCTCCGCTAACTTTTCAGCGTTCTGTTTGTAGAACATTGGAGACGTATACCTATGACCATCACTGCCAATCAGAAAGTCCTTGATACCCATATCAAACCCTTCCGCTTTACCGGTCTTGGGTTCGATCTTGATTTCGGTATAGTCTTCTGTCAGCGTAATATACATATCTCCGAGGGCATCCCTCGTTACGTGAACTTGGATGATTTCGCCTTCGATTTCACGATGCAGGGCGAAACCATACCAGCGTCCGTTCAATCGAATTTTATATGTCGGGTGATTTCTTTCGTTTTTCTGCTTATCCAAGACTTTTTCAAGCTTGACCTGTTCACCGCGAAACGTCATCCCTTTGTGTTTCTTGCAAGACTTGAACTTTGGGTGACCTCTGCCAAGGGTTTTTATTTTACGAAAGCTTTGTGCCAGACGCTTTAGCACATTTTGCAACGCCCACGAGTAAGGGATATTCCAATGCGTGTATCTATCCAGTTTTTTAAGTTTCGTCAAATGTTTCGACATCTTCGCATACGAAAGTCCTTTACCATAGCGGCGGTAATATCGCATGGAAAGTGCAATGAAGTGATTTTTCACAACGCCACAGATATTGCAATCGTCGTGCAAGTGACGCAACGTCTTATCCTTGAAAAGTTTATGTTTTGTGTTTCGCATGGTCTATCAAATCTCAAGTCTTTAACCCCTGCAAAGTGGGTAGGCAGACACGTTACCGAGCGGTAACGCTTTGCATGTCTGCCAACTTGATACTCTCATTATACCAGAATTTCGGACCAAACATCAAGGGAAAAATGAATGTTTGGGTCCTTTCCAAGAGGGCGAGACTGTATCCCAAAGCTAAAGCAGTGGGTTTTAGTCTCGGAACGTTAGATAAATTTCAAGATATGGAGCTTGTGGTTGCCAACTTTGGCAGGACTGGTGAGAATAAGGCAGATGTCAAAGGGGATGGTGTTGTCAATATTGTAGACTTAATAAAAGTGGCGGGTGTGCTTGGCAACACAGTGGATAATCTTTAATTTTTAAAGAGAAACCCTGTACTGCCACCGGAAAATCGGGCCATTCCCTACCCCCAGATTGTGATATACTCACAATTACAAAAACGAGACGACGATATTTTTCGCTGTAATTCGCAGCATTTCGTCGGATTGCTATATCTTAGAAGTCTCTTAGGGATATCTTAGAGACACCTTAGTTATACCCTCCGCGATACTGATTGCCGACCCCTTATCCCAATATCCTTGTCCTCTCATCTTCATACTGCTGAAGGACAGGTTTGTAAGCGCATCGAATCGCAAGCTCACATTCCCGACAATTAGAAGGTAATCAAGCCAAACTGGATACACATGGCACCTGTAGACCAACTTACCCGAAGATCAAGAACACTGTCAACAAGCGAAAATGGACCCAGAACACGGACAGTCGCATACTTGCGGGTCCCTTCAATCCGGAAAGGCACATCCTGAGAGACGTTCGGCGGGACCACCCGCTGAATCCTGAGATCCTTCGGCACACCGACAAAATGGAGATGGATCGGTTCCCTATGACAGACTTTCCAGTTTAAGGAGGTCAACCGCTATTTTTAGGTTTTTAGAGGTTTCAATATAAACCTACACTTTAAAATCTACAAACGTAGGTGTGGCGTGGTCGCATCGCCCCCTTAAAACACTTAAACATATTGAAATAGTTAAACAACATGCACCGAAAGGGTTTCTTTTGAGAGGTGGGGCCCTCCTATTTTTGTTGTTCAACAATAAAAAAATTTCAAGAATTGAAATCCTCTTCCATAGAAGCGAACCCGATAGCATAGCCTGTGAGTCTGAGTTTCCTCTTCCGTCCTTCACTGACACTTTCTAATTCCTCCCCACCCTTCCATTCTTCTCCTCCTCTATTCTTTTCCACGCTGCCCCTTTCCCTTTCACCACTCGCTGGCAAGGTTTCCGACTGCTTTTCTGTAGGACAAAACTCCGATTCCTGACTCTTAACTGACGACCGATAAATCCCACTGCAAGGCAAGTTAACAACTATTCCCCTGACTGCCGACTGCTGATCGCCATTCCCTAAATCACAAAAATGACGAGACATAGCAAACCTATTATGCACCCTTTCCCGCAAAAATTGTGTCCCTAATTACAAAAGGGCATCACACTCTAAGAGTGGCGTGAGGGAGGCAAATATGAATGCAACTTTAAAGGGACATGAGGAATTCAATTCCGTCAATGAGGCAGAACTCATCACCCGAATCCAGAAGGGCGATACAGAAGCGTTTACACCTATCGTGCATAGGTATCAAGAGAGAATCTATAAACTTATTTACCGGTGGGTTCGCCACCACGAAACAGCGGAAGACCTCTGCCAAGAAGTATTCCTCAAAGCATGGCAAGCGTTACCGCGGTTCAAGGGAGGGTCTTTAATTTACGGTTGGCTCTACCGAATTGCTGTCAATTGTTGTAAAGATTACCTTCGCAAACAAAAGAGACAGTTTGTTTTCGCATGTGAGGAGTTACCTGATAACGCTGATGATATGCTCCAAATGACACAGATGCAACCCGGTCCGGAGGAAATCCTTGAAAGAGAAGAACTTAGAGGCATCATAAGCGAGTGCATACGTCAATTTCCGTCTTGCCAGCACACGGTTTTTCGCCTCTACTACCGTGACGAACTTCCGATAAAAGAAATTGCCTCACGTTTAGACAAGTCAGAGGGTACCATTAAAGCGCACCTATACCACGCCCGTCAGAAACTCCAGCACATGCTACGCCCTTACCTCCAAAACGAACCCTTGGAATAGTCCAAGGAATACTGACGGCGCAGCCACAATCCCGTGCCTTCAGGAAGGAAACAGTATCATGAAAGTCATTTTTCCATTCGCAGAACACGTGCCGCGCTTAACGCCGCGTAAAAGTTGCATACCACAGTCGCTATTGCCTTGCGCCGGACGACCAATTCTCGCACATCTCCTTGAACCGTTGCGTAAACTTCCGGTTTCCGACTTCATTTTTGTTGTAAGTCATCAGGACGATGAGATTCAATCCTACATGGACGCAAATTATAATGGGGTACCAGTTTCTTTCGCCGAACAGACGGAGAATAAAGGATTAGGGCATACCGTTTCACTCGCAAGTGATTACATTCCTGATGAAGAACCTATCCTCATTGTCGTTGGCGACGCTACATTGGATATGGATTGGATATCATTTTCCCAAAGCGAGTACTCAACAATTGCTGTTCGGCGGATCGTTGATGAAAGACCTTACGGGTTAGTAGAACTACGTGAGGGGATGGTTGGGTGCTTGATTCAGAAACCCCGGCGGACAGACTTGGCGATCGCAGGCTGTTACTTCATTCGAGAAAGTCAATTGCTGTTTCAGTGTCTGCATAACTTAATTCGAGCAGAACGGCGGCGGCACGGAGAATATCAACTCACAGATGCCCTCCAGCAAATGATAGAGCTCGGCGTGGAAATGCAGATTCAAGAGGTTGAATTAGCAAATCAAGAAGATCCTTATGAACTGAACAATGTGTTTGGCACGGATCTCGGACCTTTGAACAATATGATCGCGTGAAAGCGTGTTAACAGTTGAGAGGCACCTGCCTCTGAAGAGCAAAATTAGCACTAAAGGAGAGGTCGGAATGCAAGCCATTATTTTATGCGGCGGGCTCGCAACGCGGTTAGGCGATACCACAAAAATGGTTCCCAAGGTTCTGCTTGACATCGCAGGCAGAACTGTATTGGAGTGGCAGATCCAACTGCTAAAAGACGCAAATGTTCAGGAAGTTATTCTCGCATCGGGGCACCTACACAACGTGCTTTATGCGCGCGTAGGTCAACACTACGCCGGGGTCCGGGTCCGATACGCCAAAGAGGAGAGGCGACTCGGCACCGGCGGCGCGATTCAGAATGCGATGCGATGTATCACCACATCTCCTTTTTTCGTCCTCAATGGCGACATACTCCTTGCTAATTTCTCGCCCCAGCAGATGTTAAGCAGCTTCTATCGGGACATGGCAGGGCTGTTGCTGAGTATCCATGTCCCCGATATTCGTCCCTACGGTGAAATCGTGGCGGACAGCGAAGGGAGAATCACTGCCTTCCGCGAGAAACACCCTACCTGTCGTGCCGGTTATATCAACAGTGGTGTGTATCTCTTTAATCAAACGATTGCCGACGCATTTCCTACAGAACAGCACAGTTTCTCAATCGAGCGAGACGTTTTCCCAAATGTCCGTGATCTTTACACACTACAAACCGATGCGGATTGGATTGACATTGGCGTTCCAGAGCGGTTGGCGTATGCCCGACAACATTTCCAAAACGGAGACCTTCAATGAATTGTGATATATTTCGGGCATATGATATTCGAGGCATTTTCGGCATAGATTTTCAACCGACAGATTTTTATGAGATTGCCCGCGCCTTCGCCGATCACTTCCAACCGAAGATTGTTGCTCTCGGACACGATGTCCGCGAAAGTTCATCCCAACTGTTCCAACAGGTCGCTGCCGGGCTTATAGACGCCGGCATTAATATCCTCAACCTCGGTCAGATTTCGACCGATATGCTCTATTTCGCGGTCGTGCACTACCAGACAGATGCAGGTATTGTCATATCCGCATCTCACAATCCCGCTGAATATAACGGTATGAAACTCGTCCGCCGGCATGCCGCACCGATAGCTGCTGATACTGGTCTCCTTGACCTTCGCAATGCCATCGAAAACGGCAACCTATATGGAAGGCAAAAAACACACTATCGCGCAATTCCTAAGCCTCTTCCATTCCTGAATAGTTATCTGAATCACCTTCGCTCATTTACAAACTTGCAGCAGCTCTCCAGCAAGCGAATTGTCATCAATGCCAATAGTGGACTTGCCGGGCAGATGGCAGAACGACTGTTAGCAGAAACACCCATTGAGGTATGTGAGCGGTTGTTTACCCAACCCGACGGCACATTCTCCAAGATTCCCGCCGGCAGACCCGATCCCCTGAGACCAGAGAATCGGGAATTAACCACACAGGCGGTTAAACGGACAAAAGCAGATTTGGCAGTCGCATGGGACGCAGATGCCGATAGGTGTTTCTTCTTTGATGAAAATGGAGCATTTGTCGAGGGTTGCTACATTACGGCGTTGCTTGCCGAAAAACTCCTTCAAGAGAAAGAAGAACGGACTGTCATTTTTGATCCAAGAGCCGTCTGGGCAGTAGAGAACGCTGTCGTCACGGCGAATGGCACACCCCTTCTCAACCGATGTGGACACTCGTTTATCAAATCCCGCATGCAAGAAACCGACGCACTCTTCGCCGGAGAGGCGAGCGGACACTACTATTTCAAAGACAATTTCTATACAGATAATGGAATGATTCCCTTATTACTCATCCTTGAATACCTGAGTGCAAACCGAACATCACTCGCTGAATCCGTTAACCGTCTCCGATGCGAGTATCCAGTTTCAGGTGAAATCAACTTTTCCTTTGAAATCGAGTGTCACCTGCGAGATGCTATGGGAGTCATCCAACAAGAAATACACGCTTTTGGGAACCATCCTTGTATTGAAATGCCGATTGACGGTTTGTCGGTCAGATTTCACGCAGGTTTCCGTCCACTTGCTGTTAATAATCATAAACATGGTAATTGGCGGTTTAATCTCCGAGAATCGAACACTGAACCCTTGTTGAGGCTCAACGTTGAATCTATCGCGAGTGAGGATCTCCTGATTGAACAAACAATGGGAATTAGTGAAAAACTTGAGAACCTCGGGGGTAGCAGAGAAACGAAGTTTCGCTGGGAAAAGGAATAGTTTTCACGTCCCAAACATTGTAAACCCTCCAGATGTGCCTCTCTCTAAGCCAAACGCTTTGGTTGAATTTGTGCCTTTCCTCTAAATCTTGCACCCCTTGCCTGAATATGTTGTGTCCTTAATTTTAAAAGCGCAATCATAAACAACAGGAAGGTTGGAAAAAAATGTTTGATTTCCCAAGAGTTTTACACCGACTTCACCTCTTTGAGGAAGATGGTGTCCTTTATGCTGCAGATATTGAGAAAGCACGGGTCATAGAGATTTCTGTCGTCATGGTTGACATCTTGAAATTGGCAGAAAAGCAGACGAGCGAGGAAATTGTTCAGACGTTGAATACCTCTTATGCAGAGGACGAGATTCTTGGGGCGTTTGAGAGATTTGCGGAATTTGAAAGGGAAGGCTTGCTATTCAATCGGGGTGAAAATCTCAGAGCAACTTTCGCTATAGAAAGTAAACGGCGGAAGTTGCTTGTTGTGATACCTAACATTACCACTGACTCATTCTTCGATATTGAAACGTTATATGCCGGAACAAACATGGCACTCTCTTACATGTTTGAACATCTCACCAAATACGTAGATCTCCATTTTGCCGGCAACCAAAATCGAAAATTAGCCGATAACGTGTATGAAGTTGATATCAGCGTGTCTGACTTCGGTAGACTCAGCCGAAGGATCAACGAAACCTATTTCGGCATTTTAACCTTACATCGCGACCACGAGACATGGCTACTCCCCCTCTATCAGCACAAAGAACTGCCGCCTATTCTTGTCCAATGCCACGCACCACGCGGACATGGTGGAAACGCAATCAATTCAATGTTGCGGCATTACGCGGCGATGCGGGATTTTGATGCTTTCACGGCTCCATCGGATTATGTCCGAGAATTCTATTCAAATTACGTCTCGGATCCCAGTTTCTTCAACACTTTACCCAACGGTGTAGATTCCGCTCTGTTCCGTCCAATGGAGAAAGAAAAAGCAAAAAAGGAACTTGCCGAATATGTAGGAGACGACCGAATCGTGACGACTCCCACAGTCGGTTATCTCTCGCGGGTGCAGTCAGAAAAAGGGGCATCTGTCTACTTGAAACTTGCTGAGTTGAATCCGCACCTGTTGTTTTTAATTGCGGGACCACACTTCGGAAGGTATCAATTGAGGGAACTCCCTGATAATCTCGTCTATGCTGGATTCCATCCGCGCGAGAAATTGCCGATGGTCTATAACGCATTTGACGTCTACTGTTTCCTTTCAATGTCAGGCGAGGAAACCTTTGGCTTGACGGTCCTTGAAGCGATGGCGTGTGGCGTGCCACCGATCGTTCCCAATTTTGACGGCGTGCCTTCAGTCGTCGGGGATGCCGGATTAATCGCCGATGCTGAGAATTTTGACCAAGATATAGGGACTCTTGTGAGTTACCCGTCCCCGATAGATTTTTCGGAGAAGATTAACCTACTATTGAGCGACGATGGCATGAGGCAAACATTTTCCCAAAAAGCGAGAAAACGCGCGTTATCGTTCACTTGGGATAAAACCGCACAACGTATTATCCACTTCTTTGAAGCACTTCACGAAAAAAGGCAGCTTGTGAGTCCAAATAAACTCTTGAATGCCTTCGCGCCTGACATTGAAGTATCAAACCCAAAGCAAAATCATCTCAAATACAAATCCATCGTGTTGAGTATGAACAAGTACTACCAGCGCTCTCTAATGGGAGATGCCCTCTATTCCCAGCGTGTTGAAGAAGGGCTCGTAATAACTCTTTTGAGAAACCATACAGCAAGAGAAGCAGAGGCACTTCTTGCTGAATTCATCAAAGATCAAGCAGAGGCGAAGACAATTCTTCAAAGAGTTCGTGGCTTAATCCATGCAACCGCTTAAGAAAATGGAGGCGAATACACTATGACACTTCACACTCACTATCGCCTGAACCGACACCGTAAAATTGAACAAGAAGGTCGGAAATATGTCGCAGATCTTGAGACGAACGATATCGTTCAAGTCAACGATGTAGAATGGGAAATTCTGAGTCGCTATGGAACACAGACGCCATACCAAATCGTTGAGGCGCTCAAGGAAGAATATAAAGTCGAGTCTATCTTCGACGGGATTGAACGTTTGGAACGGCTTGGACAGCAAGGCTCCCTTTTAAGCGCAATAGATGGAGCAGCGAAACAGGATATAGACAGTTGGAAACAGAAGGATGGGAAACCGAAATTGTTGGTGCCGTTCCACTTTACAAACGAGAAAACATCGTTAGACTATACAACGAACCTGAATCGCTATCAGCTCCTGACGCACTTGACGCAATTCGCAGACTTGGAAACGCTTACTTTTTCCAAAGCAGAAGAAGAAGCCTCAAAGACGCAGGACTTTCAAGGTTACGGAGATATCCAGATTCGGAATATAGAAACAGAAGAAAGCAGTGCCTTCGGCCCCCCGTGGTATGCGATGGACGGATACGATGGTATTCTACTCCTCTCTCAATTTTTGACAGACGACCTCTTATACTATCAACTTCCTGATGTGCCAATTGTTCATTGTATAGAAGATGTTCAGAAGTTACAAGGTTCAACGCTTGAGATGCTTCTAAATATCTATGCCCTCCAAAACGTAAAGGACACGCTAATCGTCAGATCTTCATGGGTAAAGGAATGGCTGACGGAATACGGTATCCCGGGAAAGAATGTCTGTGTTATTCCTAATGGCATTAATGTTGGCGAACCTATTGGCAAACCACTGGCGAAGCAATATACCGCTGCGCTCTCTGAAAAACCGATGTTTTCACAACAACCCATCGTAGGACTCATTTCAGGTTTTGGACCTAACTATGGAGCGGAATTGGTTTCTGCGTTCGCTCATGGCAATCCCCATCTTGCGATTTTTGTCTACGATCCATTTTTGGCAGAATATTATAAAAATCCACCAGACAATGTGGTAATTTTTAGCGCAGGTGATGAGGAAACTCGTTCCGTTCTACCTATTTTCTTTCAGGCACTCGATCTCATCTGTTTTCCTGCGATTCCTGGAACACCACTATCGTTGGTCTTAGAGGCAATGGCATACGGCACGCCATGTATCGCTATGACGAAATATGGACTGCCTCCAGAGGTCAAAGGAGCTGGCGCCGTTGTGAAGTCGGAACGGCGTGGCTACGGTAATCTCCGCGTCTCGATGTCTGAGTTGTCCAACACGATAAATCAGTGGTTAAAACCCTCTCATACACGCACCGAATGCGAAAACGCTGCAAAAGGTTTGGCTCAGAAATTCACATGGGAGAAATCCGCCAGAGGAATCGCACAGTTTTTTGAGAAAGGTCATGAGCGAAGTATAAGGGAAAAAACTTTGCTCCCCTCAGTTTTCTGCCGTCGATATAATCCGGGGACCGGAGACACTATCTCCAGCGTGTACCGAATCAGAACCAACAGATATGATTGCCTTGAAACCGCTTTTGTAGAAATGTTGGCGGAACAGCACACACCTGCTGAAATCGAGGCAATTTTTAAGCATTTCCGATGGGAAACTTCTGCTTCTTGATGAAGTGTGTTCCTTGTTGGAGGTGGTTTCCCAGTTAAGGTTGGGGAACGAATCCGGCCGGATCGAGATTTCCGGTAGAAAGAGAGGAGGTGAATCTGAATGAAAACAAATCTCCGCGGTAAAATCCGCGAGTTCGTCCACTCCGAAGAAGGTAAAGTGGGAGTCAAATCCCCGTTGGCCCTCGGGGCGGCGGTGGGTAGCGTGCTACTCGCACAGACTATCGTTGGAACAACACCCGCCCACGCAGGGGGGTTATGTAAAGATGACACTTGGTGTATGGACCCAGAGACATGTAATCGCCCTTTCATAAATGGATGGGGTACATGTTATTAATTCCGTCAATATAGGCTGTAGCGTAGACCGTCACAATCTTATTGACTTTTCAGTGTGTGGTGGTTTCTACTGCCACACGCCCCTATATGCTGGGTCTGTTACGTCTCTTGAGCAATTATCGGAGGAATACAGATGAAACGTATATTCGTCTTTTACATGCTTAGTGTGATACTACTATGTGCGAACGTTGCTCCGCTTTTCCCAAAAGCACCAACGACCCCTAAAATCCTGTTTACCTCTACACGCGACGGAAACAGAGAAGTATACACCATGAACCCAGATGGCAGCGAACAGGTGAGACTCACACAACATCCTGGAAATGATCTGCAAGCCGTCTGGTCACCTACCGGCGAAAAGATTCTTTTCATCTCCGATCGCGGGGGGATTCGAGACCTTTACTTGATGGATCCAGATGGAACCAACGTTCGACGTGTCTTCAAGAGAAAAACGAAAATCTATAGAACCAATCCAACATGGTCGCCCGATGGCAAACACATCGCTTATGTGAACGCGAAGTTGGGTAATCTTAATGCTGATATCCACATTGCGCCCCTTGGAGAACAAGAGAATGAACATATTGCGAAAGGCTGGTATCCTTCATGGTCACCGGATGGTACTGAAATTGCCTATTCTGTAGACCAGCCATTCGCGTCTCAACTTACATTTATCAACGTCCAGACACGAGCGCAGGAACAACCACTATCCAAGAAAGCACTGATTTGGCAATACTATCCTTCTTGGTCTACTGCGGGAGACAGACTTGCCTTTACTGGGAACAAGCATCTGATCCCCCCCATCTTGAAGCCGGATCTGCAAGAAGCATGGAAGGATAAACAGACGATCTACATCGTCAATCGAGACGGCTCTGGTCTCAAACAACTTATAGATGAAGCAGGTCCCTATGCCCAGTATCCTGCGCTATCCCCGCATGGGGAAGAAGTTCTTTACACACAGAAAATCAATGGAGATTTCCAAATCTTCAAACTTCATCTAAACAGTGGCGTTCGGACACAATTGACGCATATTTCATGGAACACTGGGGGAGATTGGTTCGACCCAGCGTTTGCGTTGCCCGTTTCACCACAACCCCAGCTGCTCACAACCACATGGGGAGATGTAAAAAAGAAGAATGACCAATAGAGAAATCATTTTTTTCATATTAATCAGCCATTGTGACCATACTTTCAATCCACCTCGAGTGGATGAGAGAAAAAGAGTAAACATGATTTCAAAAAGGAACTTCAATGTACTATTCTGAATTTGAAACTGCGTTTGAGGCACGGCTTCAGACACACACAGACGTATATCCGTGCGCCGTGGAATATCATCGCGCCCGTTTTGATCAGACGATTCAGTACCTGTTGTCTTCCATTTTAGAACAGACAGAAGACTTGATTCAACGTCCTGAAACGAACTGGACACACACTGAGGAAATCGTCAGTGACATTCTCTATTGTGGTGATATAACTATCAAACAACTTTTTTCACTGGAGATTCCGAATCAGCTCACAGCAGATAGAGATTTCGAGGCAGTAAAAACGAAACTTTACGAAACGAAATATTACCCAATCAGCGAACACCTGAATTATATCTCTTTTCCGCCTGCTTTGGAACGGAAAGCCTTCATCCGCAAGCATTTGGATTGTTTCAAAGGGAAATCTCGCTTTTGTGATCTCGGCTTCGGTCCTGGGGTGTTGACAGCGTTTATTCTACAGCAGAACACCTCGTGGCAAGCCACTGGTGTTGACGTTAGCCAACACTGCCTTCAGCATGCCCAAAGGCTCCTGAGAAAAAAAGGAATGCTTGGAAGGAGTGAACTGTCAGTTGGAGATGTGAGGACCTTACCCTATCCTGACGACACTTTCGATGTAGTCATAGCGATTGAAGTGCTCGAACATATCCCTGATCCAGAAACTGGATTGTCAGAAGCGATGCGCGTGCTGAAACCCGGTGGATACGCCATAACGGCACTGCCAGTCCAACTCCCACTGATGATGCACCTCTACGATTTTGACACGCCAGATGAAGTCTTAGCACTCTACAAAAAGGTTGGACTTGAGGTTATTGATTTTGAAACAAAGGAATTCCAACGTCAAACTGGGGCCTTCGTTGATACATTCGCGTTGAGTATCAAATCCTAAGGGAGGCAGTTTTTTATTATGTCGCACTATGAATACTTTCTGATTTTTTTAGCACTCGTTTTCTGTGGATATGCGAGTTACACTGATCTGAAGACACAGAAGATTCGCAATTTCTGCTCCCTCGGACTTCTTTATGTGGGAACACTCAGCCAATTGATGGCGTGGTATCTCGGTACAACAACGCCGCTCTATATCTTAGGACTCTTCTTTGGGAGCGGGCTGATCGCTTTTGCTTTCTATTGGTTTGGTATCTTCTCGCCGGGAGATTCCAAACTCTTTTGGGGACTCTGCTTAATTTTTCCGCTGTCACTGTTTAGAAACCTGAGCGGTGCTTTAAGTTTTCCACCTGTGATACTCGCACTCAATATTATTGTTCCATACTCAATAGGAATCCTCGGTTATCTGCTTTTCAAGTTTGCCCTAATGCCGAACAAATTAAATCTGTTCCGGTATTTCTTTAAATCTTACTTTCAAAAGGATACGTTGCTCGAAAAACTATTTAGTCTACTTATGTTTATCGGTATCGGATCTGGGCTGACCTACTTGTTCCAGCACTTTGAGTGGGAACCCGATCGGTTACTGCATCTCCTTTTAGTTTTGGTGGCGTTCACATTGATACAGAAATTACTATCACCGCTACCGAAAACACCAACCTATTACATAATTGGTGGTTTCACATCCGTTTGGTTGGCACTGCAAGCGACACCATCTGTATCGGTATTTCTCTCCGGTTTTGCCTTTTTCTTGGGATTGTATCTCGTTGTTTTTGTTATTGCCAAACAGTTGATTCTCAGTTTAGCGAGTATAACCTTGGACAATGCTGTGGACGTGAGTGGCCTTGAGATTGGGATGATTCCCGCTGAGCAAATTGTTAGGGTGGAACAGCCGGATGGCACTGTCCGCTACGAAAAGCAACAGGTGGATTTTTCGAGCGGTCAGAAGGATAATATCGTTATTTCACCTGATCCCGTAGGTCTAACTGCAGAAGAGATTTTCCAATTACAAAACCTTGCGGCGGAAGGTGCGTTTGCTGAATTTGGCAATCAGATAAACGTCCAACCCTCGATACGCTTTGCCCCAGTCATTTCCGTCGGTGCTCTGCTAACGGTGCTTTGTCAAGGTCCTTTTTATCTGAAACTGATGCAGTTTTTATAAACATATAACCAACAAGGATAATGAACATTTTGAAAAGATATTAGACAGCATGTCCAAGCGGAGGGCTTCACTCCTACAGCGATAGTATTCGTCCTGAAGATGGTATTCCCAACACTATTTGGGAATACCATCTTGCCAGAACAGAAGCACCGGCAGAAAGGAGAAAAGCCGAGATGAAAAATAACTTTCGCGGTAAGATCCGCGAGTTTCTCGCGTCTGAGGAGGGTAAAGTC
Organism: Candidatus Poribacteria bacterium; assembly: GCA_022825825.1. Classification (GTDB taxonomy): domain Bacteria; phylum Poribacteria; class WGA-4E; order WGA-4E; family WGA-3G; genus MSPOR6. The sequence continues at coordinate 84,308 of JAJDWA010000050.1, forward strand.
GGGCTCAAGGCACCACTGACTCTTGGTGTAGCTACAGGTAGTGTTTTATTGGCGAACGCAATCGTTGGAACAACACCTGCTGAGGCAGGCGGACCATGCTGGGACAACCAAGACTGCCTCTATCCTCCTCATATATGTGTTGTTCCAGATGGTAGCTGCCTTACTCAGTAAACATTGACGGACGAACACAAGGCAAGTTTTTTAGAAATATAGGATAGGGACTCGTGTTTCAAACTGAGACCCTTCTAAAAAATGTCAGGGCGCGGTGGTTTTCGCCACGACGCGCCCCGTCATCTCTGCCTTTAACGTACTTTGAACAGTCGTGGGTTAAGGATGAACTTTGATGCGTCCAACTTTAACGCGAGGTTGGGCATTAATGCACCAATCCTAAGTCTATACACAACGTATTGAAAACACAACGTATTGAAAACAAGGCATCGCAGATTTTCAAAACCACGCTGACTAATGATCTCACGAAACAACTGACAGATATCGGGATTTGGAATAGTACACGCGATTGGTTTGATCCAGCGTTTGCTTTACGGGTTTCACCACAACCTCAATTGCTGACGACAGTATGGGAAAAACTGAAACGAGAGTAGGTTTTCAGGCATAGCCACATTGCGGGCACTTTGTCAGAAATGTTCCTCAAAAATTTCAGATCTGCTGAACTTGGAGCAATGAGGTGCGTTTTCACGCCATAAACATTATAGGCTGTTCAGGTTCGTTTCGGTTTAGGTCCATCCCTTTTACCCAGTAATACCATTCTCGTTTATTTGGATTCCATTGAAAGCCTAATAACTTCAACTTGCCTCTCACATAATACGTGTTCCCTTTTACGCTAAGATATTCATCTGTTCTCTCAACGCGAATGTTATTGTTGAGACTTTCGACCTGTTTAATCAATGAATCAATACTCACCGCTACTTCCTCCCTTCTGAGTCGTAATTCTATTCGTGTTTTCTCTGAATATAGAATGAGCTTGCCCGTCGCCTTCCATAGACAACAGTGATACATCTCACTCACATTGACGCATCGGACATAGTGCTCGTCTGCTCACGCTGTTCTATTTCTTATGTCAGATTGCGTCCCTTTATTATTTAAGGACACAATTTTGGGTTACTGAGGGTGCAGTCTGATATTTTAACTTTCATCTGCACTGCTAAAGTAGAACCTTTGCCTCCCAGTAAAGATCAATTCGGCGTGTTACGTTCGCATATTTTCGCCAAATTATAGCTCTTTTTTTCAGCAGGTTATACCTTTTTTTACCAACAAATTATGCATTATACCTTGATAAAACGTGGATTTCATACCGAAATATGGGCGGGCTTGGTGTGATTTTATGTATATTATGTTCGCATATTTTTTTCAAATTATGCACCCTCTGCTACAAAATGTGGTGTCCTTAATTTTGAGAGCTCAATTACAAACAACGAAAAGATTGGAGAAAAAAGTGTTTGATTTCCCAAGAATTTTACACCCGCTTTACCTCTTTGAAAAGGATGCAGTATTTTACGCTGCGGACCTTGAAAAAGCGAGTATTATCGAACTCTCTGCTGTAATGTTCGACATCTTGAAACTGGCGGAAGAGCAAACGAGTGAAGAAATTATCCAAGTCCTGAAAATCATTTATGCAGAGGACGAGATTCATGAGGCGTTTGAGAGATTTGCGGAATTTGAAAGGGACGGGTTCCTATTCAATCGAGGTGAAAATCTCAGAGAAACTTTCGCTGTAGAAAGTAAACGGCGGAAGTTGCTTGTTGCGATACCAGGTATCAATGTTGACTCGTATTTTGATATCGAAACGTTGTATGCGGGGACGAACATGGCACTCTCTTACATGTTTGAACATCTCACCAGATACATAGATCTTCACTTCGCAGGCAACCAAAATCGAAAGTTAGGAGATAACGTATATGAAGTTGATATCAGCGTGTCTGACTTCGGTAGACGCAGCCGAAGAATCAACGAGACCTATTTCGGTATTCTAACCTTACATCGCGACGAGGAAACGTGGCTGCTACCACTTTACGAGCATATAGAACTCCCACCGATCTTAGTTCAGTGTCATGCCCCCCGTGGACATGGTGGAAAAGCGATAAACTCTATATTGCGGCATTACGCGGCGATGCGAGATTTTGATGCTTTCACGGCACCATCGGATTATGTCCGGGAGTTCTATTCAGATTACGTTTGGGACACAAGTTTCTTTAATACACTCCCTAACGGTGTAGATTCGGCATTGTTCCGTCCGATGGATAAACAAAAAGCCAAGCAAGAGTTGGCTGAACAGGTTGGAGACGAACGCATTGTAACAACGCCAACTGTTGGCTATCTTTCACGGGTGCAGTCTGAAAAAGGGGCATCTATCTACTTAAAACTCGCTGAATTGAATCCGCATTTGTTGTTTTTGATTGCAGGTCCGAACCTCGGAAGGTATCAATCGAGGGAACTTCCTGATAATCTCGTCTACGCCGGATTCCATCCTCGTGAGAAGTTGCCACTGGTCTACAATGCGTTTGATGTCTACTGTTTCCTTTCAATGTCAGGTGAGGAAACCTTTGGATTGACGGTTCTCGAAGCGATGGCGTGTGGGGTTCCACCTATTGTTCCTAATTTTGATGGTGTGCCTTCGGTTGTTGGGAATGCGGGTCTGGTTGCCAATGCCGAGAATTTTGAAGAAGATATAGCGACGGTTGTAAGTTACCCTTCACCCTTAGATTTTTCGGAGAAGATTAATGTGCTGCTGAATGATGACGAAAGGCGACAGGAACTTTCCCGGAAGGCAAGGGAACGAGCAGTGTCGTTCACTTGGGACAAAACGGCGCGACGGATTATAAAGTGCTTTGAGAGACTCCACGAAAAGAGACGGCTCGTCAGTCCAAATAGACTTTTAAATATGTTCGTACCGACACCGTCAGAAGCAGCTCACGGTTTAGAGAGGGAAGGCTTAGCACATCAAGGCAGTGAGTGGTTGAAATACAAATCAATTGTATTAGGGATGGATCAACATTATGAGCGCTGTCTAATAAGGGATACAGCGTATTCCATGCATCTTGAGGATGGTCTTGCGTTAAGCATTTTGAAGAATCACACTGTGAGGGAAGCCGAAGCGGTCCTTGCTGCGGTAGTTGAGGATGAAGAACGAGCAAAGGCGACACTTAAAAGGGTTCACGGCTTAATACAGGCGACTGCCTAACATAAAAGGAGGATAAAGCATCAATGACCCGTAACTCAGGTTATCACTTAAAACCGCACCATAAATTTGAACAAGAGGGACGCAAATATGTTGCTGACCTTGAAACCAACGACATCATTGAAATCAACGATGTAGAATGGGATATTCTGAGTCGCTATGGGACTCAGACGGAGTATCAAATTGTTGAAGTTTTGAAAAAAAAGTATAAGGTATCATCTGTTTTTGAAGGTATTACACGATTGGAGTGGTTTGGTAAGCGAGGACAACTTTTAGCACGGATCCCTGAGTCGTCTGGTGAGTTCAACACCTTTCACCCTGTATGTGGGGAACTCAGGTTGTTGGTTCCATTCGGTTTTAGGGAAGAGGAATCATCAATTGATTACATCACGACTATGAATCGGTATCAACTTTTATCTTCCCTTGCGCGTGAAGCATCGTTAGAGACCCTGGCCTTTTCGCAAGTTAGAGATGGTGGTACACGCCCCGGGAACAAGAGAAATTTGGGGAAGATTCGTATTCGACAGATAACAAATGATGCGGACGATACCTTTGCGCCTATATGGCATGCCAGAGAAGGATACGATGGTATTTTACTGCTTTCTCAATTAATGGAAAATGACCTGTTATACTATCAGGTTCCAGATATTCCAATTGTTCACTGTATAGAAAACAGCCAGAAACTACAAAGTTCGCTGCTTGAATCACTCTTGGCTCTCTATGTAGCCCAGAAAACGAATGATAGTTTGGTTGTCAAAGCATCATGGATGAAGGAATGGCTGAGTGAGTGTGGTATTCCGGGAAGGCATATCCATGTGATTCCGGACGGTATCAACGTTGTTGAACCGATTGATAAAGGGTTAGCAAAGCAACACACTGCTGCTATTTTTGATAGACCGATGTTTGCGGAGCGCCCAGTTGTTGGATTGGTTTCTGGATTTGAGCCGCATCTTGGTGCACAGTGGATTTCTGCGTTTGCGAGAGCCAACCGACATCTCTCGATTTTTGTTTATGATCACATATTGGCAAAGCACTATAAGAATCTGCCGGAGAATGTAGTAATTTTCAGAGCAGATGATGAGGATATGGCTGCAATTCTGCCCGTTTTCTTTCAAGCACTGGATCTGGTCTGTTTTCCTGCGATGCCGGGAACACCGCTTTCAGTAGTTTTGGAGGCAATGGCTTATGGAACGCCGTGTATTGCCATGACGAAATACGGTCTCCCTCCAGAAGTAAAAGGAGCAGGAGTGAGTATCGGGTTGGAATGGAATAATTTTGGAGATTTTCATGTATCTATGGACCAACTTTCGGCAGCGATCAATCAAGGTTTGAAGCCGTCTAATATGCGTGCTAAATATGAACGGATTGCGAAAGATCTCGCTCGGAAATACACTTGGCAGAAGACAACACGCAATATTATCCGATTGTTTGAGGAGAACCGCCCGTTGATGACAAGAAGTCATCAAACGGATGAAAATTTGTTCCGTCCTATTTTCTGTCGTCGGTATAGTTCTGAGACACGTAAAATAACATCCAATGTGTATAGGCTGGGAGTTAACAGATATGAACATCTCGAAAAAGCTTTGGCAGAGACACTCATGGAACAGCACAAATCGACTGAAGTCGCGTCTGTTTTCAAGCATTTCAAGATGGAAAAATCTGTTCATTCAACGGTGGGGCAACTTGGCATTTGAAAGAGGTATGAAATCTTGACCCACTTTAGCGGAGATTGCCCCTAAGGTATAAGTCTACTGAATTGAGAATGTAAAGTTGTGATCTGCATAATTTGGTTTTCAAGTATTTCCAGCACAGGGCCTCTACGCCTGATTTTCAAGTAAGTTTTTGATGTTGGAATAGGTTTGCTAACTGCGTTTGGAAAATTAATTGGGCTGGATGTAAATCCGGCAGAAAGGAGGTAAATCCAAGTGAAAAAAGAGACACGTGATAGAGCGAAGCGGTTTCTTACATCTGAGAGTGGACGGGTCGGTATACGGGCACCGTTAACTCTGGGTGTAGCCAGTGGGGTCCTTTTGTTATCGCAAGCAGTCCATACACCGCCCGCCGAAGCTGGACTTGAGTGTTTGAGTAATGATAATTGCGGCTCCGAGGAGCGGTGTGACTGGTGGTGTGAAGAGTACTCTGGGGATACTTGTTCAGTATGGGAATCTAAATGTGTTTATGATGGTTAATCCATGTTTGCGTTTCCACTGTTTTCCGCAGTCGAAATGCTATACGATCCCAAGCGAATTTGCAATTTTAATTGCAAATTCGCTCTTTATTTTTTATAATGCACCCTTGCCTCCGAAAAGTTGTGTCTTTAATTTTAAAAGGGATGTTGTAAAACATTTTTTTATATTTAGCACCTTTAACCATACATATTTGTAGCATAGCCTGTTAGGCTGTGCCACGTGAAGGTCCGCTATTGGAATAATATAAGATTTTTTTATTCGTTTTGGAGGTTACGGATGTTAGAAGACGATGTCAAATTGATACACAGGATATTATCAGGTGATGATTCGGCATTCAACATCTTGGTCAAGAATCATCAAAAAGGTGTTCATGCGCTTATCTGGCGAAAGATAGGAGATTTTCACTATGCGGAAGAACTGACGCAAGATGTTTTTCTCCAAGTATACAGAAAACTGGGGACCCTGAAAGATCCTAAGTGTTTTGCCGGATGGTTGTATGTAATTGCGAATCGACTGACACTTAATTGGATTCAGAGGCATAAACCGGCGAGGCAGTCACTGGAGGATACACCCTTAGAAGAGATAGATGAATCCTCTTATACACATTATTTGACGGAGACACACGAGACAGAAACCGCTGAGCATCGCTCTGAAGTTGTCAAATCACTTTTGGAAAAACTCCCGGAAAGCGAACGGACAGTGTTGACCCTTCATTATCTCGGCGAGATGACGACGAAGGAGATAGGTAACTTCTTAGGGGTATCGGTAAACACAATTAAGAGTCGACTGCGTCGAGGGCGCGAACGTCTACAGGAAGCAGAATTCTTGGTAAGCGAAGTGCTCGGGAGCATGCAGGTACCTGCCGATTTAACGGCGCGGATTATGCGGCAAGTCGCCGATATTAACCCAATAGTTCCACCGTCTGGAAAACCGTTAGTGCCTTGGGTATCTTTCGGTGTGGCAACAATTTTGGTTATGTTCCTGCTGGGGGCAAGTCATCAATATCTTGCTCGGTTTCAAAAGCCGTATAGTTTCGAGGCGAGATCTGAACCTACGATTGAAATCGTTGATGCGCCTATCGTTCTTGATGTTGTATCAAAGCCTTCTATACGGAGCCAGTTTGGTCGGTCTGCTGTCCCTAAAAAAAATGTAGGGGCTGGTATGGAGTTTTCTGAGGCGACGTTAAGGACCTATGCCCAAGAGGACCTACGCAAGTTTTCTACTGAGCAGTGGGGACAAACAGATGCCCCCCCCGGTGGTCATGTACACGATATCTACACTGTTTCTGAGGGGACTACCTTTGCTATTTCAAGAAGAGGTATGTACAAATTAGAGAGAGATGCGACCACATGGCGGTACCTGAACACGGGTATTCCGATGGATGAATCTCTCATGCCAGTGGTGGAAAATCGCGGAACCCTCTATATTGTCTCTACAAATGAAATATTTGCTTCAGCGGATAAAGGTGAAACGTGGCGTGCGTTTTGCGTCCGACCAAACGGAGATGCCATTGGGCTTATTATCACAGATGAACGGGATGCGCCGGGTTCAGAAGCGGGTATAACAATGTATCTCGCGCTCAGAGATGCCGGAGTTTTCCAATCCACAAATGGTGGCGTTCAATGGCACTCACTTAAGGATGGTTTGACAGACGAAAGAATTACAGCGATCGCTGCTGTTGGAAAGACAGTGTTTACCGGGACAAACCGGGGTCTCCACCGTCTGGATTCAGATATCTGGAGAAAATTGCCGGTGGGTAGTTCAAAAACCGTCTATTCCTTGGCAGCACTTGAGAATAACCTTTATGTTGGCATGGGACCTGATCTGTATGGATTAACACTAATGGATGCAAGGTCAATAATGCAAAGTGGGGAACCGAGTTTAGGCAAGATTTTCCGATCGACTGACTTGGGAGTCTCGTGGACTGAAATAACACCTATGGGTCAATTTCGCTCGGGGGTCCCCCCATCCGGTGTAAGGCTTTTAGCAATGGATGAAACGCTCTTAGCATTCGGGGCGACGCAATTACGTTCAACGGATGGCGGGAATACTTGGACAAATCTTGGATTCGACCAAAATTCGCTGATGCTCAATAGTTCGCCTGCTGCGATGGTGAACGATAAAACCTATTACAAAGTTGGTACTTTTGGTATTCATCGCACCACGGATGGGGGCGAATCGTGGCATATATTTATGGACGGGGTGCTGGGAACAAGGATAACGGATTTGACTGTGTTCAACAACAGATTATACGCATATACCGGCTATGAGATATATCAATCAACCAACGAAAGGATGACTTGGAAAAAAGTCCATATTAGTGCTGAAGAGGTTTCGCATAAATCAGTAGAACAAGCACCATCCCTCATTGAGCCTGATTTTGACGCAAAGTTTGTGATTGATAGTGGAATCCTCTATTTTATTTCGCCTGAAAGAAATCATTTACGCATTTCCCGTTTATCTGCAGATGACAATAAACCAATGCCAGTTCAAACCACACCCGCTTTTGATAGTAAGGGAGCGAGAGAAAATCAGTTGTCCGAGACTACACGCTCTGTTGAAAAATGGGTGGAGATCAAGGCGTTTGCAATTAGTGATGGTGTATTCTATGCGGAATACAATCGTAGACTCTTTAAATGGAGACCTGGTGATTCAGCGTGGAAGGACACGGGTTTGGTAGACCTTCGGAAGCCATCCGATGTCAATTTCTTTGACGGATTCAAGTTAGCAGTTTCCAGAGAGATTCTCTACGTTGGGAAACGGGATGGTCGACTCTTTCAATCGCTTGACGCAGGAAGTAATTGGAGAGATGTTACACCAAACCTACCGCTTCACTTTACTTTCTTCAAAGAGATCACTTTTGTGGGCTCATCGGTTTACGTCGCAACAGACGCAGGGGTCTTAGTCTCGGAAACTGGGGAACACTGGCGCGTCATAATGGACAGATCAGGGACACCTATCGTCATAAACCACTTTGCTATAAATTATCTCGCCGTGACGGGTCCCAGAGTTTACGGTGTTGGAGATATGGGGGTTTATAGCTTAGATACTGATGGGCACTGGAAACAATTTGCTTCAGAAGTGCCAGGTAAAGTTGTCTCTCTTGATATAATTAATAACAAACTTTATGGTGCCACTAAAGATCGTGGGATATTTCAGATATCGCTTGCCGAGGAATAGTAGGTAGTGGTTATGGATTTATCGGGAAGAATGTTAAGGCATGAAGCCTCTGAGTGTGCTAATAGCATACAATTTCGGCTGAATTATGTAACCACTTATCGTAATCGTCAAAGGAAGTTAGACAATGATCTGAGGAGGCGATTGAGATGGAAATAGATATAGAAACTGCGAGAAAGATTGTAGGTGCCCATGATCAGAAGAAACCCTCTGAGGTCGCTAAAGCCGTAGATGTTTTATACCAGGCATTGGGAACGTATCAATCCATCACGCGAGAAATGGGTAAATCGGATAAATTTTGGATCGTCCGACATCGTATCTCCCAACTTCCGATAGGCATTCTGTGGAAAATTGATGAGGGAGATATCGGGATTGAACAAGCCTATCAAATCACACGACTCAAGCAGGAAGAAGATCAATGGATATTGGCTATAGCGATTATTGAAGCGAAAGGTCTGACTGCTAAAGAATGTGGAAAAGTTGTTAACCTTGTGCTTAAGGAAGGTAAGTCAATTATGGATTCCCTTCACATTTTAGTGGATATCCATTTTGATAAGATTCAACCCTTGATGCTTCCGCTTGGCTCTGACGTTTGGGTTGCGATTTGTAAGATAGCATGGACACAAGGTCAAAGATGGGAAGATCTCTGTTATCAATTGGTACTTCAAGGTATAAACGTTGATGTCCAGGAAGTCGCATCTCAACTTGAGACACTCGCTTTGGATTTACGCCAATCGGGTAGAACCTAACAACAAATCGACTCAGTTTTTGAGATTTTGTTAAGTCTTACACAACCGCGAACATAAAGTTTCGCCTTTTTAATTTTAAGCGTTGGACATCCAAGCTAAATTCAGGTTTCGATTCAACTGGTACACCTGTAATGCCGTGTACCTGAGAATAAACCCGCCGTAATTTTAGGCGGGTTTTTTGTTTTTGATGTAGATACAAATTCTTCTCAATTTTCTCACATTCTGCACCCTATTCCTCCTAAAACTGTGTCCTTAATTTTAAAGGAGTGTTGTATACCCATGTTCAAAATGTTTTTTCACATCATGGGTTAAAACATCACCGTTTCTACTGAAAAGGGAGGAGGTGAAATTTGATGCAAACTCATGTAACACAACTAACAAAGCAGCGCCTCAGTGATTTCTTTGTCAAAGAAGATGGTCATGTGGCGCATAAGAATGCTTTAGTCGCTGGAACTATCGCGACAGGAGCAATCTTCGCATCACATCTACTCACACCCATTACCACAGAGGCTCAAGGCTTTTGGTGTGTTGACGGTTTCACGGGAGAGTCGGTACAGTGCAACAATAATGAATTTTGTTGTACCAGTTTTGGTGTCGCTATGTGTAGTGATGATCCCGTATGCTGGTAATCAGCACTAAGTCACTGGTATGACGAAACTCAGACTTTTGTTTATTTGGTTTCTATCCCAAAGGGTTATTGAAATGGCCTATCCATAGATAGGATTGCTATACCATACCAACAAGCGAGAGCTTATTTTTCATAAAACCGTTTTTGTATAGGTTCTCGCTTTCCATTATGTATTATTATTTACCACTCTTTCTTTTTGTCCAGGGAGCGTTTGTATTAAAAAACATGGAAAATACTGATATAACTGCCTAAATTTGGGAAACTGGAGATTCTTGTGAAAAAATACATATTGCTTACGCTGATTCTGACTGTTGTTGTAGTAGGTCCGTTTGTTTATCAACAATGGAGTGAAGCGAAACGGTTGCGATATATTAGAGAGACAAAACAACTCGCTTCTCAGATTCATGCGACATCTTTGGTGGATTATCTACATCAGTTGAAGGAGATTTCATCGGACAGGGTGTCGCTGCTTCTCTTCACTGGGAACACACAAGCACAGCTTGAACCGTGCGGTTGTTTTATTGGGCAATCGGGTGGGTTACCGAGGCGAGCAAAAGCAATAGCGGCTATCCGCGAAAACGGATTTTCTCCGTTGTTGGTAGATCTCGGCGGTCTTCAGCCTTCTGAACACTTGGACATGAAACCGCATTCGTTTGAATCAGATGACCATTCAACTGACACTGGGATTCTTATGCGAGACCAGCATCGCGTGCAAACGACCCTTACAGCGATGGAAATGATGGGCTATGACGCGTTTTTCCCTTTTGATTCAGAAACCGAGATTCTTCAGAATCGGGAAGTTAACCTGCCATTGGCATTTTTAACCCAAGATTCTGACGCGTATGAAATAAAAATGGTTGAAGGAAAAAAAATCGGGCTGGTCGCCTTGGATCTTAAGAACTCAACGGAAGTGGTGTCTGACCAACTCAATGTACTTATGTCAGAAGTTCAAGCACAATCCGATTTTGTTGTTGGACTGAGTCATTCACCTATAGAAGTCAATAGAGCGTTGGCACGGGAATATCCGAGTTTTTCTGCGATTCTGAGTCCGTCCGAAGGCGAAACCGAAAGGGTTGGTGATGTTTTGTTGGTGTATTGTCATTCCAAAGGAAAAACGCTTGGTGCGCTCATGCTATCCGATGGTGTGGGGGATACACCTGCAAAAGTTCAGCAAATTGCGCTAACAGAGTCTGTCTCTGACGATCCGGATGTTAGGAAACTCTTGGATGATTTCTACTATCAAATCACCATTGACCATCAATTGCAGATTGTTAGTCATCGCTTGTTTGCTTCGGAACCTCTTGAACGAGATGATAGAAACAACTATATCGGCTCTCAAGCATGCCAAGAATGCCATCAGAAGGAATTCAGCCAGTGGTCGCACTCCTCGCATGCGACGGCATTCAACACCTTACGCACGGTTGGTAGGGAGTATTATCCCGAGTGTGTCACTTGCCACGTCACTGGATTGGGTTATGAAAGTGGTTACGAGATAGGTAATCCCGAGCGCGAGCATTTTGTGGATGTCGGATGTGAAACCTGCCACGGTCCCGGTAAACAACATGCTTACACACCGCTGAAAGAGAATATTCGGGGTCAAGTTCCTGAAAAAGTTTGTCTGGAGTGCCACACGCCTGAACATTCTCCGGGATTCGACCAACTTATTGAATACGTTATGTCTGAAGTTGATCACAGCCGAACTGAGTTGAGTCTCAAACAGATTCTTGAGCAGCGCATGCGTGGACCTATGAAACCAGAGGTTGAACTCTTTGTGATGTCGTATTGCCCCTACGGTGTGCAAGCGGAACAGGAGTTGCTACCATTTTTCGAAACGTATGGGGATACAATCAACTTCAAATTACGGTTTATCGTAGGTAAAGAAGAGTCATCAGCGGAAAACGCGGGTGAAGATATTAGGTTTACAAGTCTACATGGTGAAACAGAACTTATTGAGAACAAGCGACAAATGGTTATCGCCGAGTTATATCCAGATAAACTCTTTGATTATCTGCTTTGTCGTGCAGACCACCTTCACGAAGCATGGGTGAATTGTGCGAAGAATGTTGGACTGGATGTCGGCAGGATCGCAGAAGCGGTAGAAGCGGAAAAGGTGACATTGGATCTTGTTGAGGAGATACAAAGAAAGGAAGCACTGAATATTAAAGGCTCCCCGACTTTGGTCATTGATGGACGGATTATCGATGGTGGACTTTGGCGCGGAAAGGTCAAAGAAACCTGTCGTTAGCGGGAAGGTGCATGATGTTAGTATGTCCGAAATCTACCACTCATTTACATAAATTCCAACAGGGCAACCGTATGTATGTTGCCGATCTGAGCCAATGCATCGTGTTGGAAATCAATAACATCACTTGGGATATCTTGGACCTCTGCCCAGCCCTTTCAAGCGAAGATATCATAGAGAGGCTTGGGAGAAAATACGATGTTGATTTAATCATTGAGGCATTAAATACACTGGCTACAATGGAACAGCGTGGGATTCTTTTCTCAAATCTCGCGAGGGATATACCCGCGCCAGAGACAAAGGCTTCCGAGAGATTAAAGATCCTCGTCCTCCAAAAAAGCACTTATGCGACTGATATTACAAAAGCAACGGGTGGGGTGTCGGTTGCGCATCACAATCTTGTTAAATCACTGGAGGCACACGCTTCTCTTGATATAATCGGTGAAAGCGACGAAGTATTTAAGGAGAATGTGCGGGGCATTAGATTCCAAGGGAACGATCAAGCTGCGATTCTGAAGTTGATTGGCAGCAATTACGATGCTGTTCTGTTAGAAAGTCACCAAGACACACGGTTCCTTTCTCTCTTACATTATATTGACGCACCTTTTGTCGTCCCGATTTATTGCGCGAGGGGACACAATGGTGATGTTATTAATGCAGGGTTGCTCTGGTATGCCGCGATGCGTCCCTTTGACGCTTTCTTGGTTCCAACAAACTCAGTGAAGGATTTGTATGGTCGATTCGTCTGTGACAAGGACATTTTTCATACCATATCATTGGGAGTTGACCCTCACAAGTTTTATCCATTAGACAAACAGCAGACTAAAAGCGAAGTTGCGAAGATGCTCAACGCGCCTCAAATTGCCACTTCACCGGTTGTGGGTTTTTTCTCAAGATTTCAACCCGAGAAAGGGGCCGGAATTTACATAAAAATTGCGAGACGCCTCCCGCACGTATGTTTTCTGCTTACCGCTCCAACGCTGAACATCTATGCCCATCAGCAACTGCCACCGAATCTGATTTGTGCACCACAGCAACCCAGACACCAACTTGCCCGCCTTTTGAGTGCCTTTGATGTCTACTGTTTTCCATCAATGGTCGGTGAAGAAACATTTGGGCTTGCGCTCTTAGAGGCGATGGCTTGCGGGATACCACCGGTTGTACCAAAACTTGATGGACTTCCTGAGGTCGTCGGCGATGCAGGAATTGTTGTACCGGCAGAAGCCTATGAGAATGAAATTGGGAGTTTCGCAGGGAGGGTTTCACCGAGCGTAATGGCAGATGCCGTCAATGCCCTTCTAACCGATGAGCAGACACGACTGGAATTGGGAGAAAAGGCGAGAGAAAGAGCCTTAACTTTTACGTGGGATAAAACCGCACAGAATGTTATTACATTGTTCAGGAGACTGAAAGAAATCCAGCGGTTAACTGACCGATATAAACGACACTTTGGTATCTCTTTCACACCTGCTCTTAACAATCGACGAAGACGGGTTGAAAATCAATCCATATTGAGCAACATTACAGTCCAAAAGGAAAGACCTCTGATGAATAATCGCTATGCCCAATCCATTGAGGAGGGTTTGTCATTGGCACTTCTTAGAAAACACAGTCGCCATGAAGTTGAAGCCGTGTTACATCATCTTTGTGGTGAAGAGAGAACCGAAGCAATTCTCGAAAAGATATTCGGTTTTGAGGAAGCCGTAAACGGATAGAGGAAGTAAAACAATGATCCAATTTCCTTGCAATTTGCATAACCTTTATCAATTTGAACGCGATGACGAGCGATTCGTCGTTGACCTTGATGCCGGTGTTGTTATTCCAGTGAATGATATTGTCTGCGATATTTTGAACGCTTGTAGTGTTTCAGAGACAGAGGTCATTACTGAAGCCATCGCCGACAAACATGGTCGTTCTAAGTTTTTTGAGGCACTTGACTTTATTTCCAAACTTTCAGAAATCGGACTTCTATTTTCGCCGGATCAACCTGAAATTGAACCTTCTCAGCGTAGGGATCGACCGAAAATTCTTCTGACAGCCGGTGTTCTGGAGAGTAGAAAAACGACCCCTTTTTTATTGAGTGCCGCGAATCATCAACTGCTAAAGATGCTAACAAATCATGCCGACCTTTATTTGCCTGTATCTGAGACAGACAACAATCGTCAGGAAATTGAAGACGGCTTGCGGACTGAAGGTATTCAATCAATTTTCTTTAGAAATGATCGGTCATTTTCGCCAGCAAAATTTATTCCGAAGGACTGCACCGGTGTTCTCGCTTTAGCTCCACTTACTGTAGGAGAGCAGGTCTTCCTAAAATTCAACACAACCCCAGTTATACTCCGTTTGTCTAACGCTGCTTTGACAAGCCATAAAGCGATAAACACAGTTCTTGAGAGATGTGCAGCTTTGAGAGATTTCGATGCTTTTGTGTGTGATGCCTCCTGGACACAGACCTTCTTTTCAGATTTCGTTCCCGATATGCATGTTTTTCATCATATCCCTTACGGTATTGATACGTCTGTTTTCAGACCGATGGATAAAACGAAGTGTAAGCATCAATTGTCTCAGGCACTCGGGAATGAGACGATTTTGCAAAAGCCGTTGGTAGGGATTGTGCCAGGACTCAATTCGCACGAAACGCTGCGCTTCTTGCGAAAACTGCGATTTGCAAACCCAGATTTCAACTATTTGGTCATCCACTCCACCGTGGAGGACAATTTCACAGGAGATGGGTGTGTTAACTTTTTTAATATTGTGTCTCTGCAGGACAAAGAGGCGAGTCCGTTCATCTTTAATGCGTTAGATGCGTTGGTGTTTCCTACGATTCTTGGGGCATCACCGCTACTCTTACTTGAGATAGTTGCGTGTGGCATTCCAACGGTTGTTTGGGGGTATTCCGAGCCTGAAGAAATTGCAGGTGCGTGTCGATTTATTCAAATTTCCCCCAGTCTTTTCGACCCAGTCGATGTGCCAGTTGAATCCATATCGCAGGAACTCAGATTCCTGTTCGAAAATCCTAACGAACAGAAGGATGTGTTGCAAGCTGGGCTAAGCGCGATTTCAACTTATACATGGGAAGAGACGACCCAGCGAATCCTGAGTTTATTTGTGGATCTGCAAAACCATAAGAGGCGGCAGCCCAAACCTGCGAAACATCGCCTGCTTTTTCGGAAACATTACAATCCGGTATGCGGTGAAATTGAGTCCGAAGCATTTGTGGTGTCAAAGATTCCAACACCGGTTGACATGGAGCAAGCAATTGCGATGACGCTTCTGGAGGAACACACACCAATGGAGGTTAAAACTGTCCTTCAATCTATCTGTAAAGAACCGAAACGTGCTGAGAAAGTCTTAGGGAATCTTGTCTGAACTTGGGGGTCACACTTAGCAGAATCCTTTTAGACCCCTCATATTGCCATGTAAGGTCTTACCAAATCATAGAATTGCGGACAGCTGCCGTTGAATACTGAATCTGTTCCTTAAGGTTTATCCTTAGATTTGTTCTAAATTCTCAACGGCGCATCGCATGAACATTACTTTGGTAAGTTTATCCAATAAACGAAAGGAGGTGAAATCGAATGCAAACTCACATAGCTAAACTAACGAAACAGCGTCTCAGTGACTTCTTCGTCAAAGAGGATGGGCATGTTGCGCATAAGAATGCCTTAGTCGCTGG
>JAJDWA010000033.1 GCA_022825825.1 Candidatus Poribacteria bacterium
TATAATTGGACTTTCGGTATGAAAAAGTTTGGGTGGTTTCCTGCAAATGAAGTTGAAATGTTATCTCAAGGCAGATGCAAGTATTACTGCGGCAGATATACTGATATAGGTTCACCAGGTTATAGAGCAGAAGATGGAGAACTATTACCTGTTACGCTATCTTTATTTAATCCTCGAATAAATCAAGATGGTTCGGTTGTGATAAGCTGGGTTACTGAATCAGAGGTGGATAATGCGGGTTTTAATGTCCTACGAAGTGAAAAACTGAAAGGTCCGTTTATTAAGATTAACCCGAAACTTATTCAAGGTGCTGGCACTACGGGTGAACAAAATGAATATGTATGGACAGATAATACTGCTAAACGGAATGTTGAGTATTACTATCAGATTGAGGACGTATCATTTGCAGGTGTGCGCCAGACTCTCGCTACAAAACGGGTGAAAGGCATCTTTACAGCTAAGAATAGACGAACTACAAGTTGGGGAAATTTGAAACGTGAGCTCAATTTAAAATATAGCAGATTTTAGAATTAATTGGACATTACGATTGGCAGAATAAACGTGTAATATTCTGCATTAGTTAGGAAACCGCCCTGCTTCCAGTGCTACAGCAGCGTCCAAATAATTATAGGCTTTACGATAATAGGATTTAAAGTTTCCGGACAAATATTAGGAAAGAAATGTTAAAATGTGTAAGCGCGTTTCATCAAGAACGCGCCTACAATTTGTATGTCATGACTGTGGGGTATTCCCAATAGCCGTAAGAGATTTACATTATTAGTGCATGTGGCCGTCATGAGGATCACCAGCTTCAGAAAAGTCGGGTGGTTCTTCAATCTCCGTGATCAAGGTCTCCGTAGTCAAGAGTAAGCCTGCAATACTTGAGGCGTTCTGTAGTGCCGACCGGACAACTTTTGCAGGGTCAATGACACCATATTCAAACATGTCACCGTATTCTTCAATAGATGCATTGAATCCGTAGTTACCTTCGCCGCCCTCAACTTGTGCGAGGACAACGGCACCTTCTAACCCTGCATTTTCAGCGATTGCACGGGTAGGAGCGCGTAAAGCTTCTCGGACGATGTTAAGACCTGTCCTTTGGTCCCCCTCAAGTTCAAGTGATTCAATTCCTGCAATAGCACGTAGGAGCGCAATGCCTCCGCCAGGGACAATACCTTCTTCAATAGCGGCGCGAGTCGCAGAGAGAGCATCTTCACAACGTGCCTTTTTCTCTTTCATTTCTACTTCAGTCGCCGCACCTACGTTAACAACAGCAACGCCGCCAGCCAGTTTCGCAAGACGTTCTTCCAATTTTTCACGGTCATAATCAGATGTTGTATCTTCAATCTGTGTGCGTATTTGTGCCACTCTACCTTTAACACTCTCTTTTGCGCCGAATCCGCCCACAATAGTGGTGTTATCTTTGTCAATTGTAACACGTTGTGCTGTACCTAACATGCCGATGACAATATTTTCTAAACGGATGCCCGCATCTTCAGAGATCACTTGCCCAGCCGTTAAGACTGCAATATCTTCAAGCATTTCCTTGCGTCTGTCACCGAATCCAGGAGACTTCACAGCTGCAACTTGAAGTGTGCCTCGTAGCTTGTTCACAACTAATGTAGATAATGCTTCACCTTCCACATCCTCAGCAATAATTAACAAGGGCCGACCGAGTTGTAATACCTTTTCCATAATCGGTGCAATATCTAATACAGTACTGATTTTCTCTGTGTTAATGAGAATAAATGGGTTCTCAAATTCAACGACCTGCGTTTGCATATCCGTAACAAAGTTAGGCGATAGAAATCCTCGGTCGAACTGCATTCCTTCAACAATATCAACGGTGGTTTCAGAGGTTTTGCCCTCCTCAATGGTGATAGCACCGTCATTTCCAACCTTCTCAATTGCGTCTGCGATGAGGGTACCGATATTACTATCATTGGCAGGATCATTAGCTGCAATTGATGCTACCTGCAAAATTTCATCATGCGTGTTAACTTCGCGGCTTTGCATAGCGATTGCGCTGACAGCTGCGTCTATTGCTTTGTCTATACCAATCTTTAACTGCGTCGGGTCAGCCCCGGCAGTGACGTTTTTAAGACCTTCGTGAAGGATTTCTTGTCCTAACAACGTAGCAGTGGTCGTCCCGTCACCAGCAACATCGTTGGTTTTGGTAGCGATGGATTCCAATAATTGGGCACCCATATTCTCATAAGGGTCCTCAAGTTCAATCTCTTTTGCGACAGTGACGCCGTCGCATGTTACCAGCGGTGCCCCGAAAGATTTTTGAATAACTACATTACGCCCGCGTGGGCCGAGTGTTACTTTTACAGCGTTGGCGAGTGTATCGGCACCGCGTTTGAGAGCTACCCTCGCCTCCTGGTCAAAGATTATTTGCTTTGCTGGCATTAAATTCCTCCTCAAATAATTCTAAAATGGTTTTTGTTTATGTATAATTGAGATGCTTAAATTATAGCATGCATGAAACGTAAAGTCAATTTTTAGTGTTTCTTATAGAACCTTAAAATTGCAAAAAATTTGTCCTGTAGGCGTGATTTAGCAGTTTTTGAAACCAGGTAAGGCATTATTTTCACACCTACAGAATACACCTATTGAATATCAGAATTATAGATTATTAACGCGCAAATGATTGCTTCAGACTTCCCCAGGTGAGAGACAATTTTTGAGCAGGATGAACATCAAGCGATCCATCTCCTAATGAAATCGCTGCAATAATCGGAACTGACCCTAATTCTAAAGAGACAGCATCAATTGAGACGATCTCTGTATTCGGATGTGGATTTTCCCATTTGGTGGTAATTAATCCAGCTTTGTTGCAAGCCGGTCTTTCGTTTGCTGTCCATCCCCATACAGAATTTTCATCCTGAAAGGCTTTTTCTATATGGCACCAATCATGGGAATTAAAACCTGTCGTCATCTCAAGGGTTTCCTGTTTTCCGCCTTTGTAATTCATCACAAACTTGTAACTTGGTGCCCCGGCATGTGACCAACCGGTAGCATGGAAAAAATAGATGGCTTTTGCGACGCCTTCAACGGCTATGTCATTAACAGCCTTCGGCCACTCCTGCCGAGGATTGCCGAAAAGAACGATACCACCATCTATAATCTTGAATTTCACTTTTTTATCGGGACCTTCAAACTCTGCTACTTCACCTATCGGAAGGAGCGCGTAGGTGTTGTCACCTGCGTTTAGTGTCCACCACTCATGGCCTTCAAATTTGGTGTTTGCGTAAGGTTCAAGGTCAATAGGTACGAATTCTTCTAATGCAAATGTTTGCCCCACACAAAGAAGCGTAACGACACAAAACATTGCAATTATTAAAAACAACTTAACCAACTTCATGAATAAATACCTCCTCGGTATAAGAAATATAAAGTTCTTCATGCTTTGATTGGACTCTCATAACCACGGTAGGTTCGGTTTCCTAACCGAACCGCGCTTATTTCTGGCAAACGGCAAATACGTTTTGTGTCCGACACGGAGCGGTTAGGAAACCGCTCCTACCGTTTCCAAAATAGCTTATCCCAAGCTCACGTTATACAATTAACTATGTGATCGGCGCGCATACGAAACGTGCTTATAAACAAGTACCCACTTGTTTATGTGTTTCACTGTAGTATAGCCACGATTGCAAACAGTGTCAACAAATTTAGAATCTATCATTTATTTTTTGAGGAAGGCACTGCCGGTTCCACATACAATGTCTTTTCGTGCGTGTAATGCACATAACCTGCAACGTTGCCTTTACGTTTCACAACATATCGCGCCCAGGTATAGTCTACGGGGACGTAACTTGAATGGTGTGCCTTGCTGTAGTATGCGGCGAGTTGTGCGGCTTGTAATAAGGTGGGCATTGGGATGTCGGGACGATTTTCTGGATTACGGATGATGACATGCGAGCCATGAATCTGTTTAGCATGAAGCCACATATCACGTGGTTTGGCTATTTGGCGTAAAAGCAGATCGTTGGATTGACTATTACGCCCAACGTAAATATGAAAACCGTTGGTCGAGATGTACTTACGGTAGGGACCTTCACTGATTTCCTGTTGCTGTTTATTTCGTTGCTGCGTTTTCAGATACCTATTTTCAATAAATTCAGCATGGAGACGGTTTAGTGTCTCAAGCGTCTCCGCCGATTCTACTTTGGATTCATAAGTATTTAAAACTTCTTGTTCTGCTTCAAGTTCAGCAAGCCGCTGTTGTATCTGAGAATACCCGCGTTTTGCTTTGGTGTATTTCTTGAAATAAGTTTGGGCATTGTCGGAAGGTGTTAACTCAGGATTCAGCGGAATTGTAAGTGTTTCAAGTTCTGGGCTATAATAATTTTGAAGTTCAGCCTGTTTTTGTCCACGCGTAATTTTATGTAGATTTGCGAGTATCAGTTCGCCTTGGATACGGTAATCTTCTGATTTTTCTGCCCGTTCCAAATCTTCATATAACGCTTTCTCTTTTCGCTGCAAAAGATTTTTCTGATTTTCCAACGCCTGTCTGAGAATGTGTTTTTCCGATGTCTTATTCTCCTTCAAAGTGATCGCATCGTAGTAGGCGGCGAGTGCTTCGCTCATCGTGTCAAAATCTTGAGAGGTAGCATTTGGAAATTGATATAATGGCATTGGCGTGGCAGCTATTGGATTCTCTCCATCTATGAGCAGTTGTGGAGAAGCTTGATTAGAATCAAAGTAGGCAAGGACTTGTTGATATGCCTCCCAGAGTCCCGCTTTTTCTGCGCGTGCAACTATCTCCTTCGCGAGCGTTGGACTAAGTCCATCAATCTTATTAAAAAGAGATTTCCAAGTCACATCTGGTGTCGGAAAAAGTTCCGAAAAAGTTTCATTATTCAAAGTCAATGGATCTAACTTTTCTTGCTGAGGTGGCAATGAGTAGGTCTCACCAGGCAATACCTCTCTGTATCTACTCATGGTTTCGTCAATATGTTTTAGACATTCCAAAATTCTGTCATCGGTTGTGTCAATCAGAATGATATTGCTGTGTTTCCCCATAAATTCAGCAATGATCGCTTTCGGTGGTGGTTGTATCGGTTCATCAGATTTAGGTTGGACGGTTATTTTCAAAATTCTGTCCCAACCGAGCTGTTCAATTTCGGTGATAGTACCGTGTTTGAGATGTGTTGAAAGAAAATCAGCGAAATAGGACTGTTTTTGTCCGGGAGGCGGTTTCTGAATTAGATGTGCTCGGGCATGCACGGCATGTGCAGATACAGTTAACCAGCGCGTATTTGTGCCCTGCCCAATCTTAAGTGAAAAGTTGGTCGGGTTTGCCTGTTCAATATGCCGAATCGTGCCGCCAATAAGAGTTTGGCAAAATTCATGGGTGACAATGCGTAGGGTTAAACTATCAAAAGACATGGGAGAAGTCCCTCTTCGTGAATTCCTAACAAATGATACTTGGCAATATACTATTGTTGTTTAAGCTGCATCTTAAGGTTCTGTTTTCGCTTGAACCAACTTTAGGATTTACCTTAGGTTCCAGTTTCAATCATACCATAAGAAATTATGTCCTGTTGCTTTGTTTTGCTTTAATTCTTTATAATAACGAAGGGCTGTTTCACGCTGATAAAGCCAAGGCGAACCGACAATGATCTTCCCATAATACTTCAGTGCTTCCGCTTTGAGTACCGCTGCATCTTCCTTGTCCTTTTCTGAAACCTTGACGGGGAATACAACAGGACCACAGGGGCCTTCAACATTCGGATGCATCAAAAATGCCCAACGTGCGTGGTTAATATGTGCAATGTCAAGATAAGCCAAGTAGACCTCCGCAAGTCCACTTTTCTCGTATTTCTTGACATAGGCATCCAATGCTTTTAACGTTTCATCAATACTTAAAGGACCGCGCGGAATATCATTTCCTTCAAGTATAAGATAGTACTCCGCGGCAGGACGCCAACTGGTATTCGGATAAAGTTTTACGAGACGTTTAAGGAAAGCGTAACGGTACATAAATACGCCACCAGGCTCTGACCAATCGAAACCAGCACCTAACCGATATAAGATGTCAATTTTCCCCCATTCCTTTGCAAGGTCCCCCTTTATAAATCCTCGTCCCTTACGCGCTTGATAAAATTCCTGATAATCATCTGAGAGAATTCTTTCAAGCCTTTTAGAAAGCATGTTAGCAAGCCAGAGTGCTTTCTCCTGCTCCTCACTTTTTTTATCGTCTGTCAACAAAGGTTCCAGAGCGATCAGTGCATCATAAAATTTTAACTCTGTAATTAACGCCTCGCTCTTTTCAAGCGGACTCTCAGTTTCCCCGAATGATAGCGTAAAAGTCATTAGACAGATAGTAACAACAAATAACGTTAGAAATCTCATTTCAACCTCCTATATGCGTGGTAGTTAAAACCTGTGAATTCTGCAAACGAAGTCCGGACTTTTTCCTAATGATATCGCTTCAAGTCCTGCGTTACTCTTCGGAGTTGTTTTTTAATTTCTGGTGGGACGCGCGGGTTAAATGGACCTCCGCTACCTGCTTCAACATCATCAAAACCACCCAAAATCATCGCTTCAACAACAGCGGAATAATTATAGACGCGCTCGTTCATGAAACGGACCTCTTCAAGCGGTGCAATATCTGCCTCAATGCGTGCAGAGGTTTCATAATCACCACGACGTTGGGCGTTATTGATTTCGTCTGAAGCGCGCGCATAAGCAACTGCAATACCGGACGTATGCCCCTTCGTGCCGAGTTGTGCAGGACGCGTACATCTATCACCAATACCCCACATTACAATTCCACTGTTGCCGATGCCTTCAATGAGTGGTTCGACATCTTCTTCATCAGTTCCGATTTTTACGCCGATAAAATGTGGTGAATCGTTCAGCAACCGTACGACTGCTTCTAAATCACGTTTTTGCCGAAAATAATAAATAAAACGCGCGTCACATCTACTGCCATGGTTGTCAGCAAATTTCATATATTCTTCATAGATACCTTCCGGATTAGATACTCCGGTTAGCGGCATCAGCAGATATGCGTCTGGGGGCCTGTTAAGTTCAGATTGTGCTTCAATAAGTTGTCCTGCTTGTCGAATCGGATTCGGCACGATTCCGGATATGAGGATGCCGTCAGTCCCCATCTGCTGCCCTGTTTTTTCAATAAGGCGTAACTGGTGCGTTTCAGCGATGTGATGGATTAAGCTTGTGCCTGCTATTGCGATGACGCGTTTTCGTCCTTCATCAAGATAGTTGTTATTCATCAAATAGTCAATATTCTTTGCATGCCCAACATAATCAATCTTGTTCTCTTTGAAAGGAATAATTGGAATTGCTGTAACCGAATTTAGAGCGTCCAAAAGTTGTGGCAACGCTAATGGCATAGATTTCTCCTTTTAAAACTTTTTCTTTAGAACGAGTACCCCTTCCAGTGTACCTGATGAAATATCAGCTTTTACATCCAAATTAAAACCTGTTTCCTGTTGCTGTTTTGCGTTCCAACGTTTCGTAGTAATACGCGCTTCCACCGCACTAAATACATGGTTTAAAATCACCAAACCTAAGATTGTACGTGCGCTTTGAAATGTGTCGTTCGCTTTTTGTCTCAAGTCAAAGGCTTCCAGTCGATATTTTGAGTCAAACGCAATAGTGCTATCTCGTTCATTTTTTAATGATGGATCCAGGTCTTTCCAATACCATTTACCCGTCCGTGTTCGGGTTTCCTCTGAGTCATAGACGTGGTTCCAGTTTTCATATTGTGTGGCATGCTCAAAGTCTTCAATCGGATCCCATGCTTCAAAATTACCTGGACCTTCAAAAATAATGTTTTGCCTGACAACTTCGCGGTAGTCGTCACGAGTGTTCACGGCACTGTTTCGTAAGACAAAATAGGTTACAAGCAGTCCTACCTCTGCAGCCGTATAAATATAGCCGCGCTTTGCGCCAGTGTAGAGCTGTCCCATTCCGGGAATTGCCAGTGAATAAAGAAATGCCTCATTTGGTGATTTGTGAGGGACAAGATTTTCACTCGCTGCAGTAGAAACAGCGGATTGTTTGGTCAACGCTCGGATTCCGAGGTTAGAATCCAAATAAAAATTTGTTAATGGATCCGCGTGGGATTCATTTGATGTTAGACATATAACAGACAATAGAGAGAAAATTATAAAAACTAAAAAAATAGTCCAGTTGGATTTCACTTTTACTTTTTCCTGTTAAAAGATTAAAAGACAACGACACCTGTTGCTTCAATAAGTCGTGCTTGACTTGGTCCAAAGCGAGGTCCGTACGTTAAGTCTAAATTGAATAGATACAGTTTTACGCCAATACCGTAGGTGAAATAATCCGTTAGTTCAGGCAGGTTAATCCCTGGTTCAGATTTGTAACCAATACGTAATGCCAACAAGTTACCAAGCCAGTATTCTAAGCCGAGATTCTTTTGCAAATGCCGCCATTCAAAAGCGCGGAAACCAACGCCTCTATCGGATAGTAACTGTTCTTCCGTCAATTTTTCAGTCCTGTCTGCGTTAAGCCGTTCCAGATCCGCATGCAATTCTGCTTCATTTTCAGACAACTTATCAACATAAGCAGAGATTCCACTCACAAGGCGAAGATGATTAAACCTATCATGATAGAGACTCATGGAAGTACTAACTCTAAGCATTCTCGGTAATGGGTCTGCTTGGTTTTCATCAATAAAAGAGATACCAGGGCCTACATTCTGTATGACTACCCCCAAAGTTGTAGGCACAGGATCAAATGGTAGAAGATATTGCATTCCTAAATCAACCGCATAGGAACTTCCGGTCTCTCTGCCAAGTACCATCCGAATCATCTTACCGTTGATACCTGCTGCCAAAGAGTCCGTTATAGTGTCCGCGTACGAAAAGGTTAATGCCATATTAGTGCCAAGACTTTCTTCGCGAAGGACATCAGGTGAATCGCTTGTTACCTGAATAGTGCCTTGCCCTTGCAACTGAAGTGTGGCGCCAACAGTCCCCGCATCTCCCAATGGCATTGCTCCCGAAATGAAGGTGTAATATAACCCTTCACCTGCGTCACCAAAAGGTGCGCTATAATCTGTGTAAAACATAGAGGCTTGTGCCCCTTTTTTGCCAGCCCGTAATTTGCTTTCTGGCATCTCCGCCAACCCGCTTGGATTCCAAAGCGATGTGGTAACATCACCAGACATAGCCGAAAATGCGTCACCCAAGGCTCTTGCTCTAGCACCACCACCTAAATTCAGAATTTGCGCCCCCGTCCTTCCTGGACCAGCAAAGACTGTGGTTGGAAAAAAGAAAACTACCGATAAAAGTAGCGTAAAAAATTTCATCATAACAGCACGCCGTAATCTCATAGGTCCTTTGTCAGGTAACTCTACGAAAATAGCGCCTCCTCTGTGTCTATTTTTGTTAAAATTTTACTCTATATTATTACTAAAGTTTGGACAATTTATGCCAGTTATATCTTGAGTTATCAAGTCTTTTTCTATTTTTCTGTAAGTTTCCCATATCAGTGGAACCTCACGAAAAATGCTGCACTCCAGCGGAATGTTATGTGTCAGTTCACTAACATACCGCTCCGCTGGAGCGGGAAATGTCAGTTCGGACTGTGGCTATAAACATATTGCTCCGCTGGAGCAAAGAGGGTTCCGTTTTGTGTGTTGCGTTAGGATTTCGTAGCAGATGAAGTCCAACAATTTCTTATATTGAACTCGCGTATGAAAAATTGTCCAAACTATAGAATCTTAAAATAAATGAATTAAATCAAATTGAGATTATACTAATGGATATAGGAAAAGTCATTGGGACCGTTGTTGCAACCCGAAAAGACCCAAGTTTAGAAGGTACACGCCTTCTCGTCGTGCAACCTTTAGATGAAAAACATAATCCTATTGCCGAACCGCTTGTCGCAGTAGATACGTTACAAGATGCGGGAGTAGGAGAAATAGTCTACATAGTTACTGGAGGAGATGCGGTAGGTGTTATACCCGGAAGACGAATGCCAGTGGATGTAGCAATTGTTGGTCTTATTGATTCTCTCTCGCTGCTTGAAGAACCGAGTAAAACCTCATCGTAACTTCGCGAAGTTTTAGTCTTGCATTGCTCGATACTATGCAAAATCTTGTAGGTTTTTATGTACCTTGCAAAAGTAATTGGTAAAGCCGTATCTGTGCTTAAGCACCCAGCATATCAAAATCGCACGCTGCTGCTTGTGCAGCCGTTAAGTCTAAGATCAGAACTTGTTCGCACACCAACAATCGCTGTGGATTATGTAGGGGCAGGTGAAGGCGATACGGTGATTGTAGGGGCAGGGCCTGGCGTCGCTCAAGAGGTCTTCGGTGTAGAAAACGCCCCTATCCGAGAACTCATAATGGGGATTGTAGATCATTTTGATGTAGAATTTCTGGAGGAGACAAAATGGAACGAATAAGGACTATGCTCACAAAAAACTTATTCTACGTTTCTTGTTTACTTTTTATCTGTTTAAGTATGAGCGCATGCAAACTTGCATCGATATTATCAACGCAATATAGTAAAAATATAGCACAAGCCAATTATGGAACCGAAGCAAACCACCCTGGGCTAAACGATGGAAACCTCGAAACTGTAGCAACCGTTCCGGCAAAAAACAACCGCTACTTTGTCATCAGATTTGCCGAAGTGCACCCGGTCCACAAAATTATTATTCACAACGAAAACCTGTTTCGTTTTCAGATGGATTATTTAAATCCGGATACTGGTGAATGGGAAACCTTTGATTCTGTCGTTCAGCGGCGCAACCTTGAAGGCAAACGCGCCCAACCCACGTTTGTTTTTGATAGGTTAAATTTTCATACGCAGATGATCCGAATTACCGTAACTCGGACTGTAGACGACATTGTTGTGAACAAATTGGTCACCGATCCTGGTGATAAAGTGGTAAATCAGCGTCAAACGATAGCTGGCCAATATTTGCCTCACTACCGTGTAGTACGACCTTCAACTGCTCAAATCCGAGAAATTGAGGTCTATCACCTCGCCAAAAATAAGTAATATAAATCTGGACTCACAATTTCCCATTTAATATATGGTTATCAAAATGAAGCATACTGTACTATTTACAGCAATTCTTGTTTTTTTCTTGTCCACTACAGGCACAGAAGCGGTACCAGTTAATCAAAATCATCAATCAGCTGCAAGTGTAATAACCACCAACAGTGGAAAGATTGAGTTGGTAAGTGCTACATCTCACGGAATAACTGTTCAACTTGTCATCGCCAAATCAGATTTCAAAATCGACACACTGGAACATAACGACAAACAATTTCAGACGCTTTCATTCCCAGAATGCCGTTACATCACAGGGCCAGGCGTGCCTCGCCTTCCCATGCAAACCACTCTGATTGGTGTCCCACCTACCGCGAGTTTTACATTACGTGTTGCTGATAGCAGTGACTTTAGCACGTATAAACTCACACACACGCTTGCAGATCGCAGCGTTAATTTTGGACAACACAATTTTAATGATGCGGTATCAAAACCAAAATTAGATCAGATTTATACAACCAATCGTTTTTTTCCGCACAACCTTGCTGAAATTAGAACTGCAGGCTGGATTCGGGAGAACCGTGTTCTTCCTATCCAACTAAACCCTATTCAGTATAACCCTGTCAGTGGCGAGGTAAAACTCTACCATCGGCTTGTAGTAGAGGTGCAATTCAACGGGGTAGGGAGCGCACCATCAGCGATTCAAGGATTCCCTCGTCCAGAATCTTCTGTTTATGAGGAAATGTTTGAAAATCTACTGATCAATCCCCAGCTTGCTAAGCAGTGGCGTTCGCCAGTTACGCATGCGATCCCAAGGGATGATTCTTTGAGAGGTGGAACAGTCACCACACACAGCTCTGCCTTTTCTGTACCCAGTGCGCCTGCAATTACTTCACCTCGCTACAAAGTTTTTATCGCCAAGTCAGGCATGTACCGCATTACAGCAGACGACTTGATAGCAGCTGGCGCTGATATAACAGCTATCAGACCCTCTACATTGGCACTCTCTAACAAAGGGAAACAGATTCCAATTTTTGTGCGGAACGCAGACAACGGAAGGACAACAGATAGCACCACTGGCTTTGATGCAGCAGGTGAAATTATCTTCTACGGCGAACGTCACAGCGGTGAAAAAACCTATTTTGATCCTTATTCAGACGAGAATGTCTATTGGCTTTCGTGGAATGCGGGCCCGGGACTCCGGATGGAAACGAAAGTCCTCTCCTCAGATATACCTGGACAGTCCGAACCCAAAAACTTTCGGACACGTGTCCATGTTGAAAAGGATAATCAGTTTCGACGGTTTAAAAATTTTGGTTTGCCAGCAGGAAGTCAGTACGACGAATTTGGCGGGGGGCTCCTGGAACGCCACTTCGTTCTTGAGACTTTACCTGAGTTGCCAAACGACAGTTGGTTTTGGACGCAACTCACTGCGCCAGAGACAAGAACTTTTCCTTTTACAATTAACGGTGTTGCTGGAACCGGTCAACCTGCCGCTATACGGGTCGCGTTCCACGGTAGATCGGAAGGTTCTCACTTTACAGAACTATGGTTGAATAACGATGTTGACTTTGGGAGACCTCAGTGGGATGGAGAAACAGAATTTCAATTTGAAAATCAACAAATCTCCCAATCCGTCCTCAAAAACGGCAGAAATACAATTGGGATGGTTAGCCCTGGAGGGAGAGGTTTGGATCTCATAATGCTGAATTGGTTTGAAATAGATTATTGGCGAACTTATGAGGCAGCAAATGATGTACTCCCTTTTTCAATTACGTTAATGCCTGACAGTGAAACCGGTAATATAAATACCAATTTTAAGGTTGAGTTAAAGAATTTCTCTAAGCCCAATATCGAAATTTATGGTGTTGATGGGACTCGTTACGTTGGTTTAGCACCAATAGAAGATAGGGATCAACAGGGGGTCTACAATGTCGTTTTTCGGTCATCACAAATTAGGAACATCTCGCAAAGTTCCCTTGATACATCTATTCAATATATTGCGCTGACGAGCAACAAGTTCCGTAAACCGAAACAAATCATCAAGGATACATTATCGGATTTACGCGGTCAACACAACGGCGCAGATTACATCATCATTACAGATACAGAATTTATTCGCGACGTGCAACCTCTCGCAAACTTTCGAAACCAACAGGGGCTGCGAACTAAAGTGGTGGATGTCCAAAATATATATGATGAATTTAATCATGGAATTTCTAATCCTTATGCGCTTCGCGATTTTCTGAAGTATGCGTATGAAAACTGGCAACCACCTGCTCCAACCTACGTTTTGCTGATTGGTGATACCAGTCCAAAAGAAAATATCAGTTTTGTGCCCACAATTCAGGTGCAAATCCCTGGTTACGGTTCATCTGCCAGTGATCACCAGTTCGTTACTTTCCGCGGCGCGGATAATTTTCCAGACATGTTTATTGGGAGAGTACCAGCAAACAATAGTGTAGATGTACGTATATTCGTTGAACACGCGATAAACTATGAAACTACATCTGAATTTGGTCCCTGGCACAAACGCATACTTATGCTTGCTGGCTCTGATGAAAGATTTCACGTCCAAACCGATCAACTTATTGCAGATCGGAATCTTCCCGAAAAATATGAACCTATCCAAATCTATGCGCCGCCTACAGCTGAAGAAGAACTGACATTAGGTGAAGGTACCACGCCTGTCGGGCGACAGGTGATTGACGGGTTCAACGATGGGGCATCTCTTGTAAACTATATTGGCCATGGTGGGGGCGGTGTCTGGTCATCCTACCGTATGATGGGTTTGGAGGATCCGCACAAAAACTTAGCTAATATTTCGCAGCTGCCTCTTGTTATTAGTATGACCTGTTATACCGGTCAATTTGACAATCCCACAAGCTGCCTTGCGGAGGAGTTACTCCGTTCGGAGAGCGGTGGGGCAATCGCGATTATCGGTGGAACAAGTATCGGAGAATTAACAGGGGATTATCTCCTAAATAAAGAAATTTTTGAAGTTATCTTTAACGACAATACACAACACATCGGTGCTATTCTTGCCGAAGCAAAAACACAGTTTCTGATAAACGCACCACATTACTTCGATCTTAATGAAGTTTTCACTCTTTTCGGCGATCCCGCAACTCGATTGAGATTGCCACACACACAACTACAGGTAACATCTGAAATAGAAGATATATCTGAGCGAAATGATTTCGAGGCAGAAACACAGTTATCTATTTCGGGAGAACTACTTAACCCTGATTTTAATGGGGACGTAGAAATTACTGTCCTTCCGAACCCTCCGGATAGAAGAATGAAAAGGAGACACGCAAGGCATAGACCTTCAGATACGGTTATTCAACGTGCTATAGACACTACACCTCGGAAGGAAACTGTGGCGGTAATTGATGGTCAGTTCAAAGCTCAAATTCCGATTCCATTTAATAGTGCGTTTGATGCATGGGATTTGAGAGCTTACGCATGGAATGAGGAAGAAGATGCAATTGGATACATGCATTATATGCCAATTGAGCGATACATCAAAAACGTTCGTCTTGAACCTTATCCTGTACCCCCGAACCAACCTGTCCATGTTTACGCAGAAGTTGTCAATGAAAGTTTAATTGATGAAATAACCCTCTATTGGAGTGAGTATGAAATAGAATCCCGCCGCGATGATTTTGAAGTTTACGCAATTCCGATGGTTCAACATAAGGGAGCAACTTACAGAACTGAGCAACCTATTCCTGCCGATCTGTCAAGTAATCTAATTGATTATTACGTCCTTGTCAAACCCAAGGATGGGCGCACACTTCAGACAAAAGTTGTCACCTACGAAGTGGGGGAAGCGGACCTCACCGTTTTGGAAAACACTATCAACTGGAGTGCAGATGCCCCCTTTCTCCTTTCAGCGCAAATCAGAAACCGTGGCACGCTTTTCGCCAAAAACGTGCCTGTCCGTTTTTTCCAAATGCCAGCGACTGACAGCTCTACAGCACAAACAGTGACACTTGAAGAACTTAAAAATGCAACGCTTATCGGAGAGGAACAGATTATTCCAGAAGTGCCGCCCGACGGTTTTATTGTAGCAAGTGTCCCGTGGCAACCTGCCCCTGGCACGTATCTTGTAACAGTATTTGCAGACATGCCCTCGGAAGAACGACCTGAAGGCATGCTTATTGAACGCACAGAGCAGAATAATAGTGCGTCACAGGTATTTATTAATAACCAACTCTTCCTTACCCCTGAAAGTCTCAGTCAGCCAATTCAGAGCATAGACGGTATTTTTCGCATAACACTATCGCCAGAGAGCCTTCAAAGGCATTCAGTGATGACGTTTGAAACGGAAAAGTTGACCATAACAAACCAACCGGATATTACGCATATCTCCACAACGCCTACAGCCTATCGTCTAAACTTCAGCCAACAAACCGACTTGACAGGGACAGCATCATTTGTGAAAACCGAGAGCCCAGATGCCCATATCTATATGCGGGACGATGAAACAAGGAACTGGATTCGAGTTGGCAAAGAAACAGATCACGGTGAAACTATTTCCGCGGAGGTTAAACTACCAGGAACATTCGCTTTGCTCACACACACAGATTCTCGCCCGCCAGCACTGGAATTAACAGCTGAAAATCAGGGATTCATTGATGGTGATTACATCTCCGATACACCCGTTATCTCCGCGAAAATAGAGGACGCGAACGGTATTGACTCCCGGCCAGAGAATATTATTCTTACCAAAAACGGGAATCGCGTTCCGAAAGATGAATACACAGTATCCGCTTCTCCCACAAG
The DNA here is from genome assembly GCA_022825825.1 of Candidatus Poribacteria bacterium. Classification (GTDB taxonomy): domain Bacteria; phylum Poribacteria; class WGA-4E; order WGA-4E; family WGA-3G; genus MSPOR6. The sequence goes on from JAJDWA010000033.1 coordinate 15,798, forward strand.
TAGTAACGTTCTCCTGATAACCTATTCCCCGGTTAATGCGTTGCCAGCAGGTGAATACCGAATTCGGTTGCAGGCACAAGATGCAAATGGCAATGTTGCAGACACCGAGCGGACAGCAAGGGTTGCAGGTGGATTTGAAATTAAGAACATAGCGAATTTTCCAAACCCGTTTCGTCCTGGACAAGGCACTGGAAAAGGGACACACTTCGCCTACTATCTCACAGAAAGTGCGGATAAAGTTACCCTCAAAATTTATACACTCACCGGCAAACTCATCACTACCGTTGATACGCTTGACGCGGCAACTTCTTATAACGAATATCATTTTGATGGTTTAGATGCCGACGGTGCCCCCCTCGCAAACGGTGTTTATATCTACAAATTCACTGCTACCAAAGGTGATGTGCGCGCACAGAAAGTTGGTAAGATAGTGGTTCTTAAGTAGGACAGTATACCTAACTGCTATGCCCCGCGCCCAAACACTAAAACATCATAATGCTGTCCGTTGTACGTAAACTGATTTTTGAACTGTCCTTCACAAGTAAAACCTGCAGCCTCTAAAACCGCTGCCTTCTCCTCTGCACCACTATCAATATAACACTGCACTTTCAATTCGGGAAACTGCAATGCTGAAAGCAAAGCAGGAACAGATTCTGCAAAATTAGGATGAAAAAAGAGGTCAAGAATAACAATGGCGTTCCGCCACTGGCTATCTCTACACACCGTTGCCCACCCAACAATTGTCCCGCTTTCTGTGACCAACAGTTTTGCATCATCGTAAACGTCATCCGTTTCCAAAGTGTGCTTAAAACTCAAAAAACCACCTTCAAGATTCGTGGGACCATAGACACCCCACTTAAGACTCCGCAGCGCGTCCCATCCTACTATTCCTGAGAGTGCCGTGACTTTCGGCCAATCATGCCATTCAACAGGTTTTGGCTGCACAGGTGCAGACGCGAAATAGCGTTCTTCAAAATCCTCTTTTACGTGATATTTCATGAAACCTGATTCTGGATATACACTTTCAAATCCAAAGCTATGATAGATATGGTATGGATGCCCGTTGTATCCCGTTCCAAGGTAAAGCGCGTGTCCATCTCTTTGCCGAAAATCCTCCATCTGATAGGCCATTGCGCCCTTACATGCTCCCTTTCTACGTTGGTCTGGCAGTGTAAAAACATGCCCCAAAATTCCGATCCCTTCATGCTCAACCGTCATGATATTAGTAATAATATTCCCATTAATTTTCCCAACATAAAAGCGAGTTTCTAACGCATCAAGCGATTCGGTAACACATCGTTCAATATGCCACTCCCAGTTTCCCCCTTTGTGCCCAAGGAACTGTTTCACCTCTTCGGCATGACGTTCATCTGGTGCGGTAATCACACCGACTTCCATGTTTTCGCCTGTTTTTAGTACTGTATTTCCCAATTTTTTGTACATTTCTACCTCACGCACAAAATTTAAAATTGACAAAATTTTTAAAATATCATATACTTAACACGATTAGGTGTCAAGAACGAACACCGTCTTTTAAATTATATAGAACCTTATTGTTAGGAATTGAAACGGAGCTGATATGGAAATAGAAAAGACACTGATTCTGGTGAAACCAGATGGCGTTCAACGCGGACTTATTGGAGAGATCATTTCCCGCTACGAACGAAAAGGGCTTAAGCTTATTGGGTTGAAATTATTGCAACTTCCGCTCGTTAAAGCGGAGGAACTGTATGCTGTCCATAAGGGACAGCCGTTTTATGATCGACTTATTGAATTTATGACCTCAGCACCTATTGTTGCTATTGCTGTTGAGGGCAAGAACGCTATTAAATTAGCCCGCCTCATAAACGGTAAAACCGATCCCTTAGAATCTAAACCGGGAAGTATTCGCGGGGACTATTCAACTGACATCACATATAACCTTGTACATGCATCGGATTGTTTAGAGAACGCCGAGAGCGAATTATCTATTCTATTTTCAGCAGAAGAACTCTGTTAATACCGTAAAAATTTCTTGCTTTTAAATATCAAAAGATTTATAATACACCCTAACGGTGTAATTGAACACCCAGTTCTATCATAAAAATCTTATTGCAGGCGTAAGTTCCTGATAGACGAAAGGCAATGAAAAACCATCTTGTTCAGACTTCAGAAAAAAATAATAGACAAGATGCCCCAAACATATTTTATTCGTTATGGGAAGTTAATATTTTCGCGCCATTGCGCAAAATAGCGTTATTAACTTTTAGTTTACCCCCCCCTCTTACGAAATTACTTAAAGTTAATTTGTCCAATTGCTGTTTCGTTTTCACGAACCCCACAACAGCAAGGACGCGTACAATATCTCTTATTAATCTTGCTCAGTCCAGCACCTCGGATTTTCAACCAAATTGGGAATCCAAGGTGCTATTTTTTTCGTTAGCAAGAATTCTATTGTTTTCATTTTAAAATCTGGGGGCAACAACGTTGTCCCCTACAAATAATCTAATATAGGAGTTTAATATGAATTTTGTTAATATGTTTAGAGAATTAAATAGCGGCAAACGCATAGGACGTTTCGCCTTCATCATAATGGTCCTTATCATTGGAGTCGCTTTCAGTGTATACGCTGGCAAAGATGACTGCACAAATATAGAGGGCGCAGGTGCTGTCGCTATTAAAGAGGTTGCTAAAGAAGATGTTGGTGTTGCAAACGATTACGACGAAGTCGTTGAAGAGGACGATCGCAAAGGTGTTGTCTACCTTGCTTTGATTGGTGGCGATCAACCGAAAGCAAATGCCTGCGGACTTATTCCAAAGAATGATGCAGGTCAATGGACAGGTTGGGGTGGTCCCTTAAACTTTGATAACGTCACTATCGGTGAAGGTGGTGGTACCCGAAACCATATCGTTATCGGTGGCACCTATTTTGAACGTGGTATCGGCGCACATGCTGTTGGCACTTTTGTTTACGATTTAACAGGAGATAGCTACCGTAAATTTGAGGCGTATGTCGGTATGTCCGATGAAAAAGACCCAGGAGGCTGCGGTCACGGCGGTAGCAGTGATTTCACTTTTTCTATTGATGGAAAAGAGGCTTTTAAATCTGAACGTCTTACGGGATCAGACGGTGGTGAAAATGTTGAAGCGGTCAAGGTCGAATTTGACATTCCCGCAAATGCTAAGGAACTCACAATCGTGATGGGTGATGGCGGAGACGGAATTGGCTGCGACCATTCAACTATTGGAGATGCTAAACTCCTCACCGCACAAGCGCTTGCGGTAGAACCCGCTAACAAACTCCCGACAATTTGGGGACATCTGAAAGCGCGCTATTAAACATTGTGACATGAGAATGGGTATTACGTATATCTGTTCGTTTTACTTATAGTTGATTTTACAATTAACGGTCCATTTCGGTAGGCATGTTTACAAAGCGCGCCTACCGACAGGTGTGTACCTATTTTATATTTTACCATATACGCATTAAATTGCGTTTTTATTAAAAACAATGGAGGTTCATAACATTGAAACTTACTAATTTATTTGCTTTAAGCATTTTACTAATCGTTGGTCTTGTCTTTAGTGTGTACGCTGGCAAAAGTGATTGCACAAACCTTGAAGGTGATGGTGCTGTCCCAATTCAAGAGGTTGCAAGTGAAGATGTTGCCGTTGCAAACGATTACGATGAAGTTGTTGAAGAAGATGACCGTGAAGGAGTCGTTTACCTTGCTTTAATCGGCGGAAGTCAACCGGCACCGAATGGATGTGGTCTTATTCCAAAAAATCCAGCTGGCGAATGGACAGGTTGGGGCGGTCCCCTAAACTTTGACAACGTCACTATTGGTGAAGGTGCAACTACTCGAAACCATATCGTTATCGGTGGCACCTATTTTGAGCGTGGCATTGGGGCGCATTCCGTTGGCACTTTTGTTTACGATTTAACCGGGGGTGATTACGTCAGATTTGAGGGATATGCTGGCATGTCTGATGAAAAAGACCCAGGCGGTTGTGGACACGGCGGCAGTAGTCATTTCATCTTTTCACTTGATGGAACAGAGGTTGTTGCAACCGATACGTTAACAGGTGCTGCGGATGGCGAAAATGTTGAACCGCTAAAGGTTGAATTTGACATACCCGCAAACGCTAAAGAACTCACAATTGTCATGGGCGATGGCGGCGATGGGTTAGGATGCGATCACTCATCACTCGGTGATGCCAAACTCATCACCTCACAAGCAACCGCAGTTGAACCTGCTAACAAACTTCCCACAATTTGGGGTTCTCTGAAAGCACGTTATTAGGTTTTTAATGTGTAAGGGCAGGTCTTCAGATTTGCCCATTTTCTAAACTTTATTTACGGAACATGCATAAGTCTGATTTAGTCAATTGCATCGCGCATTGGCTGAATCAGACTTTTTATTGTAAATTCACTATAATCCTTATAAATGAAACTTCTAATCTTCTGAACGGTGTTTTCCCTTCTGATGTTCCTTATTATAACGTTTTCTGGTATATATGATGGACCAAATCGCAACACTAATGCCCATTATTGCAGCGACTGAACCTATGATTATAATTGCTATAGTCATTTGAATAATCCTCATTCGACAACTAATATGAGGTGCCAACTTTATTGTAACGCAGGCAACCCCCCAACAATATCCACCGTCTCCAAACTCACTGAGATCACCTGTCCAATCAACTTGACGATATACTCCGGATCCTCCGCACGATTCGGATCGTTGACGATGCCGCTGCGCTTATCAGTTTTTACACAGGACTGATTGATAACCCATTCCAACGCGGAACGCGTGCCAAGCCGATAGTCAAGTGCCTTTGCGGGGATACCGTCAATTGTTAGAAAATCGTTATAGACGAGAGAGGTTTTGTCTTTGGCAAGCTTCATCTTCTCAACACGCCAATTGAGCGGCACATTTGGGTTTTGGATTAACTTCAGTTGATCATATTCGGGTTGGGATTCGTAGTTGACGTGTATGTCTGCTAACCGCGCGCCTGCGTTGGCAAATGCCCAGAAATCTGGTGCAAACGGGATATGCGGCAGATCACGCTTGAGATTCGCCTCGTATTTTTGGCGATACTCTGGATGATGCAAGATGCCGTAGGTATAGTGGAAGATGTCCCATTTACTGATAGAGTCGTCTTTGTAGTGCGCGCGGAACTGTGCCAATGCCCAATCGGTGATGTTCTCTTTTCGGTTTGTACCGTCTTCGTCATAAGTGTAGAAGGGAAAGCATTGGGTACCACAACCTGAACCAACAAATTTACGATCAGTTAGTTGGTGACTCATTAAGATCATAAATGGCTTTTCAGACCCTTTATCTGTCAGACAAATTACCAGATTCTCTTTCTCTGTTTTTGTCGTAGGAAAGATAGACGAAAAGATTGACACAACATCGTTCATAGTTTGATCAAAATAGAGATGTGATTTAGTAAATGGGCGATAAAGGGTTGTCCTTACCTTATTTTCATTATATTCTGTCGTTTTTCCTCGCTTCAATTTTGCCTTTAAATCTCGACTCCATTTGATTTTTGTGTTATCCGACACTACAAAATCATCCAGATTAATATCTCTATTTGTCCGTTGTCCCCACCGAATAAGTTCGATGTTATAATTTTGGATGATTTTTTGCATATTCTGACTAAGTTTCGTGCGATTGAAGTTATAAGCCCATGCATCACGGCCAGTGCTGATACCTGTACTATACGTCTGAAAAATTACATCCTCATTCATTTCCTTAACTTCATTTGTTTCTTTACTACCCATTGCAATAAAGGAATGAAACTCGGAGTGGAGTCCTTCGGTAAGCCATGTATGTCGTGCATCTGGTTGAATCGGTTGCCACTCTATACCGCCTAAATGTTGACGTTCATTGAGAAAGTCAAATTTCTGTTTTTTGTTCCACAGGTCATCGGTGCGATAGTAAAAGAGGCGGGGTGCCTCTGATGAATTCTGCTTTTTCTTGACAAATAGGGTGATACTCACGCCTACCCGAATCCCGAATACATTGGCATCGGAGACCTTCAGTCCCTTCCGCGCATTTCCGCCTAAATCAATGACATATATGGCATCACAATCTTCCGCGAGATGTTTTCGCATGCCATCAAACGCCACACCATCAAAAAAGGTATTATTTGTTACAAAAGCGACAATCCCTTCTTCCTCAATCCTATCTAATCCCCAGCGAATCGCTTTGACATACGGATCATAAAGTGCAGTTCTCAGTCGCGCTTTGGAGTCTTTTACATACGTATCCTTAATCCGCTTGTCCATCGTCTCATATTTGCGGTTTTTGTTGTTGTCGTTCTCATTCACCTGTCCCATATTGTAGGGTGGATTGCCGATAACCACAAACATCGGTGTCTTTTTCTGCTTTTCAACGCGAGCGGTATTTTCAGGCGCGAATAGGGACATCTGCCGTTCCTCTGCCATTTCAAACGTATCTACTAAACATAACCCTTGGTAAGGCACATATCGGTTCGTGGTAGTGAAAAACTGATGTTCTATGTTCAGACTGGCGATGTAGTAGGGCAGGAGCATCACCTCATTACACTGGAGTTCGGGAGGATCCGCCGTGTATTTTCGCGCGAGTGAAATCGAATCCAGTTCCTGCATAATGCGGACAATAAAGTTGCCAGTACCAACAAACGGGTCAATGATATGCACACCACTATCGGACATAGAACGCCCGAATTCTGTCTGCAAGATATGTTCAACGCTTTTCACCATGAAATCCACAATCGGTTGCGGTGTGTAGACGATGCCGTGCGTATCCGCAACCTTCACAGAAAAACCTTGAAAAAACTGCTCATAAACGGTGTTGAGAAACCCCTGTTTCTGTGAGAAGTCGGTAATTGTGCTGGCGGTCCGTTCAATCGCAACATAAAACGGGTCTAAACTTTGCAGAAACGCGTTGCGGTCGAACGTCTGTGACGTGAGCGCGTCAATGACGTTCTCAATTTCGCGGGCGATGATATTTCGGCGCGTAAAGTCGCGATTGTTAAAAACAGTACGGAAAATTCGTTCGGTTAACAAGTGCTGAATCAGCATCTCTTCTACCGCATCGATAGAGAGGTTCGGGTTGATGGAGGTTTGGCACTGTTGGTGGAATTTGGAGAACGCGTCATGAAAATGTGGATTGTTTTGACGTTCAGTTTCAATTAACGCCGCCAGTTGTTCACCGAGTTCGGGGACAATCTCTCTGAATTCGGCAACTGCGGTATGCCATGCCGTGATGTTCGCCTCTTGATATGCAAAAAATGTCTGTAGCACACGGACAAGGTTTGTCGGTTCAGTGATGTCAAGGTCAAGCTGTAGCTGCGCATTTTGATAGAGCAGTGCATGTGTCGGAGATTGCACAACGATATTTTTGGAGGGGTAGCCTGCGGCAAATTTCTTGGCGGCTTCAATGTGCAGGTCGTCCTGTGTATCCTTCGCTTCCCAATAACCGTGTGGTAACCCGTAAACGTCAACCACCTCCCCATCAGGGGTGATACGTTTCTGTTCCGGTGTGTGAAGTGTCTTTTCGCAAAGGAGTGTTAGGTTAGATTGTCCGCAATAGTGCTGCAGTAGGCTTTGGAATGCGGCACGTACCGTGCCTTCGTTTTGTTCACCGAGTTGCGCGTATTTTTCGAGTTCAACGTAGTAGTTCTTTATCGGTTTATGCGTGGGTTTGATATTGAGTTGTGGCATGGTGGTTATCAGTTTTCAGATGTCAGAACCTGATAAAACAAAACCCAAGGCACCAGCGGTGCGAAAGGTGTCCAGTCCTGTTCATTCTCCTTGCAACAGTGCTGCGATGTCCTCTGGCATCTTAACCTCATTTTTTGTCTCAAAATCTTCAACGCTTCCATAGTCGTTCTGAAAGGAAGCGACGATATCAAATCCTTTTTCCTTAGCAGTCATTAGGTCTGCTTTGGCGCGCTCCCATTCTTTTAGGTGCAACCACACGACACCGCGCTTGTAATAGGCATTGGCATAATTAGGTTTCAGTTTTAGTGCCGCACTATAGTCTCCGATGGCTTTAGTATGCTTACCGATGTAACTGTAGGCAGTGCCGCGTCGGACGTAATCTTCGACTATTTTTGGATTGAAGGTCAAGCTTGCAGTGTAAAATTTAATGTATTCTTTAGCCTCCTCCGCATTTTTGATTAGTCCGCGAGGCGGGCCGCCATTCCGATCTTGACAGATAAGGACAAAACCCCACACACCAGCAGCTCCGAGTTTATTAACAAGGGCTCGACTCCCGATTTCATAAATCTCAATATCGGTCATTTTTCGGATTTCACTTTGAGGTGCAGTGAACCTTTCGGCGCGTGCACGTTCTTCTGCTTCTCTTAGCGGACGCATCTCTTGAATCTCTTTAACGATGGTCTCAACATCGGGTTCATTCGCCAACAATTTATGCCGATCAACGGAGTAATCACCTTTACCGGGCCGGATCTGTCGAATAAACCGTGGCACCTGGGAGGCACCGAGTTTATCGGTAAGGATTTTAACACCTAATTCATAAAGCTCATTGTCTGTCATTTCAAGTGTATTCATTTCTTATTATCTCCTGAAACCATATATAAGGATTTTCAACTCTGACGCGAAGTTGCACGTTATAACGTTTTGCCATTTTGAGTAGCCTATCATCAGTTGTCAAAAAAACATCAACTGAACCGCTCTCAGCACAAGCGAGATGTAAAGCATCCAATTTTTTAAAGCCCAAAGTTTCAAGCTGCTTGCACCTCAATATTTCACTTGCTTCAACGGAAACAGTTTGGTGCGCGTCAGTTATTAAATCTTCAATCTGTAAGCGTTGGTCCAAGTCAGAGATTTGCCCTACTTCATCCACCAAAGCATCACTGGAAATCCAATGCCAGTGTCCGGAACGAATCTGAGCAAGGATTCGTCTGATAAATTCAGTTTCTTGATAGATTCGGATTTGCATTTGGTCATCAAAAGAACGACTCAAACAACAAGTATCAAGATAAATTTTCAAAGATTTGCGGTCAGTTTGCACGTGTGCCTCAAGACTCCGTATAACTATAACGGTGAGTTCGGGATAAGTCTAATTCATCTTTTATTGTCCGCTTTCCCTCTCAAATAAGCGGATTTTCCCTCGCTTGCTATTCTTACCCCCGCTTGCGGGGGTTGGGGGGGATAAAGGGGGTAGAAACGTTTGTGGACCCGATTCCAACATAGATCAAAGTTTAATCGAACTCACATTATATTTATATTGTGAAAATAATTGTATCATATCTTGTGTTGGATTGCAAGTAATTCGGACAAAAGGGGTGTGTCCATATTTTGTCAATTCTGAAAATCCTGGTTCAGACAAAATCCATAAAACAATTGAATTCCAATGCCTGTTATGGTAAAATAACTTAAAAAATATAGACTAATACGAAGGAGTTTTTGCAAATGCCCCACCCCACTCACAATCTATTTAATACACACCGAACCCTTGAAAGCGAAGGGGTTGAGTGCGCCTACTATTCGCTTCCTGCCTTAGCAGAAGCAGGTAAAGGTTCAATTGAAGCCTTGCCTGTTAGTATTCGCATTCTACTTGAATCGCTACTACGGAATTATGATGGACATCAGATTACCGAACAGGACGTTGTCAACTTAGCGAATTGGGATGCACATTCCCCGAAGGCAGCGGAAATTCCGTTTAAGCCTGCGCGCGTGGTAGCACAAGATTTCACAGGCGTACCACTTGTTGTTGATATTGCTGCGATGCGGTCTGCTGTTGCAGAACTCGGTGGCGATGCGCAAATGATTGAACCGCTCGTACCTGTTGATTTAGTGATTGATCACTCTATCCAAGTTGATGCTTACGGCACAGAGAACGCTTTTCAATTTAACACCCGCAGAGAGTTTGAACGTAACAAGGAACGTTACGAATTTCTGAAATGGGGGCAGCAGGCGTTTGAAAAGTTCAATATCATTCCCCCATCTATCGGCATAGTGCATCAGGTGAATTTGGAATATCTTGCACAGGTCGTAATGGCAGAAGAATCGGTTGCTTATCCTGATACTGTTGTCGGTACAGATTCACATACCACCATGATTAACGGATTGGGCATTGTCGGTTGGGGCGTTGGTGGTATTGAGGCAGAAGCGGCGATGCTGGGGCAACCAGTATACATTTTGACTCCTGAAGTGCTTGGTGTTCACATGAAAGGCGAACTCCAAGAAGGCGTAACCGCAACGGATTTGGTGTTGACTGTGACACAACGTCTCAGAGCAGCAGCAGTTGTCGGTAAATTCGTTGAATTTTTTGGTGAAGGTGTGGAAGCACTTGCACTGCCTGACCGGGCAACGCTTTCTAACATGTGTCCCGAATATGGTGCAACGATAGGATTTTTTCCACCCGATGCTGAGACGATGAATTACCTCCGTCTCACCGGTCGAGACGAAACACATATTGACTTTGTGGAAACGTATCTCAAAGCACAAGGATTGTTCGGTATTCCGCGCCTCGGAGAAGTTGAATACTCCGATGTGTTGGAAATTGATCTCAGCGATATTGAACCGAGTATTGCCGGGCCAAAACGACCACAAGACCGAATCGCCTTGTCAGATGTCAAAGACACCTTTAATGAACTCCTTACGAAACCCATAGCAGAAGATGGTTTTGGTGTAACAGAAAGGGCAAGCGATGGCAATATCACTCACGGGGCGGTCGTTATTTCAGCAATTACAAGTTGCACAAATACAAGCAACCCTTCCGTAATGATTGGTGCAGGCCTACTCGCCAAAAAAGCGGTTGAAAAAGGCTTACGCGTTCCCGATTATGTCAAAACAAGTTTAGCGCCAGGTTCGCGCGTCGTAACGGAATATTTGCGGAACACTGGATTGTTGCCCTATTTAGAGAAGTTAGGATATAACGTAGTAGGTTATGGCTGCACAACCTGTATCGGTAACAGCGGACCGCTAAACGAAGTTGTTCAAGAGGCAATTGACGCAGAAAACCTCGTAACTGCCAGCGTTTTGAGTGGAAATAGAAATTTTGAAGCACGTGTGCATCCAGAGATAAAAGCCAATTTCCTGATGTCACCTCCACTTGTCGTTGCATACGGCCTTGCAGGACGAATTGATATTGACCTCGCTACAGAACCTATTGGGCATAATGATGCTGGTGAGGCAGTTTATCTGCGGGATATTTGGCCCACACGCCAAGAAATTGCTGATATGGTTGGCGCAGCGGTTGACCGAAAGACGTTTAAGGAGATGTACGAATCGATCGGTAATCAGGCGCCGGAATGGGAAGAACTTGCAGGCGCAACTGGTGTGCTTTATCCGTGGAACGAAAGAAGCACCTATATTCAGCATCCCCCCTTCTTTGAAGGTTTTTCACGTGAACCCGCACAGATTTCGGATATCGTTGATGCGCGCATCCTCGGTATTTTCGGAGATTCTGTTACTACCGACCACATCTCTCCCGCAGGTGCAATCGCAGCAGCGAGTCCTGCAGGCAGTTATTTACAGGAACGTGGTGTTGAAACGCGAGATTTCAATACCTACGGCGCAAGGCGCGGCAATGATCGTGTGATGAGTCGTGGCACGTTTGCAAACCGCCGTGTCCGAAATTTAATGACGCCTGATGTTGAAGGCGGATGGACGCTTCAGTATCCTGAAGGGACACAGACAACTATTTACGAAGCAGCCCTCCACTACAGCGAAAATGAAGTGCCTACAGTTATTTTTGCTGGTCAGGATTACGGTATGGGAAGTTCACGGGATTGGGCAGCGAAGGGACCGAAACTGCTTGGTGTCAAGGCGGTTGTTGTCCAAAGTTATGAACGAATCCACCGTAGCAATCTTATCGGTATGGGTATTTTACCATTGCAATTCAAGGATGGGGAAAATGCACAGACACTCAATCTTGACGGGAGTGAGATTATCAGTATTACAGGATTTGCTGATGATCTACAGCCGGGTCAAACTGCAACAATGAAAATCGTCCGAGCAAACGGTGAAACGCACATAACGGAATTGCTTATCCGAATTGATTCGCCTATAGAGGTGGAATACTATAAAAATGGCGGTATTCTGGATTATGTGATTCGGAATTTCTTGGATGTATAAACTGTCAACAGTGAAGGATATTTTGAACATGGCAGAAACAATTGAAACTTTAGCCAAAAGATTAGATCGATTGGAAAAAACGTTAGAAAAAGTAATTTTACAACTTTCTTGTCTCAAATAAAAATGTCATTTTCAACAAAACTAATACTTCCAATCATACTAATCCTCTTATCTTTCACCATCGGATGCCAGCGTGAAACCACAAGTGTGGGCCCTTTAATCGGATCAGGCAAGGACAATACAGAGATTCTCATAATAGGCCCTTACACCCAAACCTGCCAAGGCTTCATTGAGCAAGAATGCTATCTTGAATTTAACGAGGAGAGTCAAGAGTGGGAATTTTTCTATGAAAACATAAAAGGTTTTGACTTCGAACCGGGGTTTATCTACAGACTCAAAGTCAGGTTGGAGGATCGGGGAACTGAAATACAGGATGTAGGCAGGTACGCCTATCATCTCATAGAGGTGTTAAGCAAAGAAGAGACATCAGTTAATGAGAGACCGCCGCGGAAACCATAGATAATAGACAAACTTGTAGGTGCGCTTCTAATCACACCTCACAATTTTCCTGAGTCCTCTATTTTAAACCTAAGTTGCCACATAGTAGCACACAAACTGAACGTTTACGGGACAAAATTTCACGAATAACGAGCTGTTCTCTATTAAAAATGGCTTCTGTGTGCCTAAAATCTTATAGGTAAACAACTTGGGTTATTTTAGTAAATTTTACTACGATGCCCAATTCGGTATACGTTTATCTCTTTAGTCTGCTTATTGAAAGTATAGAGAATACGATAATCTTTAGCCACTCTTAAACTAAATTTTCCTCTATGTATGCCTTGAAGCGCTTTGTGCGGTCTATGATCACAAGTTTCTTGTAGTTGTACTAATTTGTTCCGGATTCGTGTGCGGATTGTTGGGTGTAAACGTTGCAAATCCGCTCTGGCATCCGCACTGATTATTAATGTGTACAAACTTATTCACCCTCAAGTTCTTTAAAAATTTCTTCCAGCGAATAAGTTTTGCCACCCGCTTTAAGATGTTCCTCTACCCGACCTAATTCTTCATCAAATTCTGGGGATACCTCTAAGCCTTCATCAGGATCGTAGTGATAATCCTCAAGGGCAAGTTCTAAGAGCTCATAAGAAACGAAAAATTCCCGAAATACTATATCTAATTTTGCAATTGACACATTTTGTGCCAATAATGCTGTGAGTTGATCGCGTACAACAAAGAGTTCCTGTGTTACGAGGGTCCGAAGTAATTCTTGATATTCGTCTGGTGGCAGTTCAATAATCTTCTTTTTCGGTTTCGGGTCGCTTTTTAAGTAAATGCCCATGCGTCTATTAATTCGTTCTTCGAGGGTCGTCTTCCGGTTTGCCAGGATATAGTCGCGTTGCCGCTTTAACTTTTTGGTGAGCGGGGTATGAGGGTCTAAACCTTTAAGCGGATCCTCTGTGTACGTCTCAAACCAAAACCCCAAATCTTCGTAATCTCCGTGAAACTCAAGAAACTCCGCTTCTAAGGCTTCTTGCGGACTATTTTTTGCCAATAACGCTGCAAGTCGTTCACGCGATTCAAAAAGTTCTTCGTTAACAAGGATATCTAACAATTTTCGGAATTCAGTAGGGGACATATCTTTAATGTTTTTCATTGGTTAACTACCTCCCATGTATCGCCCGCAGATCTAACCGTGCATCAACATTATCCGACACAGCATTTGTCCAGTCCACATCATCAGTACTTTGTAAACTCATCAGTGCAACATTGACCATCGGATTTGAAAGTGAATAGTTGAGCAAAAAACTATCCACATCGACTTCCGCCATCTCATTAGGAAAGCAGTGTTTCATAAGATTTTGGAAGACGTTGCTTGTGGTAGATCGCATCAACACAATCCCCATCTCTTGTGCAACAGCATCGGGAATAACACCGCGCCTGCCGAATGTGTCACAGGTACTTTGATATATCAGGTTGTAGTGGATTTGCATCATATCAAACTCACCAGTGGCAATAAGTTGTTCTGTGCCGCCGGACGGACCGTCTGCAGAAAAACCGATAAACCGCACCTTTCCCTCTTTCTTCAATTTAAGATATTTTTCCAAGCCGCCACTGTCCAGAATCTGTTCCGTCTCTTTTGCGTAAAACCAACCGCCATGGAATTGTAGGACATCAATATAATCAGTGCCAAGTCGTTTTAGGCTACCTTCCACATCCGCTGCGATACCATCCGGGTCATACGCTTCCGTTTTGGTTGCAACGATACAAACATCACGACGATCCGTTATCGCTTTGCCGATAACTGTTTCACTATAGCCTCCGCCGTAGTTGGGCGCTGTATCTATGTAGTTGACTCCACAATCTATGGCATAATGGATCATATTGACAAGCGATTTTTCATCATGCTCTGGACGAACTCTACCGCCGCCGTAGCCTATTTCTGAAACACGGAGCCCTGTCTTACCGAGAGTACGATACTGCATAATCAGTAAATCTCCTCTTACGTGATTTGATAGAAACGTTTTGCTGTTAGCCTATCCTAACAGCATCATTCTTAAACATAATTCATTCGCGGAGTACGGTTTCCATTTTTATTCTTGGGTTTCGTTCTGTTGCTTCGTTTAATGCAGTTCTCTCCGAATAGATTTTGGACCTGTTTGAAGACATCTTCCTTATCTGTAATCCTATAGTTAGAACCGCATCGTGTGATGACTTCACCGAAACGTGGACTCATGAGACGCAAAATTAGGTGCAGCTCTCCCTTGTTGGCAAGTGCAATTTCTTTAAGAGTTTTTAGTTTGTCAAGGTTATCAAGATCGGATTCTGGGATTGTCACCTCAACAGCAGATGTCTGCTGCTCAGAAACAGTTTCAATATCTAAAATTGTGTCTGCCTGTACCTGGCGCTCTTCTACTTCGGTTTCATCATCAGAATTTCGGTTTTTGCCATTCTGATTGATTTTGACTGTTCCTTCAATCCAAACCATTCTATCTTCAAAAAGGTCTCCTGCTTTTTTATAGGCCTCTGGAAAAACAACAACCTCTATTGATCCCTCAAGGTCCTCAAACTCAAGTATTGCCATGGGGTCCCCTTTCCTGGTAGTGCGGTTTGTGACACTGGTAATCATTCCCGCTACAGAAACTGTGGATTCAATCGGGTGTCCGCCAAGGGTTTGGGTACTTGCTGATGTATAGTTTTCAACGATGTCTGTGTATTCTTGGAGTGGGTGTCCGGAAACATAAAAACCGAGTTGTTCTTTTTCCAGCTTAAGCCGTTCCAAAGGGGCGTATTCCTCTGTCTCCGCGAGCGTCACAACTGTTGCCGGGACATCCTCTGCCTCTCCAAAGAGGTTCATCTGTCCGCGTTCGCGTTCTGTTTGTGCGCTCTGTGCAGCTTTCAGGATACTTTCCAAGTTATTGAGGAGTTGCGCCCGATGTCCTTCCAGTTTATCAAACGCACCGCTTAAAATAAGACCTTCAATAGCACGTTTATTGGCCACTTTTGTATCCACGCGTTCACAGAAATCTTGTAGTGATGTGAATGAACCACCCTCTTTTCGTGCCTCCACAATGGCATCTATAGCATTGTCACCAACGTTTTTCACTGCCACAAGCCCAAAGCAGATGTCATTGCCGTCCACTGCGAAATCCTTATCGCTGCTGTTAACATCTGGCGGGAGCACGTTGATTTCAACACCAAGGAAGTCAGCAAGTTTCGCACATTCAGCTCGATAACGGGTAATTTTAGAGGTGTCGCCTGCTTCGCCGGTCATCATTGCTGCCATGAATTCATGTGGGTAGTGTGTTTTCAGATACGCCATGCGATAAGCTAACATCGCATAAGCGACAGAGTGTGATTTGTTGAAGGCGTATCCACTAAAAGGTTCGAGCAGGTCGTATATTTCCTCTGCCTCTTTCTTAGAGATTTCATTTTTCAGGGCCCCCTCAACGAATTTCTCTCGCTGTGCTTGGAGTAACTCAGGGTTTTTCTTACCCATAGCAGAACGTAGCACATCAGCTTCCCCAAGAGTAAAGCCTGCCATATCGCGCGCAATCTGCATCACCTGTTCCTGATAGACGCATACACCGTAAGTATTTTGGAGTGCGTTCTCAAGCAAAGGGTGTATATATTCTACCTTTTCCAATCCGTTTTTCCTATCAATGAACTGTTGCATCATACCGCTTTCTAACGGACCTGGACGATAGAGGGCCGGAATTGCAGCGAAATCCTCAAAGTTATCCGCTTTGAGCTGTGTGACAACCCTATACATGCCGGAGGAGGTTTCCAATTGGAATAAGCCAGCAATTAATCCTCTACTGATGAGTGAAAAGGTTTTTTCATCGTCAAAAGGGATATCCTCTAACTTCAAATCTTTGCCGTGATTCGTTTTAATCATTTGGAGACAGTCATGAATCTCAGTGAGGCTGCGAACACCGAGGAAATCAAATTTGACGATACCGACATTTTCAACAGTTTTGCCCTCAAACTGTGTTGCAACCTGGTCGTGTCTATCCTTAAACAGTGGTGCGAAATCCGTCAGCGGCCCATTTGAAACGACAATAGCGGATGCATGGCACGAGACGTGTCGTTTCATGCCTTCTACGGCTTTACTGAGGTCCATCAGTTCTTTATTTTCTGGTTGTTCGGCAAGTGCTTGAAATTCGGGCACCTGTTCCAAGGCATCATCAAGTGAAATACCCGGGGTGCTGGGAATCAACTGCGTTAACTTAATGACATTCTCAAGGGGTACATCAAGTGTACGTCCAACATCTTTGATAGCGGCTTTTGCTCCCATGGTTGCAAAGGTGGCAACCTTGCCGACAGAGTCTTGACCATATTTATTAACGAGGTATTCAATAACGTGGTCACGGGCGCGGTCTGCAAAGTCAATATCAATATCAGGTGGACTAATTCGTTCAAGATTTAAAAAACGTTCAAAGATACAGCCGTACTCCATCGGATTGAAAGCAATTACATCAAGTGCATACAAGACAAGGCTACCGGCAGCGGAGCCACGAGCAGTGAGCGGATATCCTTGTTCGTTAGCGTATTTAACATAGTCCCATACAATCAGGAAATATCCTGGGTAACCGGTTTTATTTATAATATCAAGTTCATGATTCAACCTTTGGAGAACATCCGAGGAGAGTTCACCGCCCATTTTTTCACGCAACCCTTGGTAGCAAAGTTCTTTTAGATAACTCTCATTTGTATGCCCTTCTGGTACATCATATTTCGGCATCACGCTCTTACCGTAATCAAGTTTGAGATTACACCGTTTTGCAATTTCAAGTGTGTTACTAATGGCTTCTGGCGGGTAATTCTTAAGCGCTTCCCGCATTTCGTTAACGTCCTTAAAATAGAAATGATTATCAAATCGCATCCGGTCTTGGTCGTTGACAGTTTTCTTTGTTTGGATACAGAGAAGCACATCGTGCATGTGATGGTCGGATTTGCGGAGGTAATGGCAATCGTTTGTCCCGACGAGAGGGAGATCAAATTCTCTCGCTAAGTCAACCATTATCGGGTATGCCTCAAGCTCCTTGTCAATAAAATGGTTTTGCACCTCAACATAGAGGTTACGAGGACCCATAACATCAATCAAGGTTTTGAAGTTTTGGATGCCCTCTTCCCGTTTATCTGAGATGAGAAGTTGTGGGACCTGCCCTTGAATACATCCCGTCAGTGCAATAATTCCCTCACGGTATTCTCGTAAGATTTCCATGTCAATGCGCGGTTTGCTATAGAAACCCTCTATGTAACCGAGTGACACTAATTCAAGGAGATTTTGATAGCCAGCCGCATTTTCTACAAGGAGCGTTAGATGGTAGGGGCTACCTTGGTCTTTCCCACGGACTGTTCGGTCACCAGGGGCAACATATACCTCACACCCGACAATAGGGTTTACACCAGCCTCCTGTGCTTTAGTGTAAAACTCCCACGCACCGAACATATTGCCGTGGTCGGTAAGCGCAACAGCGGGCGTACTATTTTCAACTGCCCACTGAATCATATCCGAAATACGGCATGCACCGTCAAGCATGCTGTATTCGCTGTGGTTGTGTAGATGGACAAATTCGGAAGACATGGATTCTCCTGCTTTTATGTTTATGATGTATTTTACGATAAAAAATCGGTTTAGATTTCAACTAATTTACAGACATAATTATAGCAGAAAAAGAGGTGAATTTACACAACAAAATTTAGGAAAGAACCTGCTTTACTATGTCGAGATTCTGTTTAATATTTGACATATTGCTTATGCCTTGCTATAATAGTTGATACTGCACAAACTGGAATTTTCTCAAGTGTGCAGAATCTGTTTTTTGAACGGACGAATGCAAAAATCGAGACTTCTTCTCCTGTTCTTAACCCTGTTTTTTGTGATGCTTGGGTTTGGCATCATCATTCCAAATCTCGCTTATTACGCAGAAGATATCGGGGCAACTCCCACCGAAATCGCTATATTACTTTCTACATATTCTGGGATGCAACTGTTGTTCGCGCCGCTTTGGGGGCGTTTGTCGGACAAGTACGGTAGGAAACCCGCAATTCTGCTTGGGTTGCTTGGAAATGCCGTTGCCTTAGCCGCTTTTGGATTGGCAAAGGAGTATATATGGCTTTTCACCGCTCGGAGTGCAGCGGGCATCGCTTCAGCAGCAGTGTTGCCAAGCGTAATGGCCTATGTTGCGGATGTTACCACATCAGAGGAACGCGGTAAAGGCATGGGATTGATGGGCGCAGCAATGGGGCTCGGTTTTATCCTTGGCCCAGCAATTGGCGGTGTGATGGGTCGGCACGATCTACCATTTTTTGTTGCAGGAGGGTTGTCGTTACTAACTTTTCTTTTTGCGTTCATTCTTCTTCCTGAATCGCTTCAGAAAGATGTTGTGGCAGAACAACATGAATGGATATCACCACGCGATCTATTCCGGCGGACAACATTGCAATCTCCGCTCATCCCTCTATTTCTTGTTGCCTTTTTCACTACCTTCAGTTTCGCCGGATTGGAGGCGACTTTTCCACTGTTCATTGAAGCAGGCTGGGAGTATAAGCAAAAAGAGATGGGATGGATGTTTATGGTCATGGGTGCGATTGTCGTGCCGTTACAGGGGGGATTGCTCGGAAAATTGATTAACAGGTTAGGAGAACGGCGGATAATTATAGCAGGTTTATTGCTGAATGCTCTCGGCATGGTGTTTTTGCTCTACGCGTTCAACTTCGTAACACTAACAATTTACCTCACAATTACTGGAATCGGCAATCAACTGATTCGCCCAACAAATACATCGTGGATATCTAAGCAGACCAGCATTGGACAAGGCGCGGCTATCGGTATTATGGATGCGTTTTTGAGTTTAGGACGTATCTTAGGCCCGCTTCTCGGTGGCTGGCTATATGACAAATCAGCACACCCGGAATTTGTAAAAACGATTTTTAGCAGCGTCTTTGGTAATTGGTTATATGGAAATAATGCTTATTCTTACGTTGTTTTGGCGGGAATTTTGGTAATTGCTACTGTTTGTTTATACGTTCCCTTGCGTCAGGTTGAACATAAGGGAACCGGCAAGACATTTCAAGAATAACACAATAAACAACGCTTGAATGGTAGTATCTTTATTTAAGAACGTCCCAAAGAAAAATTGCACCATCTTCGCTGCCGCTGGCAAGGGTTTTGCCGTTCGGTGAAAACGTAAGTGCTTTTATCCTATCGGGGTGTCCTTTGAAGGTAGATATTTTATTGCCAGTGGCAATATCCCATAGTCGAATTGCTCCATCCTTGCTACCACTTGCAAGAATTCTGTTATCAGCCGAAAACGCCAAAACGTTTGCAGAACCGTTTTGCCCTTTAAGAAATGTCAATTGTCTACCAATGGCAATATCCCACAGTTGAATTTGAACAGGATTACTAATACTCGCAAGAATTTTACCATCCATGGAAAATGCTAAAGCGCGTGTCTTACCTGAAGAGAGACTTAACATCTGTGTGCCAGTGCTTGCATCCCACAGTCGAATTGTCCCATCGTCACTTCCGCTTGCAAGTATTTTGCCATTTGGTGTAAATGCCAGCGCGTTAATTTTATCTGTATGCCCTTTGAGAGTGAAATACAACTGCCCGTGAGGCACTTCCCATAAGTGTAAGGTAAATCTATTGTCCTTTGTGGTACGATCTGAATTTAGGGCGGCGGCAAGCATATATCCGTTTTGGGAAAACACAACATTGCCCTCTATGCCTCCAGAAGACGAAGATATTCTCAGCTGTCCTGGAAGCACAGGTGCTTTTCCTTTGTGTGATTCAACGCCAAAACTGGACAATTTATGTCCTGAGTGTATATCCCATAAACTCAATGCACCACTTATACTCTCCTTGATAAACGTATCGCGTTTTTTTATTTCAAATCTAAAACTCTCTGCACCAGTCACTGTTCTACCATCCGATGAAAACACCAGATCACTGAGCAAGGTATTCGTGTCTATACGGTTAGAAAATTGAGTAAAGGTGGACACATCCCAAAACTGAATTGTTGTAGTATGTCCACTCGCCAAGATGCGGCTATCCGATGAAAATACCAAAGCGTTAAGCCGCTGCGTATGTCCTGTTGTAAAGGAAAACAATTCGTCACCGGTTTTAGCATCCCAGATTCGGATCTCACCATTTCGATTAGCTCCTGCAATCGTCTTAGCGTCAGGCGAAACTGCCAATACATGAATCGTGCTGTTTAACTTTCCACTAAGCCTCAGGCGTAGTTTTTTAGTCGCAACATCCCATAACTCTATTTCACCCGACTTCGTCTGGCAAATAAAGGTTTTACCGTCTTTAGAGAAAGTAAGTATCCTATTGAAACCTGATTTTTCAGCAAGGGTCATGAGTAAATATCCGGTAGTAACATTCCATAAACGAACCGGAGCATTAAGAGGGCAAACAGCAAGTATAGTGCCATCTGGCGAAAACAGTAGGTCTATATACTCTTCACGATCTTCAAGTGTTTTCAGGTGTTGCCCTGTAGTGGCATCCTTCAAACGAATTGTGCCATCCTTGTACCCAAGCGCAAAAATTCCGTTACCGTTAATTTTCTTAAGGTACAAATTCGATGCTGTAACTTCGCGTCCAATGGCGATTCTCAGAGCCCCACCAAGTCCGTGTGAAGACATCGTGCGCAAATCCTTTATTTTAACTCCAGTGGCAATATCCCATATATTTGCTGAGCCATCATAATTTAAACAGAGGAGTGTTTTGCCATCGTCAAAGATGCTTAATGCCTTTATTGTCCCCTTTTGTCTCCTGAAAAATTTCAAAAGTTTACCAGTGGCTATATCCCACAGCATAATATTACCGGACAACCCGCTCACTAATGTATTACCGTCTGGTGAGAATGCTACAGGGCCAGCTTCTGATGCGTGATCAGTAAGTAGAGTCAGTTCAGTACCGTTACGAGCATCATAAAGCCAAACACCAGTAGCACTTCCTACTGCAATTTGAGTTCCATCTGGTGAGAAGTTTATATCATTTATGCGTCCTTTGCTGAGACGTGCTTTGGCACCTTCTGGTAAATTCCATTGCGCATGATCTTGAGTAATTCCATTACTGAGGAATAAGGCATTAATTAACAACAAGATAATAACAGTTAGGACGTGTTTCGTTTTCATGGTTTTGTCCCTTTTGATAATGGTGGCAGCTGATGCGTTACGCGTCGTGTGTTGTATTCAAGCCGATACCGCTGATGTGCTTCGTCATCAGGATAATGTTCGGTATCTGGATACGGATAAGCAGACATACTGTGAAACGGTAGCGGTTCAACCGTCTGTGATGTGAGAGTATTGATGTCCCCATCTTTGTCCCATCCATCGCTATAGAGGATGAAGTCCCGAGTCCAACCCGATTTTAGTGGCGGTAGTCGCGCTGCATCAAATTCAACCGTGATTTCATCCCCCGCATTGAGGATAACATACATATCATCAACTGCTTGTAATAATGGATTGACATCGCCGTAGCGGGTATAAAATCCTGCAAGGTCACGCCACTGCCCAGCTTTTGTTACTTTTTGGTAGTCAAACAGATGTGGTGCGTGCGGGTTTGGTCGATACATCTCCGAAAAGCCGCGATAATGGAGATCGGCACTGTCAGGATTCAATTCCGTTATTTTCATCTGAACATCCTGGTCACCGACTGTGAAAAATACTGCATCCCAGTAAATTTGCATATCAGTTTTAATCCGAACGTGCCTATCATTCGACAAAAATTTGCCTGTCAGATCAATAGTGATAGTCTTATTTTTACCTGCAGGTATGCCAACCATATCAATAACGGTTTTCCACTCGCCTGTTTTGTCTTTCACAGCAAGAGAAGGAAAACTCGGTGCAACTGCGGGATTTTGGGATAGGGCAACATTGATGCTGGTATCCGTGGGGAAAATCCAACCGTTGAGGTAAAGTGTCAAAGGTTCGTTATCAGGAATATTACCAAGATCAAGGATAATGGCATGCAGTTCTACAACACCTTGGTAGGGACCGGATGCGTGTTCAACGGCATAATAATAATCTGTCTTTTTTAAGGCATCAGATACATCTTCACCGTTATGATTTACAGCAGATTTTGGATATAATTTCTCTGAAACACCGTATATTTTGAATTCTGCAAACGGGGGTGGCGTGTACTGTTCATTTACGAAAATATCGGTGTCAACAGGATGGTCAACGGCTATGAGTTTTACCATATCAAAATAAGCAGTTTCCCACAACTCTTCTGTTATCTGAATAGAATATTTGCCAGATTTGGGTTGTATATGAGATCCCGATATTTTTATAAAATCTCTCGTCTCATCGGGCGCGACAAATCCCATAGCGGTGACGAGTCCGAGTGGAGCACGCCAAAGCAGATCGGTAACAAATTGATATTTTTCGCCATCATAGACATATAGGAATGGACATGAACCTTTCAAAACCTGTTTTTCCAAGATCCGTTGTTTTGCCTTCGGTTGGATGACGTTCTGTGGAACGCCATTAGTCCACACAACACGCACAACATCTGCGGCGTCATAGCCTCCTAATCCGAAATGTGCAACCTGTTCGGACACATATTGCAATTGATACAGATCACTGACTTTCACCTCAAGTTTTGAACCGATTCCGTCTCTATTTACTTTGTTATTGCCTGTTGTGATTCCTTCTAACCGCACCTGTATCCAGTTGTTTTGATTTCCACCATTGTTCTGTAACGCCCGTAGCTGCCCTTTGTCGTTGATAAAGAATAGGTCTAAATCACCGTCGTTGTCGTAATCGCCTACGGCACCCGTGACTCCTTTTTCCATCGGTATTATCCCACTGGTTTCTGTGAACTGACCCGTTCCATCGTTCCGAAACAGAAATAACCCGTGTTTGCTAACAACCCATAAATCAAGAAATCCGTCATTATCATAATCGAGACTTCTTAATACATTTTGTGAATCGTTATATCTTTTCTCAGAAATTTGTTCTGATCGTATGTCAGCAACAAAAGTTCCGTCCCCTCTATTGCGATAGAAATGAATACCGTTTGTAGCGGCTAAAAATAGGTCAATATCGCCATCATTATCATAATCACCTGCTGCAGCTGATGTATAAGGAACATCTTGAGGAATTCCAGTTTCCTTAAAAACTGCGCGGAGTTTTCCTTGGCGGAGGTTATCGTACAACGTGCATCCTGCTTTGCTATGCGTGACAAAAATATCAATATCGCCATCATCATCAAAATCTGCGGCAAGCATATCTGTAGGCGTTTGCTTGCCGCTATCTGTCAATATGAAAGTTTGTTCACCTACATCTGTTAATTTTCCGGTCCCGTTATTCCGATACAATGTTATACCAGATTTATCGGAAAAAAGATCAAGGTCTCCATCATGATCATAATCAATAGGTAGAAATATATCAAATAGGATATCTTGTATTCCATCTTTGTCCATATCGGCATAGGAAACAGTGCGTGGATTTGGAGACCTTTTCCCAATGATTTTTTCAAGGTGTTTGACAGGCACATATTTCCCATCTATATTCCTAAGCAATATTGGTGGTGATGTTGTAAAAATATCCAAATTTCCATCGTTATCGTAGTCAAACAATGAGATGGTTGTGTGATCTATGGATTCACTTTTAACGTTGGCAAGCCCAAGTTGTTCCGTAACGTCCACAAATTCCACGTTTATCGGCGGACTCTGTTTTGCTGCAATTCGCGCTTTGAATCCTGGACGAAACGTCTCTATCGGATGTCCAAGGATATTGGTTATTAATTCGCCAATGCCTTGCTGATAGCGCGGGCTTGCCCGATGTAAGTTCTCAAAAATACGGATATTTCGTGAGGCAGCCTTTAAGTCGGAACTCTTAATCGCGTCTATTCCTTGCGTCAGATACGCCAATTTTTCTGCATCGGTATCTCCTAAAAGAATCATCAAGTCTTGGCAAAGTTTTTCAGCATCTTTAAGTTTTTCCTGCCCAAGCAGTGCTTGTGTCAACTTCAGTAGTACCACAACATTTACAGGCGATCGAGAATGAAGTTCTTGTAAGTGTAGGGTTGCCTCTCGTTGCGCGTCTGCGTTGTTCCGTTGTCCCAAATAGTGACGAACAAGTTTATACCGAAATTCTAATTCATCTGGTGCTAACCGAACTGCCTCTTTCATTGCTTCTATTGCTTGTGCAGTTTGCCCTTTTACTTGGTAGACCTCGGATAAAATGAAATGTAGTTGGCTATCCATCGGAGCAACATCAATGCCTCGTTTCACCCATTCTTCGGCAGCATCCGCCTGTTGTAACCGCAGGTGTGCAACAGCAAGATTACCGTAGCCAATTGCCTCATGGGGAAGCAGTTCAATAAGGGTGGTAAAAGCGGTAACTGCTTTCGCAGGCTGTGATTCTTCGAGATATGCTAACCCAAGATTCTGATGTCGGACCGCCTCTTGAATAGTCTTGGTACTATCAGTTTCTTGTGCGATCACACTTATAACAGCAGAAAGAAAAAAAGCGTATATGAAGCATCTTATAAGTTTTTTTGGATAGGAAAAACGAGGTAACATTGTTAATTATGCGTCTGCCTTTGGCTCTTGGAAAGATTTGGCAGATTCCTGAATTGCTTGTTTTAGTGCTTTTAATCGCACTTCTAATGAATCTTCAAGTTGTTTTAGATGTAATAGCCATGAGTCTTTGGATTGACCTTCTTCAGTACCGAATCCGTCAGTCATTGAAAGGCGGATATATTTTAGTCGTTCCGATTGTAAAATTTTCAATTGTGCATCGTAGTCTGAAATACCTGATTCCAGTAATTTTGCAAGTTCTCGTATCTGTTCCATAATTGTCCCTCTGTTCGTAAAAAATTTAAGTCTATTTTCTCATATTTTGTCCCTGCAGGCAAGTGAATTGTGTGCCTGATTTACCCCAGTTTTTGTAGAGGCAAATGTACATAAGATTTTTCTTGATATTTTTCCAAAGTTTTGTATAATTAGTTACAAACAAGTTCAAAATTTGCGTGATGGAAACTATAGGTATTATTTGTTTTTTGTCTACTTTAGGCGAACATAAGGGATAATTGTTGTCCGATTGGCATCGGGACGGATGCTCAAACAGGACAAAGAATGGCAAAAATGCTAACAGCAACTGCAATGTCGCACAAACGACTTCAATTAATCTAAGTCAACGCCACAGTTGGTCTATCTCTATGCTTTTATCTATTATTCGATTTATTAACTATCGGTTTACCCCCCCCTTCCACAGATTTAACATTCGTAATAATATGTCGGTTAACGAACAGGCGAATATCGGTGATATCCGTCAGTCTTTCATCGCGCCCGCACGCTCTTTATCTGACTTGGAGCGTTTTGTTGCGGGCTATTTTGTTTGCAGAAGGTGGGATATTCCCACCTAATATTTATGAACACAATGCATTAGAGTTCCTATTGTTATTTTAGGAACCCTAACCGTAAACTTAATCAGGACTTACACAGGTTTGGGTACCTACTTTAAAGTGCGTAAGTTCTATATTTACTACATAGGAGAAATAAAATGCGTTTAGATTTGATAAAATGGTTTTACATCAACATTACAATTTTAGTAATGCTAACAGTAGGCGTTATCTCTGCTACAGCAGACCTAAGCGATCCAACACTCTCTGTCTATTATAGTTTCGACGGAGATGGTGAGATTGTAAAGGACGGTTCAATCAACGGTAATGATGGTAAAATTGTCGGCGATGTCATGCGAGAAAAGGGCGTTTTTGGTGATGCCGTGGGCTTGGAAACGAACACGTGGATCGACATGAATGGCCCAGAATTTAAGAACGGACCAGTTGATGGATTCACAATTGCGGTTTGGGTTAATCATACCGGTTCTAACGACCCGCAGACGTTACTTGATGCGATCGGCACCGACCACGGAAGTGGCCTTTTCCACATGGAAATTCGCCCTGGAGGTTTTAGATTTTTCCATCGCGATGGAACAAATACAACTGTTTTCAATATCAACCCAGGGCCGGTGATTGAAGCCAATAAGTGGGTGCATTTTGCTGGAACTTATGATAGCGAAAATGGCGAAATAAAAACCTATATTAATGGTGAAGAAACTCATTCAGCTGCTGGTTCCGGTAAATGTTCAAACAATTGGGGTGTTTCTGCTGGAATCGGTCACCATAAGAATGGACGCTGGTTTGAAGGGCTTTTGGATGATTATTATATCTATAACCGTGCTTTGCCAGCAGATGAAATTAAGAAGGTTATGGATGGGGTAATAACAGCAGTGGAACCCACAGCCAAACTTACTACAACTTGGGGCAACATTAAGTTACGTCAATAGGATTAATAATGTTCTTTATTTGGCTTGGATTCGGTGATTTGTCGGATTCAAGCCAAATAGTCTTTTTTAATATATAGGAGGTTATAAATGTGTTTTAATTCGATAAAATGGTTTCACGTCTATTTTGCAGTTTTAATAATTATGGGAGCGTGTGTGCTATCAGTCCAAGCAGATCTGAAAGACCCAGCGCTATCTGTTTATTATAGTTTTGACAAAGAAGGTGAAACTGTTGAAGATGGTTCAATTAATGGTAACAACGGAAAAGTTGAGGGGAACGCTAAATGGGAGAAAGGTGTAATCGGTAAAGCGATTGCATTAGAATCCAACGTGTGGATTGATATGAATGGTCCGGAATTTAAAAACCCGCCGATCGATGGAATCACACTTGCGGTTTGGGTTAACCATACTGGTTCTGGAGATCCGCAGACGCTACTTGATGCGATCGGCACTGAAATTGCCAGTGGACTTTACCACGCGGAAATTCGTCCGGCAGGTTTCAGATGGTTTCATAGAGACGGAACGGACACACAAGTTTTCAATATCAGTCCTGGTCCGGTGATTGAAGCGAATAAATGGGTGCATTTTGCTGGAACGTATGACAGTGATAGCAGTGATGTGAAAACCTATATTAATGGTGAAGAGACTCATGCAGTCAAGGGGAGCGGCAGAAAGCTTGAGGAAGACTGGGGAATCTCTGCTGGAATCGGTCACCATAAGAATGGACGCTGGTATGCCGGGTTGTTGGATGAGTATTATCTGTTTGGTCGTGCTTTATCTGCAGCTGAAATTAAGCAGGTTATGGATGGCGAATTTCTTGCTGTGGAACCGGCTGACAAACTCGCGATAACTTGGGGCGATATAAAATCACGTCCATAAGTATAATTAGCAGTTTGCTTGTTGGCTTGAGTTCAGTTTTTCACTGGATTCAAGCCTTTTTTATTTTTTGATCGGTTTTGGACACAAGAAAACACCTTGTCCCGCAACGATCCATAATCTGATGTTGCAGCATTAGAAGAAACACACAAAGTCCACTATGGGATAATCAGTCTAAACCCGAAGCAGCATCTACCGAACGCGGACTTGCTTTGCGGCGTGGACATTGGTCAATAGAGAACAAGTCGTATTGGATGCGGGGGACTTTACTTGGAGAAGATGCATCGCCTTGTCCGATGTGGCGCAATACCACAAATCATGGCAGCTTTGCGCAGGACAGCATTATCCGTATTCCGAAATAAATTATGCTTTTTTATAGTAGAATCGACAATTAAGTGGGCACACGAAAAGCCTATCCCCCTTTATCCCGACCCCCCAACCCCCCGCAAGCGAGGGGCTAAGAATAGCAAGCGAGGGGAGATGAGACAGGCGCAAAAGTGTCCAACTAATTATGGGTTTTACTATAAAAAAAATCCCCTGATAAGAGGTTAAATAGCTAAAATAACGGCTTTTTAACCCCTTACGTGAAGTTTGTGGGACAAGGTAGCAACTTAGGTTATATTATAAAATTGGTACAGAACGACCTATCCGAGCAGATTCGTAAAGCGCGTCAAAGATTTTTGCCACGTTCAGGACCTCTTCTGCTGGTACAGGAGATGGCAAATCTTTTCTGATAGCCGTATGGAAAGATTCAAATTCCCCCGGTAATCCTGTGAGAAGTTCGGGTTCGTAGTTAACCATTTCATCCTTTTTATCAAGATATATCTGAAGTGGTTCATAAGTAGCACCAGCTAAATCGCCCATAAAGAAAGTGCCGCCAATATTCTGAATATGCGATGCCCAAGCGGTTTCTAAGGTAACCGTCAATTCACCCTCAAACTTAATTGTTCCCATCGCGAAATCTTCCACCTCAAAATCTTCAGGATTCCATTTTCCCCACGGATTGATAACATCAGCTCTATCCCCAAATTTCTTCGCTGTCATTCCGAATGCCTCAACAGGTTTGGGGCATCCTATCATCCAGAGCAGCACATCAAGGATATGCACGCCTATGTCAATGAGCGGTCCACCACCAGCGATAGCTTTGCTCAGAAACGAAGGAGATGCTGGAACACCGCGTCGCCGCATTGCCATAGCGCGGGCATAGTAAACATCACCGAAAAAACCTTCTTCGTAGAGTTTACGGAGTGTTCGCGCACCAGCACCGAATCGGGATTGTAATCCGATTTGTAAAATTTTGCCGCTCGCCTTTTGTGCGTCTACCATCGCTTGACCATCTATCGCATTAGCAGCGATCGGTTTTTCACAGATAACGTGTTTTTCTGCATTCAAAGCCGCAATAGTCGGTCCAGCATGAAAGTTATTTGGAGTACAAACACTTACCGCATCCAGTTCATCCATCTCGACTAATTCTTCGTAATCGGTGAAGACGTGTGGAATTTCATGTTTTTCAGCAAATGCTTTCGCGCGTGCTTTGTCAATATCGCACGCAGCGATAATTGATACGTCTTTAACGCTGTTATGTCCGGGAAGATGTTTCCCTCCGGCAATGCCACCGCAGCCAACAATACCAACTTTTATTTTTTTCATTTTGTTCCTTTCGTAAAAGTGATGTGAATACTATTTCCGCGAACTAAATTGTGACGACTTGTGGTGCTTGTTCCAGTTTTAAATTATGGTCAGCTGCCCATTGTGCCGCCGCGCCGCCGCCACCACCGAGAAATTGTTTGCCAAGGTCGTCAACATTTTTCAGCACATCCTCGTCAGGCTGCTGTTTGTCATTGTAATGTAAAAGGTATCCCTCTGGTTTGAGCCAAGCGTAATGGTATCCGTAAATTACAATTTTGGCGGTTTTGTCAGTAAAGTTAAGACCCGTGGAGTGATAGATGCGGTTTTCAAAGAAATACGCATCCCCTGCGCGGAGAAGTGGTTCAGCATAAGGTTCAATCGGGTCAATTTCGCCTTCGGGAATGCCCAAAGGTTCTCCTGAAGCGTGGCTTTTAGGAATAAACAGTGTCGCACCAGAATTTGGGACAGTGAGATCCGTCAAGCAGTAAGCGACCTTCAATCCAACACGCGGGCAATTTTTGTGTCCGAGGTCTAAGTGCAAACCGACATCACGATGCCACCCACGATCTTCAGGCATCTCGTGTGGTTGTGGTCGCTTATAGAGGAGCGCGGTATTGGTAATATGTATGTTTGTGCCAAGCAATTGAATAACTAATGGTATTGCTTTTGTCTGTGATGTGAGTTCTGCAAATGCGGATTCTTGCACCAATCCGTCACGTTTGTGGACGTACTGTGCGTCTGTTTCAAGCGAATCCACGATACGGTCCCCTGCTTCGGTCAAACGAGCTATCATATCTTCATCAAGTACCGACCGCATGATGAAAAACCCGTTTTCCTCAAATTCCTCACGTTGTTCTTCTGTCAACTGGACGAATTCCATGTGTTATGTTCCTTTGCTGCCTAAAGCGATTGGGTAAAGTCATTTGGATATGGCATCATAACCTACGTTGCCACATAACTAATTATAATATATTTTTTCACATTAGCAGGTTTATTGTCCGTGGACTTCATAAGATGATATGTTCTTTAGCAAATGAACCACTTAGCCTGCTTACGCCAAAATTGATCCCTTTCTGCTTTTGGACTAAACCTTCATAAATCGTCTTGTAGAATTGCATGTGATTGCTTTGATCTTTAACAAAGCCATGTATATCGTTATAGATTGTTTCAACAGAAATGTCGTGGGAATATCGTAGATGCATTAGCATTGACTGTTTGAGGTCCGATTTAATATTGATGATGTCATCTTCGTTTGGTTGAATAAAACCATCTGGGTACCGCACGAATACACTTTTTTGAGCAATGACGCGATTTATTGGTTCGTAAGGCTCTTCAATATAGGGTTCCATCAGTTCCTTTTCTTTTAAGATAACCCTGCCATCCTCATCGGGAGATCCATCGCATGCCATAAAAAGCGCAATAAGATAATCTCTTGTGAAATCTATGAGGTTGGTTTTACCTCCATAGTGTTGAATTTCAGAAAGGCGTTCAAGCTCACTGATTGGTTTTCGTGAAAATTGTTTAGATATACTCAACACAGCTGTTTGTAGTTCTTCTATATCAAAGTGTTCCGCTTCAACATCAAAGTTTCTGTCATCAAGGAAAATACGATAGAAGTTAGAGGAAACCTTTCCACAATACGGTGCATCCTGAAAGTGTTTGGTTCACCACGGTACAGATATTCCCCGGTGTCTGCTTTTTCTTCTATTTTTCTGAGTATTCCATTAACTGTACGGGGCTTGTGCATTCACTTCACTTAACATTACAAATTTGGTTTGTTTCAAAATGATACCATATTCAGCAGAAGATTGCAACGATATTGTCAACGCGATCACTACACTTCGGTATCCTCTTCCAACTCATTTTCATGCATGATTTCTTGTAGTCCGGTGGCAATGCGAAAAGCGACAAGACAGATACCAAAACAGACAGCAAATAGCCATTGGTAGCCAATAAGTTTTACAAGAAGTCCTCCTAATGTGGGCGCGAAACTTGCGGGTACCAGCAGCGTATTCATAAATCCGATGTAACTCGGACGGCTGCGGGGTGGTGCAATATTTAGCATATATGCCATGAATCCAACCATCATTCCGTTTGTCAAGATACCGCCAACGGTAAAGATTAACAGGTAGGCAGGTACAAGTAAAGGAACTGGTAACATTCCAGAAAAGAACGCTATTATCGGTGGGAACAACATTAACCCCGCAGTGATAATCAGCACCCACCGCACGCCATATTTTTCACCGATATATCCCCAAAATGCGTTAGAAACGA
Source organism: Candidatus Poribacteria bacterium (assembly GCA_022825825.1). Taxonomy (GTDB): domain Bacteria; phylum Poribacteria; class WGA-4E; order WGA-4E; family WGA-3G; genus MSPOR6. The sequence goes on from JAJDWA010000033.1 coordinate 47,464, forward strand.
CTCCGCTCAATGCGGAACATACGATGAAAAATCCGATGGTTGCCTCAGATACGCCTAATTCGAACAAGGCGTACGTTGTGTAAAAAGGGGTTGCCATACTGGAAAAATGCAATCCGATGCGGAAGTAGATAAATCTCCGATAATTTGGGTCTGTTTGTAAAAAATGTGGGCCTTGCTTTAAGTGTTGCCACATCGGTTGGCGTCGAGAGTTGACAGGATGAATCGGTTCGCGCACAGCTAAGAAACTAATAAACGAGAGAAAAGCGGTACTCACCGAACAGATAAAGAGAAAAGCGTAATTAGATGGAAATCCAAGTTCAGTTTCTATTCCACAGACAGAACTGATGAAGGACATAGTGAACGTTCTGAAGTTCTGCGTAACCCATCCGAGGATGCCAGTAAATTCGTCTTCATTTCCGAGCATAGCACGCACTAAAAACCCAACCCAAATTCCAAAAAATCCACCGAAGATTTGTCGTAAGCTAAAAAAGCGTGCACGCCGATTCGGTGCTATAGATTTTGAGATGATGTCCATGTAGGGCAGCGTAGAAACACCCATGGCAGAGGAGGACAAAAAATAGAATCCTAAGAAACAAGCAGCCAGTAAGATAGGATTTTGTGCGCCAATTCCGATGGTGCAAAAGGAGATAGCAAACCATGCAAACACGCGGATGCTCATGCCGACTGCGTAATACGGCATTTTGCGCTGACGATGTTCCAACAGATTTGACACCAACAACTGCGGCCACATCCAACCGGCTGTCATCATTGAGCCGGTCAAACCAACCATGATTTTTGATCCGGTTAGTTTATGGATAAAAGCAGAAAGCACCGTCGATGAATCTACGAAAGCGAGGTTGATTCGCATGAAGGTGCCTTGAAGCAGTGCAAACCCGAAGTTTCGCCTTTGGTTGTCTCTTTTTTGGGAATTCTCTTTTTTGTCTTTCATTAGGAAGGAGAAATAATTTAGTGCGTTAATTTCTATTTGCGCGTTGTTTTTTGACAGAATTTTGGCAATTAGGTTGAGTTAAAAATAGAATTCAGTCAAATGGGGACATCCTATTATGGTGGAATATGAAAATAGATGAACATTTGCCTGTAGACGTTTTCCGAACTTTAGGCATTTCTATCAAATATCCCTCTTGTATGAGCGACCTCCTGGGCACGACCATGCTAAAACGTAAGGAAAACCGAAAACTACATGGCTCTGTTTGTATTGTGATTTTTCTTTACAGAGAAGTGTAAGTATGCTAAATTTATGCAAAATTATACTTAAGAAATGCGCTTTAAAAGCGCACAAAGGAAATAATATGGAACCTCTTCGAATTGGATTTCTTGGTGCTGGTGGCTTCGCGAGACACACAATATATCCCGCGTTACATTTAGCACCTGTGGCATTGCAGGCAGTTTGCGATGCAGATGAAAATAGAGCAAAATCTGCGGCAGGTAAATTTGGCACAGGCAGATATTACTTAGATCGACATGAAATGTTTGAAAAAGAGGATTTGGAAGCAGTAATAATCAGTATGGGACCGGATCCGAGGCAACCGCTTGTGCTTGAAACGCTTGCGGCAGGATACCATGTTTTCACACCGAAACCGCCCGCCCCATCGCTTGAAGAAACGATTACTCTTGCAGAAACCGCTGAGAAGCATGGTAAGACATTGATGGTCAACTTCCAACGCCGGTTTAGTCTTGGCGTGCGAGAAGCACGGAGAATCATGCAGACTGAATCCTTCGGCCAACTCACACAACTTTTCTGTTCGTTCTGTAGTGGCCCGTACGGATCAGTCAAACACTACCTTCTTGATTTTGCTATCCATCACTTCGATTTAGCACGGCACATCGCTGGTGCTGATGTTAACGAACTGAGCGTTTTTCACAATGAGGTTGATGGGCAAGGTTCATTCGCTGTTGCTGTAGAATATAGCAACGGGGCGGTTGGGACTTTGCAGCTCAGTAGCCAACGTTTATGGCAGCGTAATTATGATCACATTGAAATAACCGGACAGCATGAATATATCGTATTAGAAGGATTATGGGGTTTTGAACACTATACTGGGAACGGAAATACATTCTCCTCCAACTTTTCTGATCAGCGCAATGGCGAATTGACAGGGGATGGAATCAGTCTCACTGAGTTTGCGAATGCTATCCGTGAAGACAGAGAACCTGTGTCAAGTATCCAAGATTGTGTCGGTACGATGCGATTCTACGATGCTGTGCTACAACGCAAAAAGGGTGTTATCTCTCTCGCGGGTTAGTTGGATTTTCTGTTAGGCGCGCTTAGCTTGCGCGCCTTTCTTTTATATGTTCTCTGCGTTGATATTTTCCAAAACCTCAAGACACGTCTTTCCATTAACCAACTGATGATAATAGTGTGCAACGCGCTTGCTAAAGTCTTGATTCTGACTCAACGCATTTTCAGGTGTTGGATTCTGCGGGGACCATAGGGTAGCATTTGAGAAAATGGTTTCAATTCGGTTTTCCACGTCTGTTTCGCTTGTGCCAAATGCACCTTTTAATACATTCTGTATAGTGCGGTCAGAGTCTCGGATTTCATACTCCGTGCCTGTGTCGGTGATGCCTCGGTAGTCGTCTGCACCTGATACTGTGTGCGGTGTCAAAAATCGGAGTACAGTTGCGAAGGAATATGCAAAATCGGATTTGAAAAGTTCTGTGCTACGATCATAATTCGGTGATCGGACAATGTCAGCGGCGCGTTCACGGAGTTTCACCGTTTCAATGATGTTAATCCGTGCGTTATCATCTTTAACGCGGCGAATGCGGTCAATAAATTCATGTGTATATGCACGCGCACTTTTCCCAGCTATCGGGATATCTGCTTCAACAATTTCGGCATATCCGCGCATCAACCGCTCCAGATGCGGTGCAAATATGGGATGTGATGCTGCTTCATTTACGTAGTCTATCCCAGAGAGCATGCCTTTGTGTGTGATTCCCGGCACATGCACGGAATTCACAAGGAGCAATTTCCAATCGTGATACGGCTCAATGCTATCCCGACTCACAACAACGCCATAGCTATCAAGTTCACCGAAGGGAACGCGTAGCCTGCTCTCCATGTCTTCCAAAATTAGTGATGTCGCAGGCATCTGTTCTGCGTAGGTAATCAATTCATCTGAACCTTCAATCTGTGCTTGTGCTGCGTCCTTTATCTCATCGGGCACAGCATAAACCTGCGGCACCAGTCTGTCCCCCATCTCGTTGAGAAAACTGACTTTTGCCTCTAACCATTTTGTATAATCATCGCCCCGTTTCGGATACTCGTTGAGAAGGATATCCCTGATAACATCGCCATTGTTTCGGAGGTTATCGGTGTTTATAACACAGATGTCTGCATCAGCACCGTGTTTCCGAAAATAGCGGTAGAGCGTCTCACCTAACACATCCATAGCCAGTTCGCCTTTGGCGATTCCTGCTTCGGTTACGCCTATTAAAATAAGGTCTAACAGGTTTTCGGTTTGTGCAAAGAACTGTTCACGTCCTGCTCCAGTTGAAAGCGTTGTTGCTCCGACCACGCTTGAAATCTGCTGAATGTCATGAATACCATCGAGATCAAACGTGACGACATGATATACGCCTTTCTGCCTATTAAAGGCATCCGCTTTCTCAGTGCCTGTAGGTTGACCGACAAAGATACCACCGTTGTATAATTTTCTTTGATTGAGGATATGAACAAATTGATGGGTTAAGGCGCGCTGTAAACCGCCCGCACCGATAGCAAGAATTTTTATTGGTAGCATGTGTCTATAGTTTCTCCTTTTCATAAAACCGCGACCAAAGGTCGCTCTACAGAAGACGATTAGATCGCGACTAAAGGTTGCTCCTACAAGAGGGTCGCGATTCGGAGATCGCTCCTACAATTAATCTTTTGTTAGAATATTTTCATAAAGTGCAAGATATGTGTCAGCGATGTTTTTCCAATCATAGAGTTTCACCTTTTCAGTGCTTGCTTTGCCCATCTCAATACGTTTTTCACCTGCGTTAATGAGTTGGATAAGGCAATTTGCCAGTCCATCAACATCGCCTGCGTCAAACACTGCACCGTTAACGTCTTCCGCGACAAGTTCATCAATACCCTGAACACGACTTGCGATAATCGGCAGGCCTGTTCCCATTGCCTCTAAAACGACAAGCGGCATGCCTTCTGCTAATGACGGTAAAATGAAGATGTCTGCCTCACGGTATTTTTGTGGTAATAAGACCTCGTCTTCACGGTCTTTTTCAGACAATTTCGAATACGGCACTGTGCCAGCAAAACGAACATAAGAAGTTACGTCAAGACTTTCTGCTAACTTAGTTAGTTCTTCCCGGTAAGGTCCATCACCGACAATCTCTATCTCAAAATTATGCTGAACTTTGTCAAGAATTTGCGGGAGTGCCTGAATAAGAAATTGGAATCCTTTGCGCGGAATTAGCCTGCCGATAGCCAGACAGCGGACTGTTTTCGGATTTGCTTCGCGTTGTGTCGGTGCAAAAGTCTCTAAATCCACACCATCAGGAATAACATCTATCTGTAAATTCGAATCCGTTTCGCGTGCTAAGTCGCGCAACCCATCACTGCAGGAGACAACCGATGCAGCGTTGTCCCAAATCGCTCGAATAATCGGCTTTAGCAGCAGATATAACCAACTATAATAGGGCGGATCGGGATTGGGACGCGGTACGTCTCGTCCACCTAAAAACACAACATACGGCACATTATCAAATTTCTGTAGAAGGTATGCACCGCCTCCCGCAGGAATACCGAAAAAGACTTGGACAATATCTGGTTTAAACTTTTTCGCAAATCTCAATCCGTAAATGCTTGAACTTACGGAGTAGGTCAACATCTCATGAACTGCACACACATTCGGATTTTTCCGAAGCGCGCGGACACGATGTACGTGAATACCTTGGACGTCTTCCATCTTGGCACAATCACGGAATTGCGAGGTAATCAGATGCACATCGTGCCCTGCTGCTGCGAAATGTTTGCCTAAGAAATAACTTACCTGACCACCGCCACCACCTATCGGTGGAAACTCGTGATTGAACATCAAGATTTTTCGTTGCTGAGAAGCCAATTAGTTACCTACGCCTTTTGTGATTTTCTGCTAATTGCGCAGCGTATTCGATCATTACCTTTGCTATATCTATTTTAGTGACCGACTCCAGTTCCTCAAACCCTGGTGATGGGTTGACTTCTAAAATCACAGGACCATTTTTTGTTTGAAGTAGATCAACACCAGCGATACCTAATTTCAGTGCGTTGGCTGCATCAGTTGCGATGCGACTGTATTCATCTGTGAGCGTTATCGCTTCTCCATTTGCGCCTTGGTGGATATTCGCCCGAAATTCACCGGGCACTGCACATCTTTTCATCGCCGCGATTACATTGCCGCCTACGACAAGGATTCGGATGTCAACGCCAGCCGCTTCTGCAACAAAGGATTGAATGATATAATCCCGATGCAGGTCGCACATTGTCTCTACCGCTGAGTTTAGGGAAGTCGGCGTATCCAACAACATCACACCGATTCCATGCGTGCCGTAGAACGGTTTCAAAATAAACGGATAATCCCCTATTTCAGGTGTGGCATCCTCTAAAAACGTGGCGGACCCGACGGTGAGACTTGGTGGAACGGGTAATCCATGTTGTGCAAGGATACGTAGGGAACGAAACTTGTGACGTGCGTCCGCGATAGCATGTGCGGAATTCACCGCAGGAATACCGAGCCACTCAAAGTGTGATAGGACCTCTCCACCGTATCTTGCTGTGGCACCGCTGAGTCGTGGGATAACGACATCAAAATCTTCTGAGGGAACACCGTCATAGGTGATACGGTGCCCAGTTCCACCGATTTGGAGGTAGAATCCGAACGGGTCTCGGACTTTGACGGTGTGTCCTGATTTTTCTGCGGCTTCAACGAGGCTGCGTGTTGAGTGGTTTTCGGGGCCACGGGAAAGGATAGCGATATTCATAGTCAGGATGGTTTTCGGTTACCAGCTGTCAGCTTTCAAAAGAATTGTTGAGTAAAAACTAAAAAATAGAACTGACAACTAACAAAAACAACTTTTGGTAGATTTTAGAATTATTCGGCATTGTGACGGTTAGGTTAGAAAACCTTACCTATTGAATGTGGCAACTTAGGTTGTTGTAGTTTATTGGAATCCTTTGGTTCAGCAGGTGGGGGTTCTGTAAACGTTTCACCCTTTGCCTCTGCTTCTAATCTACGATTGTTCCATTCTATCCATAATTCACGCTCTTCAGCTTTGCCTTCCGCTTTTGCGGTTTTAACTTTGCGTTCAAGCCGTTCTTTGTAAAGTTGTGTAAGAAACATAATAAAATCGACTCCTTGAAATAGAACAAATGTGGTGCCTGTAGCAACTGTCATCGCCGCAGCAAGTTGGACTACTACAACTTATGCTGTCTCCATTGCCCCGTTGCCTTTAGCTGCTTCATGCCGTATGACCAAGACAGCGAAAACGAGGACTTGAATTGAGAATACTGTTAGCGCAAGATCAATCCATATCCGTCTTACGCTGAGTATTGATACTCTATCATCTTTTTGCAATCTCTTTACCTCCTATTGAGTAATTATAATAGCATGATCGCTGTCCGGATGCAATAGGTTGTAGAGTGCAAGCAAACCTCGGCAGATGCGCCATCCCCATCGTGGTAGGCATGTTTTGTTCACGCGCCGTTTATCGTGTCTTAGGTCTGGCACGGCGCGTGGACAAAACGCGCCTACTGTTCGTGGTAAGTCCTAAATGTCTTTTATTTTTTCTGGTACGTTCCCTTTAGAAAATTTTCTAACTCCTCAAATGTATCAGGAATCAGTTAATTTAGGGTAAATCCATATTTTAAGGGCTTTCTCTGCAAGCTCTTCTGCTCTTGTCTGGATAGCACTCTCATTCCATATACTTGTTTCAACCAAACTTTCATTCAAGCGTAATCGAGTATCACGAAATCCACCGGGTCTAAGTTCTTTTTTTTCGCTAAAGGAATGATCGCTTAACTCTGGATTGTACCCGGTTAGGGTAAGGTTACCAATAGTGTGAAGGTACTGCTCATGTATCTCTTGCCAATTCTCACCTAATTCCTTTTGCCATTCTTCCGATAGATCGTCATTTTGTGGCATTACATGCTCGACAGAATAATCCTCAATATGACGAATCGGTTGTTTGTTATTATGATTCTCCAATTTCCGTAGTAGATATTGACACCTTTTCTGATTATTATATACACCTTTAACCTGAAATTCTTGTTTAAATTCAGAATCAGAGGGAAAGCGATATGTATCAGACATTTCTCCCAATTTCAAAAAAGTTTCCTTCAAACTGTTAAGATAATTGCTTTTGAGAACATTCGGCATCAACCTTTCAGCAAAGGTTCTATTTAAACTGTTGGTTGGAATGTCGCATATTGCCCTTCGAAAAACATAACTTTCTACTAGGTGAAGAATCTTAACTGTTTCTAATTTGCTTATATTACCTTGTTTATAGTCATCATAAACTTCAAGTAAGAATGGATATGCTACAGTCACTTCAAGTATATTGATATCTGAGAAACATTTTTGAAGTTCTGAGTCCTCTTCTTTTTCTAAGGCAAAAGAAACATAGTGATTTGAATAACGGGCAATTTTAGCAATTTTGGATTGTAGTTTTTCAGGTGTTATTTTTCTTGGAACATGGTTTTTGAAAGTTTCGTAAACAGCACCAATATTCGGAATCTGTCGCCTTTCTAAAGTAAGATAGTCCCTTACAAACAAATCGAACTTCTTCGCGTAAGCATCTCCAAAACGTTGCTCCATTGGTAACCAATGATCATTATATAGTTTACTCTGGAAATCGAAATTTTGTCCCATGAGTACATAGTTTCGTATGAGATCTGCTTGTGATAGACTTAGTCCAGTAGAATTAAGACTTTCAAAAATCAATTGTGGGTCATCATTATCAGGGTTCAAGGCAATGTCTACGATTACCAACTTTTTAATTCCAGCGTAAACCGTTTTTAGATCAGCGTTTTGTAGTTTAGTTTCAAAAAAGTTGAAGTTGTTTTCTAACCTCGGTGAAGCATCAGATGACAGTTCTCTATTTTCTAACAACTGAATTAATGTACTCTTATCTTGGTTTGTAAGTAATAGTTTATAACGCAGCTGACCATCTTCATCAGCATTGAAAAGATAGTAATTTGAAAGTTGTTTTGGTTTTATACCTATATCAGTGTTGGGCTTCTTGATAGCTCGGTGGAGTGCTAAGATCATTAATGATAAGGTTGTTAGCCTTTGTTGTCCATCAATAACAAGTAATTCCGGTACTTCTGCAGCCTGCATGATACCCTCACCTATGTAGACAATAGAACCAAGAAAGTGAGATGAAATATCATTGTTTTCTCCAATACGTAACACGTCATGCCACAGTTGTTCGCAATGTTGATTTTCCCAACTATACCTTCGTTGAAAGATTGGTATACGGAACTGCTTTGGAGCTCGTAAAAAACTCAGAAAATTTTTTTCATTTGCAATCATATACTTTTCCTTATAGGTCAAAATTGATGAAATTAAATTCAGATGTCAAATCGGCATGACATCTAAGTATAATTGTCAAGTGAGATTTCAGGGCACTGGTAATTAACGTTCATCTGCTTTGGTATGTTTCCTGCAGGAATTCCTCTAACTCTTCAAATGTATCGAAAATCTTATCACATAAGTTTTCAAAAAAGATGCTTCGCGTCTCGTTGTAAACAGCATATACAGGCTTATTATGGCGGGTAGCATAGTTCATCTCGCTAAGAACACCTGGCGATAATTTGTCCGTAGGATACAGCACAACAACGAAATCGCTTTGATGAACAAACTGGTAATCCCGCGAGATGGTTCGCGTTTTTATCTGCTCAATTACGTCATCGTCCAATTCGCTCATCGTTTCAGGCACGTTCAACATTTCGTCATCACCACCATCCGCTTTTGAGAAGGTAACGAGTGCCATATCCTTAATTGTCAGCGGATCAAAAACAATAAAAGAGTGACGGAGTTTTGTGCCGAGTTTGCGAATTTTTTCTATCTCCTCCGGCGTATCTCTTAGCAGTGTAATCGGATAACTGAGATAGAATTTCGGTTTGTCTGAAAAAAGTAATTCATAAAAATTAGCGAGTTCGTGTTGCCGTGCGACAGTATAATGCGGTTTTTCTGTAAGATGTGCGATCTGCCTTGTCAAAAATTCTTCCTCGTCTAACCAAACATTAAGTGCTGCCTTTTTGATACCCGCCCACTGCGTGCTTTTTTCCATCCGCGCGTAGATGTCCGCGATATTGTCAACTACGTTGATAAACATATCGGGTGGAATAATCTCAATATCTTTAAATGAAAACCCTTCAAGCAGACTGCCACGCCATCGGAAACAGGCGTGTAACCCGATGATAGCGTGTTGGTATGATTTGGCATCTCTTGCGATTTCGTAGAAGGCAGTGCGCCGTGCTAATGATAAAACGGCTGGGTCTGAGTCAAGCACTTTTTCTGTGAAATGGACGCGTGACTCCGCAGCAACCCGGTGCATATAATCGCCAACATTGAAAAAACCGATGTTGAGTTCTCTTTGCACGCAGAGTGTCTCAAAATCTGCGAGTAACTCTTTGCGTCCTGAACAACTGATGCCTGTACAGAAAATATTCATTGTTTCATAACCTTTGCTTATTCTGAAACTCCGCTTATATTTATGGAGTATACCACGATTGCTGTGTGAATTCAAGGAATTTGTGTATCAAAACGATTTGCGATTTGGACTTGATTTACACGATAATTATCTAAAGGAGAAACAGATGATGACGCAGAATAAATTTCCGCCAGGGTGGGATGAGACGCGTGTACGAAGTGTTATTGCTCATTACGAACAACAAACAGAGGATGAAAATAAGGCTGCTTTTCAAGGTGAGGATAGCACGTTGATGGCGATTCCTACGGAATTGGTCCCAGCTGTGCTTGAACTGATTGACAAACACATTGCGGTGAAACAACATCAAAGAGAAAGTTGAAACTAAATGCTCAAAATCATGATACGCTGTGGGTTCTGGTTGCTATTTCCCAATTTTGAGGAAAAAAATTAATAGACTAATTTGGATTATATATTATCTAAAAAATTTAAAATTTTAAGTGATTTTTTGACATCTTCATCAGTATCTCCTATAATTTGTGGCAACCCATTTCTAAAGGCGTTAAGACGCTTGCAACCATAGTATACTCCAAGCAATAAAGCTGCGTGTCTCTCTTCTTCACCAATCAACGTTCCTGACTCTCCACCTTCATAGAATACCCTAAAAGCATTATTATAAGCGTTGACTGATTCAAAAGCTGTTTCTATTTCACGAGCTTTGCTTGCACAAAAACTTGCATACATTGCGATTGAATTTTGGCGAAAAAGCTAAACCGCTGCAAATCGCCCTGGATAGTTAGACGTAATACCTTGGACTCCGAAAGCACACATCTGACGCATACGATCAATATCGTCTACTGTCCAACCCCACAGTGCAATACCACGGCGACGGACTTCGTAGGCAAATTCATCGGTTATCAGTTGGTGATTGACATTAAGTAAGCTGCTTCCGAGTAAGCCGAGTTGTTGACACAGTTGGATAGATGGGGTATGTCCGTTACTGCTTCCGATAAGCCATCCTGTCGGAATGCGCGGTTCAAGGGTGCGAATAGTTTGTAAAACGGAGGTGTGAAAAGAGATGATAACAGTTAATTCAAGCATGTCCATCTCGCGGATTTTTTGGACAACAGCCTCGGCTATAGTATCATCTTTAATTTCCAAAAGTGCAATCGCACTGCTTGTAATACATGTTAATGCTTCTGCAAGCGTTGGTACCTGTTCGCCTTCAAACTTAGGATGGAACCATGCGCCAGCATCGGCACGTTTGATAGTTTCTAATGTTGTTTGCTTAATCAGACCGCTTATATTTGTCGTTCGATCCAAAGAAGCGTCGTGTATTACAACAATTTCACCGTCAGCAGTGCCGTGCAGGTCAAGTTCAACGGCATCCACACCGATTTCAATTGCTTTCTTGAATGCTGTAAGTGTATTTTCCGGGGCGATCCCTGATGCACCACGGTGTGCGATCCGAATCCACGTGTCCATAATGCTCTATTCCCGACTATTGTCATCACCATGCTGTTTTATTTTTTTTATAAGAGTCGTTCGACTGATGCCAAGCAATTCCGCGGTTTTGCTATGGTTGTCCGAGCATTCATCTAACGCGAGTTCAATGAGTGCTTTATCTAACAACGCGACAACATCATCGTAAAGTTGTTGGCTACCTTCGGCAATCGCGGTTTGCGTAATTCCCCGTAAAACAGATTTGAGAGATGTTTCCAACTGTGACGGATCGGGCGTGGTGGGGCTGTGTCCCGTATGTATTTCTAAAGGTAGATCATCTGGCAGGATTACATCTGATCGGGAAAGCGTTGCTGCACTTCTGAGGCAGTTTTCTAACTCTCGGACATTACCAGGCCATGCATAATTTTGTATCAACTGCATGCCTTCTTCTGATATACCACGGATCGGTTTGCCAAGTTCATCTTGGATAAGTTGCAGGAAATGGGTAACAAGCAATGGAATATCTTCCTGCCGTTCTCGCAGCGGTGGAAGATGGAGCGAGATACGTTTGAAACGGTAGTAGAGATCAGCACGGAATTCTCCGAGTTTGACCATTTCTCCAAGTTCCTGATTTGTTGCAGCAATGACACGCACATCCACTTTGAGTGTTCGTGTGCCACCTAACCTTCCAATCTCTTGTGTTTGCAGTGTGCGTAGCAATTTCACCTGCAGTACGGGACTCATGTTAGCTACTTCATCAAGAAAAAGCGTTCCACCGTCTGCCAACTCAAATCGTCCGGGTTTCCCTTGCGCTTTAGCGCCTGTGAATGCCCCTGCTTCATAGCCGAACAGTTCACTTTCTAACAGTTCATCAGGAAGTGCGCCACAGTCAACTGGGACGAAGGGTTTATCTCTCCGTTCACTTCCAACGTGAATTGCGCGGGCAACGAGGTCTTTTCCTGTTCCTGTTTCACCTTCAATTAAAACTGTGGTTGCATTGCTTGCCATCACCCCGATGAGTTTGTAAATTTCGCGCATTTGCTCGCTTTTTCCAACGAGTCGATGTCCCCGTTGCTCCGTTGGCGAATCGCTGTCTGCTTCCACAGGCAAAGTGCTGCGGACAGATTGCGTTCGAAAAGCACGTTCAAGGACGCCTTTTACGACATCTAAATCTATCGGTTTCGGCACAAAATCGAATGCATGTAGACGCATTGCTTCTATTGTCGTTTCCACATCGTCATAAGCAGTAATGATAACTACAATTACCCGCGGGTGGTGCACCTTAATTTTCGCTAATGCTTCCAAACCACTCATTCCAGGGAGCCCGACATCAAGTAGAACAACATCCGGTTTCTCGGATGCGATGCGGTGCAAACCATCCTCAGCGCTGTTCGCTATGGCGGGGTTATAACCTTCACCTTCAAGGAACTGTTTAAATGCCAAACAGATTTTCTCATCGTCGTCAATTACCATAACATGTTTCATGATGATCTTCCTTACCTATTTGGCATCTTTACGTCTTTTACCGTTTCCCGCCTTCTATTGAAAGTAGAAACTTTTTGCCATCGTCGCTCATCTCAGGTTCACCCACCTCTGCTGTCTGTTCTTCCAGTTTTTTCTTGAGAACCGGGTAAGAATCCACAATGGGCGTTTCACTAAGAGATGTGAGAGCCGGTTTACGCGCTTCGGCAGTTGTAATTGCTTCTGCGAGTCGTTCATTTTTTTGTACTATATGTTCTGCATCCTTTGCTTTGAAGTCCGATAAAACTTTGTCAGCAAACAGTTCTAATGATTCGCATATATCTTCATGCCGATTCATACCTGCTTGTTGAATAAAAACAACTTGATCGACACCTGCGTCCTCCATTATTTCTAAATGTTCACGGACTTGGTCGGGTGTGCCGATTCCCGCACGCGCCTCAGCTGGATCCTGCTCTGATTGTTTATACAGTTTCCAAATATTTGTTTCCCCTGGAACTTGTGAACCGTTATAATAATAGTGTGCGAGGGCAAATCGGAAGAAACGTAAGCCATCTAAACCGCGGGCAAGCGCAGTCGCCTCATTTTCATGGCAAGAAAAACCAGACACCATAGCGATGTTCGGGTTCACCCTTTGTGTTAGCGGCGTGCACTTGTTTTCAAAGGTTTCGTAGTACTCCTCCACCCAGAATTTTGCTTCGTCTGCACCGACAAAGGCAAAGGTAAGAGCGCCTAACCCGTATCTTGCTGCATATCGCAAACTATCTCGGCTGGAACAGGCTACCCATGGCGGCGGATGTGGTGTTTGCAACGGCTTCGGTACAACATTACGAGGCGGCATTGAGAAATGTTTCCCATCATAACCTGCATAAGGTGACTGCACCATCATTTTCGCAGTTTCGCGCGTACATTCTTCCCACATCTCCCGTTTACACTTTGGGTCAACTTTGAATCCACCGAGTTCCATGTGGGATGCAGATTCGCCTGTTCCCCACTCTACGCGCCCGTTTGACACTAAGTCAAGTGTAGCGATGCGTTCGGCAACACGTGCCGGGTGGTTGTATGCTGGTGGCATCAGCACGATACCGTGTCCTAACCGAATCTGCTTTGTCCGTTGGCTGCATGCCGCGAGAAATACCTCTGGTGCTGAGGAATGTGAATACTCTTCAAGGAAGTGGTGTTCTACCTCCCAAATATAGTCAAACCCAAGTCTGTCAGCCAATTCAACTTGTGCTAATGCATCTTGAAAAAGTTGATGTTCTGCCCCGTCGTACCATGGACGTGGAATTTGGTGTTCATAAAACAACCCAAATTTCATGCGTTATGTTATTTCCTTTCTCATATTAGCCTAAAGTTTACAACTATTTGGACATTGCCAATTGGCGAGTTTCGGAAACTCGCCTACCGGTCGTGAGAATGTATATTTATTCCATAATTCCACTATAGGCCAAAGTTTAAAGTTTTACTGTATCTACGATTTTTCGAGCGTCTGCATTTCCGCTTCTGTTAGCTGCCATTCAAAGATGTCTAAATTTTCACGCAGGTGTGGTTCGGAACCGGATTTTGGAATGACAACAATGTCTTTCTGGACAAGCCATCGCAATGCGACTTGTGCTGCTGTTTTTCCGTGCCTGTTGCCGATTTCTGCTAATTCCGTATCTCCCGCGAGGTTCCCTACTGCCAGCGGTCTATGAGCAGTAATAGGGATATTGCGTGTTGCGCAATGCGCTCGCAACGTTTCTTTGTTATTGCGGACATGGTACTCAACCTGATTTGTGCAAATTGGTAGTTCAGATACCTCACACGCCCGGTCAACTTGAGCAATGCTAAAATTGCTGATGCCGATGCTTTTCACTTTGCCCGCGTCATAGATTTCTTGGAAGGCCCTAAAAGTTTCCTCAAAAGGCACAGTGTCGCTTGGCCAGTGGATAAGTAATAGATCTACATAATCCATCTGTAAATCGCGGATACACACATCAAATTGTGACAGCACATCGTCATGTTTCAGATGCGTATGCCAAATTTTGGTTGTGATAAAGAGGTCGTCACGTTCAACGTTTATATCCCGAAGTGCCTTCCCTATTTGCCGTTGGTTTTCGTACATCCACGCAGTATCAATATGGGTATACCCCATTTCAATCGCTATTTTGATAATTCGTTCGCACTGTCTGCCTTTTAGCTGCCAGGTGCCTAAACCTAACATTGGCATTTCGTGTCCTGAGGCAAGTTTGACGTTTTTCATGACTATAATGTGGGTTTAAAAGCAGGTCCCAAACACTCCTTTTTTTAAATGCATGATAGTCAATATTAAAAAAAAGTCAAGGGAAATATGCGACCAATCAATAGCAGCCTGTTCGCACTGCTCAATGGCAATCTCAACGGCACATTTGGCAGATTCCAGAAGGTGCTTGGTGTAATAGCATAAATTATAGAAGAAAAGTCCAATGGGCAGGTTAGTATGGGTGGAGTTCAATGATTCCTGTTGAGAACGAAATGTTAACATCAAAATGCCTCAAGAAATTTAAGCCTAATACGCCATCTACGGTTGATTCTACAGGCAGGTCATGGCATAAGACATCAATGTTTTCAACAGTTTCCCCAATAGCAGTCAATTTACGTACGGTTATGATTTTAGCAGGTACAGTACCACTGCCTGTGGTAAGACGGACTCTGTGTTTTGGGCTTGAGAGGTCGTATCCCAAATCTAAAACAACTTTTGTCGGAATTAAGGTGTCTGAGGCTCCTGTATCTAAAGCTACAAGCAGATCGCGGAAGTCGTTCCTATTGATACCTGCAACTTTAAGAGGAAGTATGATTAACCTCCGTGAAGAATTAAACGAAATATGTCCCATTACAGTAAGTAGTGCATCCCCTCCGGTAGTTCACCGGTATAACGTATTGCTGCGCCGCCTTTATAATGCCCTGAAGCCTCATAAATATCTGCACGGGATTTGCTATGGACTAAAACGCGTCCTGACAGAAGTTCTGTGTTTTCGCTGTGTTCGCAATCAATAATAAATAGCCATTCGTCAGGATATTTCTGTTCCATCTCTTCAAGTGTGAGTCGTTCATTAGACATTTTCTGTTCTCCTGTGTTGGTAACATCTATCACGCGACCTACGAGAGTTCATAAAATTATACCGTATTTATGGTGAAATTACAAATCATTCTTGCCATTTTACCATTTCAATTTACTACAGTGTAACTTTACATATTATAATTAGGAATAAACTTCACTGCTGTCAAATTCAAAATTTTTTGGTGAAAGTCACTCTATGTATGTTCAGGAAATCTTTTTACAAAATACAGGACCTATATCAGAATGCCACGTTAAGCTGCCATTTGATGACGAAGGAAACCCTTTGCCTGTCGTGATTGTTGGACCTAACGGATCGGGCAAAACTATTTTTCTTTCCTACATTGTTGATGCGCTTACTGAGTTCGCAAAACAAGCCTTCCAAGATATAGTCGTTCCCGATAATTCAGGTGGTACACCATACTTCCGAGTTATTCACCCAATGGTGATAAGAAGCGGACAACTATTTAGCCTAAGCCTTATTCATTTTAAAGCGAATAATGATGACTTATTCTACTGTGAAAAATCTGGAGGACTTGAAGCAGCGTCTTATTCGCCGAAGCACACCTGTGATGCGTCTTCACCAAAAAACATATCGCGTGTCCGGTGAGATACGTTCTCTATCGCCCAGTGTCCACGCCGTAGCGCCACATAAATCCTGGCAGACAGACCGCTGTGTCAAAAGTGCGTCCGTAGTGACGACTTTTCCTGCCACATCAAACGTTTGGAGTATCTGTGTTGCCACAGGGATTTCGTTCGTTTTTTCAGATACGGGGCGTTGTGCGAGGGTTATGCCAAGTTGGTGGCTGACAACAGACAATAGATGTGTGATGTGTGCACCTTGCTTAGCACTACCACATAAGGTTTTGCCAGCCATTGCTACCGCCTCCTTATCTATTTCGTCAGGTAATGCTTCTAACACACCGGATGCCCACTCACGCTATATTTCTTCTAAAGCGTTTATGTCTTTGAAACAATAGTGCAGTGTTGAAGCATAAGGTGTTTTTTTCTGTGTGAACCCAAGTGCTTTGGCTAAATCAGGATGATAAGTGCGTCCCCATTGTGTGATAGCACTATAACTCCGATACCCACACAGCATTGCGACCACTGCAAGCCTAAAATAGCGGATAGTGGATGCCGTTTACCGCGTGCCTTGCAAGAATCTGGAACTTCTGCTAACATATCAAGTCCATGGCGATATTTTGTTTTCGTCATTATTCACCTCATAAGATTTTGGTTTTATCTTTAAGGTGAAGTCCATCAGATGTAACGTGTAAAGTCATGCTACATTTGGTATAATCTAATTTTATTTCGACAATTAGATACAATATGTTCTTATATTGCACCGTAGATTATGACACCACTACTTACCGTCAATTCAGTTACAAAACAGTTTGCAGTAACACCTATTGTGCAGGATGTTAGTTTTGAGGTGTATCCGGGTGAAATCTTTGCACTATTAGGCGCGAGCGGTTGTGGTAAAACGACAACGTTGCGCCTAATTGCAGGATTTGAAAAAGCGGATGCAGGCACAATTTTAATGGATGATCGTGTTTTGGAGGACGCAGGTACACACATTCCACCTGAATCGCGTGAAATCGGGTTTGTTTTTCAGGATTTTGCGCTTTTTCCCGACAAAAACGTGCTGGAAAACGCTGCATTCGGACTGAGCCGCAAAATCCCGAAAAAGGAACGACACGCGAATGCGTTAGAAACTCTCGAAAAAGTCGGCATAGACCACTTACACAGACGGATGCCGCACCATCTCTCTGGCGGAGAACAGCAACGAGTCGCCTTAGCGCGCTCACTTGCTACTCAGCCGAAGCTGCTGCTGTTAGACGAACCCTTTTCAAGCCTTGACACTGGGTTACGCCAAGCGACTCGGGAAGAGGTGCGCGGCTTGTTAAAAGCGTCCGGTATCAGTGTGGTATTGGTGACCCATGATCAGGAAGAAGCGTTGAGTTTTGCTGAAAGAGTGGCTGTCATGAACAGCGGCACGATTGAACAGATTGGCACACCTGAAGATGTATATCGCCAACCAAAAACTGTCCATGTTGCGAATTTTTTGGGAAAAACCAATATCATTGAAACAGACATCAGAAATGGTGTCGCTGACACACCTTTCGGCGCATTGGAGATAGATTTCCCAAATGCAACCAATATTCTTCTTTCAATCCGTCCAGAACATTTTACCATAGAGAAACATGTTGCTGATACCAATAATAAAAAGCCAGCACACATCGTTGCTCGTGAATTCAAAGGACACGATTTTACCTATCGCGTTGAGGTAGACGGTAAACCTTACTTTGTCCAAACCGATTATCAGCGACATTTTCAAGTCGGTGAAGCGGTTACGTTGAAACCGATTGAAGCGGTTGTGATAAAAAAATAAGGGCTAATTCTTTTCCGGTGTATCTATCATATATAGCAGCGCAGTTATCTGCTTAAGCCCTTTAATCATGCGTTCAAACGCTTTAGCAAGCCGATCAGCCTCCACTTTAGCATTTGCGGCGTCTCCCTTTTCAATCGCATCGCGTATCCCCGGAAAAACAACAGCAGCATAGCCCGTATTCAAACCCGGTGCATACACGAGGTGCTTAAACCATGGACGTAAAGGCAATCCCGCTTCATCTGTCAATGTCCGCTCTAATTGATACAACCGTTGATTAATTTCTGCTATCTGCTCTTTACTACCAGATAATAAGTATGCTTTAAGCAACGCATTTAGTTTTGTCGATGTTTCTTCCCATTCTGTAAGAAGATTGTGCAATCTTTCTGATTCTATTGGCATGCTGTTTTTTAGCCTATCCAATTCAGGCAGTAATGCTTTGGCATAAACATCGTAATCCAGAGGCAAAATGTCAGCGTTTGCGAGGCGCAACGCGATGATGCCCCAAACCTGTGCCATTGCAACTTGGTACTGAAATGTCGGATCGCCAAAATGTTCCATCCAATAATAATTGTCTTGCATGGCATGATACACACCGTAGGGGCCATCAAATCCCATGCTCACAGCAGGTATACCCGCATGCCCGACAAACGGAGAGTGATCCGAACCACTGCCAAGATTACCGACTCTTGGTTCTACAGCATTGTACCGCTTTTTCCAGTTATCAAAAACCTTTTTCAACGTTCTCGGATCAATTACTTCTTTCGTTGCTTCACGAACCAGCTGCCTGAGCGTTGGAATCGCACTTGCAAAAAATCTATTCCCTGTTGCGGCAATATCCACATTTAAGTACGCTATAGATTTCTCCTGTAGCTCCAGCTTCAGTTCTTCAACCCATTCAGTAGAACCGAGGATACCAAATTCTTCTGCATCCCATGAAGCGAAAACAATCGTCCGTTTTGGACGCATACCTTGCTGTGCTAATGTGCCGAAACATCTTGCAACTTCAAGCAAAGAAGTTGTTCCACTACTCGGATCTGCCGCACCATAAACCCAAGCATCGTGATGATTCCCTAAGATTATCCATTGGTCGGGATATTCCGTTCCTTCTAAAGTTGCGATCACATTGTAAATTGGGCGGATGTTGTGTTCACAGCGCACTTTGAGATGAACTTTTGCTGGTCCAGGCCCGATATGGTATGCAAGCGGTAGACCGCCCTGCCAGTTTGATGGCACATTTGGACCAGACAAAGCTTGTAACAAAGGTTGCGCATCTTTATACGCAATCGGCACGACAGGAATCTTGGGAAGGTCTGTTGCCTCTTCCATCGGAAGTCTACGCGCATCCTCAACCGCTGCCCAGCCCGGCGTCAACGGGTCGCTGGCATGTTGGAAAATGTATTTTACTGTGCCGCGTTGAATGGCATCGGCAGAGCGCCACGGACCGCGTGGGTAAACATCACCTCTCATGTAACCATCGTCTGCTGGATCAGAGTAAAGAATCAGGCCAACCGCACCGTTATCTCCTGCTAACTTCGCTTTCACGCCACGATAACTACCACCATATCGAGCAATACAGATTTTACCCTCTACTGAGATGCCGCGTTCTTTCAGCATCTGGTAATCATCGGGCAATCCTCTATTGATATAAACTAACTCTGCCGTCACATCACCGTCAGGTGAATAGGCATTGTATCCTGGGACAATATCTGTCCGAAACGAGTCTTTGTCCCATTCCCATCCAGATTCTTTGCTAACTGCAACATGTTTAGTTGGCGAGACGAGTTCGACATGCACTTCAAGCGGATGCGGCAGATACACCTGATATTCATAGATTTTTACCTGTAAGCCGTAACTTTCGTATTCACTGCGAAGATATTCTGCTACTTTACGACTATTTTCTGTTCCCGCAAGATGTGGTTCTTCAGTCAATCTCCGTAATTTTGTCCGACACATCTCAGGAGAAACCAATTCTTTAAATGCTGCTTCTATATTTTGTTGTGCCACTATGTTTTCAGCAGTGAACCCACGAATATCCGCATCCGAATAAGCACAAAACGATGGAACCATTAACAAGCATATAAAACAGTAGGTTAAATTCCATCGCGAAAATCCAAAAAGTTTAATTTTTAAGTTTGTAATTGGTCTCTACCTCTCTTTATATTTTGCCCGAATAATAGCACAAATTTGGATTATTTTCACTATTTTTTTCTCTCTTAATATGTTACAATAGTACTGAAATTGATAAGGTTTTTGATTCATTTTATTGATATTTTCAATGCGAATTGCAAGGTAATTCTGATGGAAGCAAAAATACTAATTGTAGAGGATGAACGCGATATCGTAGAGTTGCTAAGATATAATCTGCGGGAAGCAGATTTTAAAGTTGATACTGTCCGCAACGGTGCAGATGCATTACAACGCGCAGTTGATAATCCCCCCGACCTTATTTTGTTAGACCTCATGCTACCTGAAGTTGACGGATTAATTGTCTGTCGACTCCTAAAGAATGACCCACGCACCAAAAACATTCCTATCGTGATGCTAACAGCAAAAACGGAAGAAAGTGACCGCGTGACCGGACTTGAGTTAGGGGCTGATGATTATATTACAAAACCCTTTAGCCCGCGCGAGGTTGTTTTACGTATCAATGCCGTGCTGCGAAGACTCAGAGCAAGCGAGCAGGATGATGAGGAAAATCAGATCGAAACGCATGGCGTGACAATTGATTTGGACCGACATCAAGTGTTGACCGAAGACGGCTCAATTGATCTCACAGCGACAGAGTTTAAAATTATCACACTGTTTGCACGTTCACCTGGTCGTGTTTTTTCTCGCGATATTCTGATGGATGTTATCTGGGGACAGGAATATTACGGTATTGATAGGACAGTTGACACACATGTCAGTCGTCTTAGACGCAAACTGGGTGATTTAGGTAAACATATTGAAACTGTATATGGTGTTGGCTATCGGCTTAAGGAAGAAAAATAAGATTCCATCTTGATAATGCTGCAGTTTTGCAGTATCCACTGTTTTCTTTATGCTGCGGTAGGCGCGCTTTGATGAGGAGTGAAAAATAGTTCGGTCCTTTGGCGAGGTTAGAAAACCTCGCCAGCAAGGGGATACGCCTGCATTGGCCAGAAAAGGACTGAATTAAAAACTTAATCTTCATGTAAGTGTGCCAATCATAAGGAATACCCTTAATAGTAAATTGCTAAAAACACTCTTACAGTATAAAAGAAATGGAGCCATTTTATGAATTTAAGATTAAGAGACAAAGTTGTCGTTGTGACGGGTGCCAGCCGTGGAATAGGTAGAGCCATCGCAAACGGCTTTGCTGAAGAGGGCGCACGCCTCAGCATCTGTGGTAGAGACCCAGGGACCTTGCAAACCGTAACTGAAGAACTTACCGCACACGGTATAAAGGTGTTGTCAAAACCCACCGATGTAACCGATACTGCGCAAGTAGAAGCGTTTATAACAGAGACATTGCATCGTTTCAGTAGAATTGATGTTGTCGTTAACAATGTTGGCGGGAGTCGATGGACACCTTTACACGAGATCTCTGATGAGGAATGGCACGAGATTCTCGATCTGAATCTGGTGTCAGCAATGCGTATCAACCGACTTGCTATCCCAGCAATGCAGAAGCAAGGAGGGGGCGTGATCCTCATGATTGCGTCTATTTACGGCAGAGAGGGCGGTGGACATATCACCTACAACGCCGCAAAAGCAGCAGAAATCAGTATGGCGAAGTCGTTGGCGAAAGAACTCGCTCCTGACAATATACGTGTCAATAGTATTGCGCCGGGGTCTATCCTCTTTCCCGGTGGTGGTTGGGATCGTCGTATCAAAGCGGAACCTGAACGTATGAAAGCGTTCGTTGAAAGTGACATGCCGCTCGGACGGTTTGGAAAACCTGAAGAAATCGCGAATGTTGCTGTTTTTCTTGCATCCGAACGTGCGAGTCTTGTTACTGGTGCGTGTATCAATGTTGACGGATGTCAGTCACGCTCAAATATATGAGGACAAGTGTCTGAACAGCAGGCACGCTTGCATGAAGATTAATTTATTATAGTCCAACCTAAAAATAGGTGAACACTCTCCTGGTAGGTGCGGTTTCCTAACCAATTCAGAATACCGGACGCGTATTCTGACATACCCATTTCCCAGACCCATCGGGTGCGATTAGGAAATCGCACCTACCGTAGTGTCCAAATAATTATTGGTTTCACTATAA
>JAJDWA010000067.1 GCA_022825825.1 Candidatus Poribacteria bacterium
CACGCGGCGTCGCATCGTCAGGGTTTCCCCCATTGCGAAATATTCTCGACTGCAGCCTCCCGTAGGAGTTTGGGCAGTGTCTCAGTCCCAATGTGGCTGACCATCCTCTCAGACCAGCTACCCATCGTTGCCTTGGTGAGCCGTTACCTCACCAACAAGCTAATAGGACGCGGGCTTATCTCTGAGCGGCAGCCGAAGCCGCCTTTCATTGGGAGTACCGAAGTGTTCCCAATCGTATTTGGTATTAGCAACCCTTTCGAGTTGTTGTCCCCATCTCAGAGGCAAATTACCCACGCGTTACTCACCCTTTCGCCACTTTCCACCGTGCCGAAGCACAGTTTCTCGTTCGGCTTGCATGCCTAATCCACGCCGCCAGCGTTCGTCCTGAGCCGGTATCATACTCTCCACAAAAGTATTGAAGTACATCTTCAAATAATTGAAGCGCACTCACAAGCTATATAATAGGCACGTCACGTTCACTATTTAACTTTCAAAGAACAACTTTACCTTCCTATAATTGAAAGGTAATGTTAATTATACACGGTAAAAATTGGTTTGTCAAATAAAATTGCGAAAAAATGCATAATTTTGACAAAAATTATGCATTTTTTCGCAATTTAAGCGTTTTTACCACTTTACGATCAGTTAGATGACTACATGTTTTTGTTCGAGAGTTCTAACGCGTTCCTTTAATCGTCTATAATCTCTGTTTCAGAATCGTCTATAATCTCCGTTTCAGTTAAAATCTCTGTTTTAGTAGTTTCAATGTTAAAACGCTGCACGTTATCTCCTTCAAGCAGAGACGGATCTAAATCTAAATCCGTCCCGACGATCACCTGGACTGGAACGTTATCTCCCTGAGCCTTTGCCTGATTGAGTAGTGTAAGCACACCCATCAATTGCCTACGATTTTCTTGCTGTTCCTCAGGCAAAAGCTCAATCCAGTCCTCAAAAAGCGCAGTTAGATCGTCAAGTTCAACAGGGCCTCCAGACATCTGCTTTAGTCTATCCATTATTGCGTCAACTTCGGAAGATTGACCGTATTTCTCAGCGAGATACGCCTGTGCTTTTTCAAAGTCTGCCTCTTCAGCGTCCTCATCAAGAAGTGATTTAACTTCTTCTGGTAAGCCAAATGTGGACATTAACGATGAAGCATCGAATCCGGGTGTCTCTGTTTTTTCTCCAGATGCTTCGTTTTCTTTTGCGGTGTTAGCCAGTTCAGATTTCACCATTGGTTTTGGTTTAACCTTAACATTTTCGTTAACTGATTGTGTTTCCTTAGACTGTTCGGAAGACGTGATTTTGCCAGGTTCCAATACTGGTTCAGATGGTGTGGTAGATTGGGGTGCTGCTCCAATTTCAGTAGCAAAACGGTTATAACTCCATTTCGAGTAAAAATGGATACCTACTACAAGAAGAACAGCGATAATTACTATACCTCCAATTACTTTGAGATCGAGTTGTTTGAACATTCTTTCTCCTTTCCCTAAAGTGGTTATAATTTAGAAACAGACACTTTAGCAGATTCATCAGTGCTGATAACTACATGTTTTTGTTCGAGAAGTTCTAATGTAGATTTAATCGTCTTTAGTTTTGGTTTCAGTATCCTTAATAATAACACGACTTTCATCTCCTTGGATAACACGTGCATTTCCACCGGAGATGGTAACACGATCTGAACCACCGCTCAGCGTTGGATTTAGTACTGGTGCAGCGATAAAGCGAACTGGTGTGTTACCACTTAAACCTTTTATCTGTTGGAGCTGTGCAAGTGAATTCATCAGTCGTTGACGAATCTCATGCTGTTCCTCAGGTAAGATATCAATCCATGTCTCAAGGAGTTCAATGAGATCACCAAATTGGACAGTGCTGTTAGACAGCTGTTTTAGTTTATCAATCACCGCTTCAACTTCGGGAGATTGACCGTACTTTTCGATGAGATGTTCTTGTGCCTTTTCAAAGTCTTTCTCTTCAGCATCCTCGTCAAGTAGTGAGGTAACTTCTTCGGGCATTCCAAACGTGGACATTAACGATGAAGCATCAAATTCAGATGTCTCTGTTTTATCAGCAGATCCTTCCTTCTCTTTTGCGGTGTTAGACAAGTCAGACTTCACTATTGGTTTAACCTTAACATTTTCGTTAACTGATTGTGTTTCCTTAAACTGTTCGGAAGACGTGATTTTGCCAGGTTCCAATACTGGTTCAGATAGTGTGGTAGATTGGGGTGCTGCTCCAATTTCAGTAGCAAAACGGTTATAACTCCATTTTGAGTAAAAATGGATACCTGCTACAAGAAAAACAGCGATAATTACTATACCTCCAATTACTTTGAGATCGAGTTGTTTGAACATTGTTTCTCCTTTTCCAAAGTAGTTAATCTATGACGGATATTTGGGGTGCGCGATATGCGTCCCGAAGTGTCGTATTTAAAATACACACTTGATACGCCAAAATGTTCCAAAATTTGTAGGGTTTATGGTGGATATTAGTATTAATGAGACACTTTGCACCAGCACGGTTAGGAAACCGTGCCTACCGTGGGAGGGCGAAAGTGTGTATTTATAAGCTTTACCATAAATGAAACGGAGGACAGCACAAACTGTATGAAGATTAATTTATTAATTCGGTAATATTTATTTTCCCAGGCCCGGTAGGTGCGGTTTCCTAACCGCACTGGGCATGGTTACGGAATTACCGAATCTATTTTTTTATCTTCATACAGTTTGTGCTACAAAGAGAGACGTTATATACCACCGCTGATGGCGGGGAGGAATGGAGTGCTGCATCTGCGTTTACGCGCTCGTGCATGCCCGCTCTGGTGAAAATACCGTTGACGTAAACGCCGATGCTGCGTAGGTTCTATTGTCCCTAATTTTCGCCCACAGGACTTTTACGGAAAATATGTTATGCTTTTCCCAACCGTCTCTGATGAGTCAACGTATTTAGCCAAGTCACGCAACGCAATAACGGTGCAATTACTGTCACGCAGATAATCCAGGTAGGTCTGAAACTGTTCAGGGGATGTGTTAACCCATGGATGTTCAAGGGCGGGTACACCGTGAAACGTCAGGACAGCGATTTTCCCATCTTTTGCCTGTTCAACTGCCCATGCCAAATCCTCGAATCCGTAATTTGGACCGGGTACACCTGTTGATGGGATGACTAACGGATGATGGACATCTGGATCGTAAGCTGGACCGCGCCCGCCTTCTAAATCATAAGGAAAGTCTGGTCCGACACCACGTCGTGCAAAAGGATACCCTTTATTTTTTAATACTTCAATCGCCTCTGGACCTCTACTATCTCCAGGATAAGCAAAGGTCTCAGGAATAGAGATTTCATACTCCTCACACCGATTGTCAATGTGTCTCAATTGTGCCATCAACTCTTCTTGTGATAGCGTATTGATGTTATTATGATGCCGAGTGTGGTTTCCGATCTCAAAACCCTCTTCGTGCAACTCGCGAACCTCTTCCCATGTGACATAGTGATCTTTGTTGTTCAGAAAACCGAGACCTTCTGTAATAAAAAAAGTCGCCCCAAAACCGTAACGCTTTAACAGCGGAGCAACATAAGTATAATCTGACTTATTGCCGTCATCAAAGGTGAGGACAACTAACCTATCGGGAATAGGTTGCAGTGCCTCATCTTGAGATAATTTTTGATTCTCTTTTTGCATTTTACACCTAACCATTTTAGCTAAGAACCTTAACACACACTTATTCGGTTCACCAACGGCGATGTCCTGTTGAAATTAGAACGGAGATATTACTCGTTTCATCAAGCCATTGGTAGCGCGTATATCTATCGTCGTGATGATCTTGGAGGGTAAAGATATATAATAAATCCAACACATTTTTCCAAGATTGAAGGGTAAGCTTCCAATTGAAATGGTTTTTAGTCTCTGACAAAACTACTCCGAGAGTAGCCGACAAAACCACTCCAAGATTTTGCTCTCCAACCTGGGCTGATAGTTTACAATCGTCAATCGGTGAGATAAAAGGCAAGGCATGAATATTCACCGATGTCCCAGAAACCGAAACGATATCATGTAAAGATTGGTGTAGCTGTTCAGCCTCTATTGGGACAGATGGCGAAAAAATTAGCAAAGGACAATCTATAGACCCATCTGGTAAGAATTCAAGATACATAATTCTACCTCAATTTGCAGGGTTTAATGGAGAATATCAGCAACACCGCCACTGATGGCCGGGAGGAAATGGAGTTCGGCATCAGCGTCAACGCGTGCATGCATGCCTACTCTGGTGACAACACCGTTGATATAAACGCCGATGCTGGGATGGATACGGTCCCCGTCACAGAGTTTCGCTTTTGTTCCGGGGTAACGGGTTTCAAGGTTGTCAATTACCTCTCGGATAGTGGCACCGGGGATTGTGACACTATCTTCACCATCTGTTAGGTTACGCATGAGTGCTGGAATAGCTACAACTGGCATTGAGGTAATTCCTGATTAGGTAGGCGCGGTCCGAAACCGCGCCTACAGATATGTCCAAACCGAGAAATACGATGAGTTAAATTTTGCCCATCGCTTTTAAGAGACGATCAGGCGACATCGGGAGTTCAGTCATACGGATACCGATAGCATCATAGATGGCATTGGCAATCGCGGCAGGCGGCGGCACAATCGGCACTTCACCGACACCACGCACCCCATACGGATGCCCAGGATTCGGCACCTCTACAATAACAGCGTCAATCATCGGTAGGTCTAAACAGGTCGGCATACGGTAATCGAGGAAACTGGCGTTTGTCATTTCGCCTTCGGCATTATAGATATATTCCTCATTCAATGCCCAACCGATACCTTGAACAACACCACCTTGTATCTGTCCTTCAACGTAACTCGGATGGATGGCTTTTCCAGCATCCTGCGTTGCGGTGTAGCGTAAGATTTCAACCTTACCGGTTTCTTCGTCCACTGCTACATCAACGACGTGGGTTGCGAATGCACCACCAGCACCTGCGGGATTCATTGTAGCTCTGCCGACAACGGGACCGCCAGTTTCACCAAGCCTTGCAGATAGGTCTCGGAAACTGATCTGCTCCTCTTTACCGTTAATAGATGAGAATTCACCATCAGCGAACTGCACATTCGCCTCATTAACGTCCCAGAGTTTTGCAGCACGACCAATCATCTGCTTGACGACATCTTGTGCTGCTTCATAAGCGGCATAACCAGTGGCATAAGTTGTACGGCTTCCACCCGTCACAGCAGTGTAACCGATAGAATTGGTATCAACAACAGTTGGATTTACTGATTCCGCGGGAATGCCGAGCACTTCCGCAGCTTGCATTGCAATTGAAGCACGTGTGCCGCCGATATCCGTAGAACCTTCAACGAGGTTAACCGTGCCGTCGGGGTTAACATTAATTGTGACACTGGATTCCAAACCGATGTTAAACCAGAAACCGGAGGCGACTCCGCGTCCATGGTGTTTCTTACCGTTTGGTGCAGTATAATGCGGGTGTGTTTTCGCTGCTTCGACTGTTTCTATGAAACCGATACGTGGGAAAACGGGTCCATCTGCGCGGTGGTCTCCCTCTTTTGCACCGTTCATCAGACGCATCTCAAGCGGATCAATGTTCAGCTCTTCCGCGAGTTCATCAATAACTGTCTCTGAACCGAACGCTGCATTTGTTGCACCTGGCGCACGATAAGGAGCAGTTTTTGGTTTATTCACGACAACATCATAGCCATCAATTAAGACATTTTCAGTGTTATAGGGTGCGAAGATACACATTGCACCTGCACCGACAGGAGAACCGGGATATGCGCCAGCCTCAAAAACCATAGATGTCTGTGCAGCAGTTATTTTGCCGTCTTTAGTTGCCCCCATTTTAACTGTGATATAAGATGCGGGTGTGGGGCCGGTGCCTTCAAATACATCCGCACGGTTCATTAAGACTTTGACAGGTTTTCCTGTCTTCTTCGCAAGCAGTGCGGCTACAGGTTTAATATAAACGTTGATCTTACCGCCAAAACCGCCACCGATCTCCAGTGGAACAACCTTGATTTTAGAAATCGGGTATTGGAGTATCTCGGCAAGTTGTTCACGGACGGTAAATGCGCCTTGCGTGCTACACCATACCGTCAACTGTCCATCGGGATTGTAAAGTGCTGTGGCATTATGTGGTTCAATGTAACCTTGATGTACAGTGCCTGTAACAAATTCGCGTTCAATAACGATGTCCGCCTCATCAAATCCTTTTTCAATATCACCTTTTTTGTGTTGGAGATGGCTGGCGACGTTGCTCGGTTTGTCCCCTGTTTCGCCAAGCGAAGATGTTCTCAAGTTTTCATGCAGGATAGGGGCATCTGCTTCCATCGCTGCGCGGACTTCTAACACGGGCGGCAGCACCTCATATTCAACATCAATGAGTTCGCAAGCCTCTTCGGCGATGTGCGGATCCGTTGCAGCAACAGCAGCGATGGCGTGTCCTTTATAAAGCACTTTATCGCTTGCCAAAATATTATCACAGAGATATTTGAGATTAACTGCACCTTCCCCAAGGTCCGCCATTTTGTCTTCTGCTGTGGGCAGGTCTTGCGCAGTGACAACGCCTTTTACACCAGGATGTGCTTCGGCGCGGCTTGTGTCAATTGAGACGATGCGTGCGTGGGCATGTGGACTCCGTAGCACCCTGCCGTGCAAGAGTCCAGTAATCTGAAAATCTGCTCCATAAATTGCCCTACCAGTGACTTTATCCACGCCATCATGCCGAATAGGGCGAGTTCCGATAACTTTATATTCTTTCTTTTCAGACATAAGGACGCTCCTTTTACGTAGCTGCGGCTGCATCAAGTACAGCGCGGACGATTTTGTCGTAACCAGTACAGCGGCATAAATTTCCAGCTAACCAGTATCGGACTTCGTGTTCTGTTGGGTTTGGGTTTTGATCTAACAAGGCCTTTGCACTCATAATAAAACCGGGTGTGCAAATACCACACTGCAGCGCGGCATTTTCGAGGAAGGCATCTTGAATCGGGTGTAATTTATCTGGCTCAGCAAGTCCCTCAATGGTTTCAACAGATTTTCCATCTGTTTCTACGCCGAGAACAAGGCATGAATTAACAAGTCTACCATCAAGAATAACACTGCATGCACCACAATTCCCGTTGTTACATCCCTCTTTTGCACCAGTGAGGTGGAGTTCATCTCTGAGGACTTCCAGCAGGCTTTGCCGAGGTTCGCAGAGAAATTCCACCGCTTCACCATTGATTGTGGTTTGAACGTGTGATTTTCTCGCCATAGTATCGGTTTCCTTTCGCATTTATAATAGATTTTGAATTAATTACACATATTTATCTGTAGGAGGGAACTCCGATTCCCGACTACGAGTGGCATTAGTCGCGATTCGGAGATCGCTCCTACAAAGGAAATGTCCAATTATTTCCATATTTCACCATATAATAGATTTTGAATTACTTCGGCACGCTGCGGTAGGCGTGGGTAAGAACCTTGCCTACCGCAGCGTGTCTGATATGCAGCATGCTACATGCTGCGTTGATTTAGCAATGAATTGCGCGGCTTCAAACGCCGCAAATCTAAGAAAATGTTCGCTTTTTTCATAATTCACTATTTAAGTATTAACATTTTGCGTGTAGCGGTGAAGTTGCCTGCCGTGAGTGTATAGAAATACACACCACTTGCCACAAGTTCACCGAATTCGTTTTTACCATCCCAATATGCAGCACGGCTACGCGCTTGATAAATACCAATAGGTTGATGCCCTACGGCAAGTGTCCGAATGTGTGTTCCATCTACCGCATAGATAGATATAGTTACATCTGTGGACGTTGCCAGTTGATAAGGTATCCAAGTTTCCGGGTTGAACGGATTTGGATAGTTTGCCATCAGTGTTGTCTTTTCAGGTATCAACAAAGCTGCGAGTTGTTCAAGTTTTTTTATTGCATGTTGCCATGTCGGTGATCCATCATTTGCTTGTTTAAGTATATTGAGCGCGTGTTGAACCATCTCCACTGTAATATTGGCACTGACTGCGGCACCAGGGGCGGCTTGTGGAGTTGTTTCTTCGTCAAGATGTTGGGCAACAATGATGAGATCATGCTTATCTACGACACCATCTCCATTGACATCTACGCGTGGATTTTCAGGGTTGACATATCCGAGGGCGGAAGTAACCATCAACACATCTATTGCGTCAACGATACCATCTTCATTCACATCATAGGGTGGGTATGCCGGATCTATCTTTTTCACACCGACAGATATACCCGTTGGATTTGCAGGAATAGCCTCTCCTGTGCTTGTGCCAGCGACAAATCCGTGTAGTGTCACCTGTGTTTCTCCGACATCTTTAATAGTAAATGTAACGGATAACAGTGTGCCTTCTCCGTCTACACCGCCTTGTGTGAGCCGCGTAGAACTTACCCCATTGATTCTGCCCGCTGTGTTATCAATTGTGCCGCGTCTAAAGTGTGTTCTTCCTGTATTTTGTTTTAGGAAGGCACCTTCCCGCACGCTGTTCACCTTTAGAATTGCTGGATCAAAGTGAATATCAGAATGCCACCCCGCTAAATCTGCAACATTTGTTGCCTTTAGATCAATTGTAAAGGTATTATCCACTGCAAAGTCTGTTGCATCTGTGGACAGCGTAAATCTATCAATAGGCGGTAGCACAGTGTAGTGTGTGCCAGTTTCAAACCCGAAGAAGCCTGTCCAGCCGCCTCCGCCTTCATAGACAGCAACTAACAGCACATTTATGCCCTGTTTCAAAGTAACAGTAAATGTATCTTGATAATCGCTGGCCCCTCGATGCACAGCATTCGTGTGAACCAATGTGCCATTGAGCCATACCTTGACACTATCATCACTTCCGACGAGCATAGTTGTCTGCTGTTGCTCTGGAGCATATAATCGGATAGAACCGTAAGCGACATGATTGTTAACGTCGCCCGATGCCCATCCGATGGTATTGACGAGTGCGTTGATATTATTACTACCTGTTGGTGCTATTTTTGCGGGTGTCCACACTTTTGTGCCGACTGCGTTTCCGTCTATTGCGCCTTCGGTAGCGATTGCGTTTTCCGTGACAGTGCCCCCGCTAATCTGTGCAAGAAAATCTATTCCTGAAGTCGTTGCCGTTACCGGCTCTAATCCGTCTGTTGGTACGATCATCCACAACCAGGGTCCCTCTATTTTTGTGCCATCTGTTCTAAAAAACGGAACGATGTTGTTTTCACTTCTAATAGACACACTCTGGGGTAAACTTTCTAAAGGCGAAAAGTCAGCAATAGCGTTTTCTCTTAGGTCTAAAAGCGTCAAGTTTGTTAGGTTTACGAGTGGCGACACATCGGATATAAGGTTGTGTTCAAGATTTAATTCATTCAATTGTGTGAGTTCTGCTAATGGTGATAGATCGGAAATTAGGTTCCAGGGTAGATGTAGTGTTTTCAAGTTCTTTAGATTGCGTAGTGGTGATAGATCGTCAATTTTGTTGTCCCATAACTTAAGGTTTTCCAGTTGTGTGAGTTCCGACAGAGCATCAAGGTTTGTGATACCCGCGTGCCCTATTTCCAAGCGTTTCAAAGTTTTTAGTTGCTTCAAAGAGTCAAGGGTTGTCAAATCCCGGTTTTGTGAACACTCTATCCATTTCAATCTGCGTGCGGGTGCTAATACAGAAAAATCCGAGATGCGGGTATCCCAAGCACGGATACCTTCAAGGCTTGGTAATTTAGCAAGTGGCGACAGATCCGTAACAAGTGTGTTTTCAATGCCGATGCCTTTGAGACGCACCAATCCACTTAGAGAGGACAGATCGATAATATTGGTTTCCTCAAGACCGAGCCAATCAAGGCTTTTTAGATTTGCGAGCGGTGAAACGTCGGTGATGTTGTTTCCGCGTAGTTTTATGTTATTGAGCCGAGTGAGTCCTGCCAGGGGTGTCAAGTCGGTTATTGCGTTTCGTCGTAGCTCTATGCGTTGTAGTTTTATTGCTGTCTCAAGTCCTGTCAAATCGCGTATACCGGCATCATCAGCGATAAGATGTGTCAATGTTTCCATTTCAGTGATTGTTATCGTAGAAGCATTCGGTTTACCGAGTGCGTTTGCAATAGCAGCCAGTAGATTAGGGTCTGGTATATAAGCCACATTTCCGATAGGTGTGGGTGGCGTTGGTGGTGTTGGGTCAACGGTGCTATCCTCTGAGTTGATTGCATCGACTATATCGTGAAACTTTGCTGTCCATGCGTTTCTGTTGATGGTGCCGCCGCCTGAGAGTGCTGTCAATCCTAAATTTTGTAGCGAGGGCTTATCCTGTATCTGTTGCACCAACGTCTCAGTTTTTAATCCTAAAGCAGCGGCAGCGTCCGCAGCGTCAAGCGGTTGTCCAAAAACTTCGTGGGCACGATGTATCGGTTCAATATCCTTAAACCCTTCACCTGTGGCTTTCACCAGTGCCTGTCGATACTTTTCGGTATCTTGTTCAAGGAGTTTATCCATTTTATCTTGTCCAACATAAAGGCGTAGTGCCTGTGTTTTATCATAGTTCGGGTTTTCTGTGAGTTCAATGGTTGTTCGCATCACATCTTCAAACGCCTTCATCCCTTTTGTGTGGCATCCGAAACAAGACAACCCGTTTCGTACAGCAGGGTCGTTTGCAGCGGGGTTTGAAACAATATCGGTCGGGGCTTTATCAATACGGTTACCTTTGTCATCAGAAATGTAGTATGCTTGTAATCCATTTGGTAGGTTGAAAACAATCTCGCCCCCATCGGGTTGAAAAGAGAGCGGGTGTGTCAGGATATCCTTTGCTCCGACATTCTCTGCGAAGTCGTAACTTTTCCAATAGGCACCATACACAGAGGTGTGGCGTTCAACGACGCGATTGTTATTAGATACACCCGAATCAATGATACCTGCCCGCGAGACGCGCGTGCCGGGAGATTGCTGTATATTCCGCGCAACATTTATGCCAAGTTGTTGTTCTAAGGCACGATCAGTATCGGGTAGACGTAGAATATCATGGTAAAGCGGCGGGAGCGATGCGGTCGCAAGAAACCAATCCGCGTGAATAAACGGCACGTTAGATTGCGTTTGCTGGCGCAGCTGTATAAGTTTTTCGAACCGGTCGACTTCTGTTTCCGGGTTGAACTCAAGGGTGTAAGGATAGTCTTGTTCAATCTGTTTCCAAACATCGTCGCGCGTATCCCACTCGTCCCATTCATAGTGGCGTAGGTCAATGTAAAGCAGTGTCTGTGACGAGTTGATAGGTGTGGGTTTGATAATATCGTGTACCCAAGAAAGACTGTTCACAAGTTTAGAAAGTGCATTTCGATAGGCTTGTAGGTTTTCAGAGGTTTCGCCTGCGTTGTAAAGATGTGTCAGTGTAAAATAACGCGCATAAGGACGCTCATAAGATGCCAGTGTAGCCAGATGTGTTTGTATCGTGTCGAGCATCGTATCGGTTGTAATAAAGTTGATGTCTTGTTCAACCGTCCAATCCGGCGCACCGTCGGTTATCCATCTTTTGATGGTAGCAATCGCTTGCGTAGAGAGAGCAGGTTGTCCAAGTGGCATCCGTTTGGCTGTATCCGTGCTGATCAGCCGTAGATACAGTTCGGAAGCATCGGGGTTGTTTGGCACAACACTGCCACCCGCAATGAGTTGGTCCCTGTCTACTATCAGAAGATTTTCTGTAAAAGAACCGCCGGTACCGTGGCAGTTGAGACATTTATTTTCTAAGATGGCGTAAGCTTGTTGTCCGAGTGTGCCTTGTGCCTGTGCTATGTTTATCCCAAAAACAATAATAGCTACTAAAAGCACAATAAAAAGGATATAATTTTTCATGAAGTATCTCCTTATTTCATAATTAGCATTTTACGGGTAGCAGTGAAATCACCTGCCGAGAGTGTATAAAAATAAATACTACTGGCAACCGATTCACCATGTTCGTTTTTGCCATCCCAGTACACAGCACGCCTTTTGCTTTCATAGATACCCGCAGGCTTACGTCCTAACGATAACTTCCGAACCATCTGCCCATCCGCAGTATAAATCGTCAAGGTGACATCCGCGGCAGCTGCTAACTGATAAGGTATCCATGTCTCAGGATTAAACGGGTTCGGGTAGTTCGCGAGCAGTACCGTCTGCTGCGGGATTAGGGTTGTCAAAAGCCGTTGAAGCGTTACGATCCCTTGGCGGAAAACAAGCGATCCATCATCTTCAGCCTGTGCCGTTTTTATCCAAAACGATAGCTTTGTTGGAGATAGACCTTTGTGTGTGAGCAACTCAGGGGCAGCCGGTATGCCCGTTATTTCGCCCAAGTGTCCAGCGACAAGAACGATGTCTGTTATGTTCACCTTTCCATCACCATTGACATCTGATCGCACATTGACAGGCGGAGATTTGCCGTAGTCTTGTCCAACCAGTATCAAATCTAAAATACTGATTTGACCATCTTCATTGACATCATAAGCAGGTGTCTTATCGCGTGAAATCGGTGCGTTCACTGTATATTCTGTCCCAACGTCAAATCCAAAGGATGCATGCCATTGATTTACATGGTTCGGATGGTTGTCAAGCCCAACTAACAATACATTCGTCCCTGCTTTGAGCGTAACAGGGAGATAAACATGGTAACCTTGTGCCGAATCTCCGCTGTTTTTCTGGTAAACGACACCACCATTGAGCCAGAGGCGAATACCATCTCGATGTCCAACGAACATGCGCGTCTGTTGTTCAAGAGGCGATTCTATCGTCGCAGAACCATAGACAATCCCATTGTTCCCTACGCCTTGACGCTTCAGCATCTCACCGATATTATTGTTTCCGGATGGTGTAATCGTATCGGCTGTCCAAACGTTGTTCCCAACGCTTTTGCCTTCCGAAGCACCCACGGTCGCAACTTTCTGTTCTGTGCCCTGCCCATTACTGGCTACAGATAACGCATCCCCATCAGTAATACGATCGCCAGCAACAAGCACCCAGAGCCACGGTCCCACGATCTTCGTGCCACCACTTGGAAATGACGGATTGTTGTGCCAAACAATCACAGTATCTTCAAATAAGCCTTCTATCTCCGATACATCTGAAACAGCATTGTGAGTAAAGGCTAACCATTTCAAATGGGGTAATCCAGCAAGCACCAATATATCCGATATATCGTTATGACTCAGATTCAACCGTGTCAAGTTTGTGAGGTTTGCTAACGAAGATATGTCTGTAATGTCGTTACCTACCAGATATATCTCTGTGAGATTTGTCATCTCTGCTAACGCAGAAATATCTGATATTTCACCACCACAAATATCAAGCACGCGCAGCTTCGGTAAGTCTTTTAATGGGGCAAGGTCTAATATCGGTGTACCCCAAGAGTGAATGCTTCGCAGACTCAGCAAACCTGAAAGGGGGGTGAGATCCGCCAGCGGATTGCCACTCATAACTATCCATTCAAGTTTTTTTAAATCCTTGAGCGGTGTGAGATCCGTTATCAGATTGTTTCCTATACTTATGCTTCGCAAATTGTGTAAGCCCGCAACGGGGGATAAATCTTCTATAATATTACCACCCAACCTGAGATCCTGCAGTGTGAATAACTCTGTAAGTGGGGATAAATCCGAGATAGTGTTATCTTCAACATGTAGTCCATTCAAGTTAGGCAAACTTGATAACGGTGACAGATCGGACAGCGTTACATTGTGATTAAGTTCTAATCGATACAACTTTTTCAACCCCGAAAGGGGGGAGAGATCCGTTATCGTATTACGATTGAGATGCAGGTCTCGCAGACGGCTTGCAGATGCAAGTCCCGTTAGATCAGAGATACCTTGGGCGTTGGCTTGCAACACTTTCAACGACTCCATCTCCAATACCGTTATCGATGACTCTGTCGTTTTACCCAGTGTTTCGGCTATTGCAGACCGAAGGTTCACATCGGGGATGTCGACGACTTGGGCAAACGCATTGCCAGGAATGCAAAATAACAGCAGAACGCCAACCATCAATACACATATAAAATTCATCAAATTACTCCTTTAGAGATATAAGTTCACGAATTCCGTTCCGATCTCCTAAAAAATAATCGGTCTTAAGGACAATTGATAAAATTACGCTGTATCTCTGACTCTTTGAATTGCACCGTTGAGCGCACGTCGTGTCAGTACGCCAACGAGATGTGTGCGTTGTTCCGCAGTGCCGCGCATGTCGCTAATCGGACGTGCTATGGCTTGCGCAGCTTGTGCTGCCTCGTCAATAGCGTCTTCAGAAATTTCTTTACCGGTAAGTAGCGCGCTGGCTTCTTCAGCAAAGAGCGGTGTAGGTGCGACAGCACCGAGTGCGATGCGGGCAGAGACGATACGTTCTTTTGCTTCATCTAACACGACAGCGGCACCTGCACCGACAACCGCGATATCCATCTCATTGCGCGGAATAAACCTAAGGTAATAAGAACTCGAATTTTGCTGTGGTGCCGGGACTTTCACAGAAACAAGTATCTCACCTTTTCCGAGTACAGTCTGTCCGGGAGCGGTACAAAAATCTTCAACAGGGACTTCACGTTCACCGTTTGGACCAGCGATGACACAAATAGCGTTTAGGACAATTAGCGGCGGTATACAATCTGCAGCAGGTGAGGCGTTACAGAGATTTCCTCCTACTGCAGCGCGTCCTTGGATAGCTGTGCCACCAATGATTTTGGTTGCATCTACTAAACCGGGGTATGCCTCGCAAATTGCCTCCACAGCATAAATCTGATAACACGGCACCGCTGCGCCGAGAGTCAAACCCACTTCCGCGTCATAGTCTAATACGTTAACTTCCGGAATGGATTTGATGTCTATCATCCAGCCTAACGTTCTCCTACCCTCTCTTGCTTGGACGATGAGGTCAGTACCACCAGCAAGGATTCGGGCTTGGTCCCCCTTTTCGTCAAGCAGTGCGACAGCTTCGGATACCGTTTTGGCATCAATATATTCAAATGCTTGCATAGACATAATCTCCTTTCATTTTGATTTTGGATTTTCTGGTATTTTTAATTAGATTATACCACATATACGAAAAGATGCAAGTTTTTTCGTTAGTATGGGTGTACAAAGTTTTTGGCATGTGTCCTGTCTGAATCGCGGATTATCGTGGAGGACGCCAAATCAAGAAATCAACGCTACAAATCATGGCGAATGCCGGACGGGGAATGCCTAAATGGCATTCATACCGTTGTACTGTTTACGGAATTCTGCTAATGCCCAATCGGTGATGTTCTCTTGGCGGTTTGTGCCGTCTTCGTTGTAGGCGTAGAAGGGGAAGGATAGTTTATTTTCAGCTAAACAAAAGGTTTTAGTATATTCTTAAATTTATTTACGCAAATTTCTACATTTTCCAGATGTTTTATCTACAAACAAGACTTTGTAGATGTCGGTGCCCCAATCAAGATGCGTAGCCTATCCTCTGCAGTTTGGCAGTATTCTGGTGAAATATCTATACCCAAATAACGACGCTGATTCATTAGCGCCGAAAGACAGGTTGTTCCAACACCTGCAAAAGGATCTAAAATGACATCCCCTTTGAAACTGAAAAGTTTCAGCACTCGGTTTGCTAATTCCTCGGGAAACATGGCAGGATGTCCAAACTTTTTCATTTTATGCTCAGGTGCTATTGTCCATTTCCCATATACCCACTCTTTGAAAGAATCAGCGTCAATATCTGCATTTTTCGGATCGCCCGATTTTTTCAAAGACCCTTTGCAAAAAATTTCCAAATATTCCCATGAATATTTTAAATAGGGACTTGACGGGCTTTTCCAACTTCCCCAGGCAGTATACTTGCAATTGTAGTGGTTTTTTTCCCACAAAATTTCACCTTTCCATATCAGTTTTTTCCGCATGAGGTACTGTGAAATAAGATGATGTGTTGGGATATAGTCTGAATATAAGGGTTGAACGTTAACGATGATGCGTCCTCCATATTTTAGGACTCTGATACATTCGTCAAAGATGCTGAACAATAACTTGAAGTAAGAATCCCATGCAAATGCATCTTCGGTTTGCTCGTAATCTAATCCAAAATTGTAGGGAGGGGAAGTAAAAATAAGATCAATACAATTGTCTGGTAGCTGCTTGAGGACGACCTGTGAATCACCACAGATAATTTTATTAATAAACTCGGGAGGCAGCGGATTATTTTTTTTATTAAAGTCGTTGGCATTCGCGTAATAATGCTTCCCGCGAGCGGCTTCTTTTTCTTTTCGGTTCTTAACTTTGCGTTCTCTATTAAGATTTTTTTCATTTTCACTGTTATGCATTGACACAAGTCACCTCCACTCGACATTTTTGATAATGACTTCAGTCAATTATCCATTATCATATTATACTATAATAAATAAAAAAATAGTTACAACTTTTCCGCTGCATATTATTGCGTTTGGTAAAATCGGAACGTTCAAAGACGGTGCGGAAGATACGTTCGGTGAGAATGTGCTGGATAAGCATCTCCTCTACCGCTGCTTGAGATTTGATGTAGCGTGACTGATATTACTAAAGTTTGGCAACTTATCTTGGT
>JAJDWA010000004.1 GCA_022825825.1 Candidatus Poribacteria bacterium
AAAACATTTCATCAGATCCAACTTGAACTTTGTGGACAAAGACAGATGCTGTTTGACCTGAGCGAGCATTTTCATGAACATATACAAGAAAAACACTGATAAACACTGATTTCAGAAGAATTTTGAGAAATATCAGTTTAATTTGAATTAAGGTTTACCGAGCGTCTCGGACCTCTTGAGTGCCGTCCGAACGGCATATTAATTGCTAATATGCTGCGAAAACATATCGTCCCCGCCAAATACCATACGGGGAATGTCTAAAGACGAATATTCATACCGTTGATTTGACGTATTTGGCGTTGATTCACGGGACTAAATTAGATTTTATTAAAGACCCAATAACAACTCACAATTAAAACGTTATAATGTCTAATAGTTAATTATAACATTCGAGATTAAGTTTTTAACATATTGCCAATATCAACCGTTAGCTGAGCGGCTTCAATAGTGTTAATATTGGCACGTATCACACCAGTAGGTTAAAAGATTCATGGCGCCCAAGGCTCCTATTCACCAATTCACTGAAACTCGAACAATCCATATTTCATGGAAAGATTTCTTATATATCAGCAATCTAATTTCAATGTTCAGGCTGCTGATTACTCCACTCCTTTTTTGGGTAATTTACAAGCAAAATTATAAACTCGCTGTTCTAATAGGAGGTATAGCGATTGTTTCGGATCTGTTGGATGGCTTCTTTGCACGAGTGCTAAATCAACACTCGGAGCTTGGTTATATCCTTGATCCCATTGCGGACAAGTTTGCTATTGGGGCGGGGATTTTAGCGCTTGTCTTATCAAACCCAGAGACTATTAAGGAATTTCCGATATGGGCGTTTGTTATAATTATTTTCCGAGACGTAGCAATTGTGTTAGGCAATGTTTTCCTTGCTCGCAAAGCAAAAATGATTACGCGTTCTAATTGGTGGGGAAAGTGTACAAGTTTCTGTTTGTCAATTACTGTGATACTTTACCTTATGCGTGCGATACAACCAAACCTGTTCCCGGAGTGGATTGCCTTTTTTATTCTCTACATTGCTCTGGTATTTGTCCTAATTTCAACAGTGAGTTATGCACGACACATGTTCCGTGTGTTAAAAAGAGAGGCTATTCAAACAGAAGTTACAGATTAGAATCATAACAAGGTTGATATTCTCTATAAAAATGAGATAGGAAAACTTCAGAAGCGAAATATCATAGAGATTAGGAAATAGAAAATGGAACTCTATTTGAATCCATCAGATGTTGCCGAAGTGATCGGTGTTGATGAAGAAATTATAAAACAAACATTGGCTCGGAAACATCCAGAAATTGAACCTTTTCTGCGGACTGTCGCTGGACCTCCAGAAGAAGAGGGAACGAAACCTAAGGCGATTCTCCAGTTAAGGATTGATGGTTTAGCTCCATTGATAACTCAACTTAGTTACAATATCCCTACAAATGAGATAATTGAAAACCTTATTTGCCAAATCGTCCACATTGCATACCTTCGCGAAAATAACGAAAATTTGGAAACAGAAATTGCTGAACTTCAACAAAAAGTAAAATTACTTCAAGAGGAAAGAGCCGATTTGCGAGTACAGATTAACAACCTACAAGAAGAAAAACCGAAAACTTGGAAAAGCAGATTTTTCAAACTTCGTGATTGAAGGAACAACTGGAATATGTAATTTGTTATAAAAAATCTATGAGAAAACAGAAACGAAATCAGTTAATTGCTATTAGTTTTTTTATTATTAGTTTTATTTTTCTTTATGTAAAACCAGAAAACATCGCTTGGCTACCGGATCGTATAGCTCAGAGTAGTGTTTTGCTAAAAGGTATCTCGTTTGTGCTGCTGAGTATCGCAGCGATTCTCTCAAGTATTGCTTTTGATGAAAAACAACGCGTTACAATAATATCAGCCATCGGTTTAGTAACAGGACTCGGTTTTCTTTATCTTCCCGTTCCGCTGATTTTGCGCGGTTCAGCGTTTCATATTTTATTTGCAAGTGCAATTTCGTTTGGAATGACAACTACTACTATAAGACTTGCGACAGTTGTATCTGCTATTTGTACTTGTATCGGCATCGGTTTTCTCTATCAACCAGCATTCCCATCACTTAGTGGAACAGCACTATATCTGCTACTGCCCGGGATTACTGTTTTTTCGATTGTCTATTCACAAAAAGCTATGTGTGAATGTATCTCAATTGGCTTAATAACATTCGGTTTAATTTCTCTCTGCCAACCGTTTTTTATGCTGTTTTATCAAACTGGCTTTCAATTGCTGCTTGTCGGACTAACAGGATTTATTGTAGTGGCACATCGATAATTCTCCTTTTTTAACTGAAGGAGACGTAATTTCGTTTTCAATCAATATCTAATTGGCTCTAAATCAGAAAATTGTTTTAGACGAGATATAAAAGTTGCTTATGGCATCAGCAAAAACCACAAAAATTATCATTGTCGGTGCTGGTGTTATTGGCGCTTGTTTAGCCTACCACCTTTCTCTTCGCCCCCAAAATGTTATTACCGTCCTTGAACGTGATATTCCTGGTGTGGGAGCATCTGGGCACTCCTTCGCTTGGGTGAATGCCTTTGGAAAAGATCCGCGCGATTACCACACACTTAATCGCCGTTCATTAGATATGTGGTATCGGTTGGCACATAAACTTGATACGGATATTGGTATCCATTACGGTGGTGAGATGCGATGGGAGAACAAGACTGTCCGTGCTGCACAGTTGGAACAACGCATTCAGCAGCTTCAAACATGGGGTTACCCGTGCAAACTTATAACACGCGAAGAAATGTTAGCGTTAGAACCCGAACTAAGTCCAGGTGCTGTTGAAACTGCATCTCATTCTGAAGCAGACATCCACGTAGAAACTGACAAATTCATCTCTGTCTGTCTTGAGCGCGCACAAGAATCTGGTGCCATTGTACATTCGAAAACCAGTGTCACAGATTTTGTGATTCGTAACGGGAAAATTGCTGCTGTCAAAACAAGTGATACCGAGTTTTCGTGTGATGTTGCTGTTTTGGCAAGTGGCGTTCAGACTACTGAACTTGCATCCCTCGTAGATGTTCACATACCGCAGCAGAGAAGTCCTGGCATTGTGATTAAAACGACACCGTGTACCCAAGTTTTACATAGTGTCGCAGTTATTCACGCGCCAGCAGCAGATGAAAACCATCAACATTTGCATCTTAGACAATTAGCCGACAGAACACTTAGAATTGGGCAAGGGACGCAGGAAGGTATAAACCGAGACGAATCGCAAGAACATGCTGATGCACTCCTTGATCAAGCCAAAGCCTATTTGCCAGCAATAGCAGATGCCAAAGCGATTCCTACTGCTGTCGGTTACCGTCCAATGCCGCTCGATGGATTTCCGATACTCGGATTTACGAAAGCAGTCCCGAATCTGTATATTGCCTTAATGCACAGTGGTGTAACCTTAGCACCTTTGGTGGGTGAGATGGCTACATTGGAAATTGTTGATGGTGCGCGGGTGGATTGGTTTTCACCCTATCGATTAGAGCGCTTTGGGAAGACTATCAAATAATAAGGATTGGCCCTAATTAGTGTTGGCACTTCAATGTCCCTTCGTCATAAAATGGAAAAGCAAGGTGTTGATTTGGTTTTTCTTTAGATGTGTTTGTCGGTTGTGTGTTTTTCATGATATGTTTAGCACCTCTTGCATATAATTTTAACAGAAGTCGAAATTAGAATCGTTTACCTAATCGTTTACCTAATCGTTTACTTTTTGGAGGTATTTAGTGCTTCTTCCCTTTCCTACTACAGTTAATATTCCTTTATCTACCATATCCCTTAATTCCTTATAAGCGATTCGAACGGAGACATCGTTAATCTCTACGTAT
>JAJDWA010000002.1 GCA_022825825.1 Candidatus Poribacteria bacterium
CTAGTAGGATTAAGCGATGATTTAGATATAGAAGCAGTTGCTACTGCTGAGAATCTTGAAATACTTGAAATATGCAGTAATACATTAGGAAGACAGGATGAGAATTAGTCGTGTAGATTTGAAACATGACTCTTTAATTGAGTTTTTAATTCTGATATACATTGCCAAATTTGTCAAAGGAGAAGAAAACGATTTGCCAAACCATTAGTAATGAACGATATTAGATTTTGGAGGAAACTAAAATGGAACGAATCACTGTAGATCCAAGAATTTTGGGAGGAAAACCGATTATCAAAGGAACTCGCTTATCAGTTGAGTTTATCCTAAATTTACTCGCTTCCAACGTGAGTGAAGAAGAGATTCTTGAGGACTACCAACATATAACCAAATCAGATATTCACGCGTGTCTGAGATATGCTGCGCGGTGTCATAGGAATGAAATATATCTTGAGTTGAAGTCGGAAGCATGAAATTTGATGAGCTACGAATCCTTACCGATGAAAACGTATCCCCCAAGGTCGTGGCTTTTCTCAGAAATAGCGGGATTGACGTGTTAGATACGAAGGAGCAAGGATGGTTCGGGAAGAAGGATGACGAATTGCTTGAAATAGCGTATCAAGACAACCGATGGATGTTTACACATGATACGGATTTTGGAACTTTGGCGATTCATGAAGGTAAACGGTATGTAGGTATCATCCTCCTAAGAGTCAGGAATATGAATTCAAAAAATATTATAACTGTCTGTAACCAACTTCTTGATCACGACATAGATCTCTTGCAGGGTGCGTTAGTAGTCGTGGAAGAAACCCGAATCAGAATTAGGCATAAAGATGAAGATTAACCTTACATGAACTTAAAAAGGTGGTGCAGTCAAACGCACAAACGAACGCGACACCTCATCCAACTCCTCACGAACAGCCGCATCTAATTCCCAACCGACACCGCCAAGCGTGTCGTCCAATTGTTCAATTGTATCGCTGCCACTGATAGCAAC
Source organism: Candidatus Poribacteria bacterium (assembly GCA_022825825.1). Lineage (GTDB taxonomy): Bacteria > Poribacteria > WGA-4E > WGA-4E > WGA-3G > MSPOR6. The sequence continues at coordinate 998 of JAJDWA010000002.1, forward strand.
GGTGACTTCAGGGTGTGATACCACCCATGCCACTGCGAGTTGTGCGGGTGTTTTTCCTAACTCATCCGCAAGCCGTTTGAGCGTTGCAAGGACTTTTCCAGTAGCACCACGCATTCTGCGGTCATATTCTTCTGGGTAACGCCTTGCCCAGAGCGTGCCATCAGGGGGCGGTTCATCTGGAGAATAGACACCGCTCAATAAGCCAACCGATAACGGACTATAACACATCACGCCAAGCCCTTCCTCACGCACTAATCCGAACATTTCGGTTTCCAAATCTCTATTTAGCAGATTATACATATTTTGAATGCACATATAGGGTGTGGCGTTAATGCTATCAGCAATCCAGAGTGCTTTGCAAACCTGCCAAGCATGGTGATTACAACAGCCAAGGTAACGAACCTTTCCTGAACGTACCAGATCGTCTAAAGTACGGATTGTTTCCTCTTGCGGTGTGGTGTCGTCTGTCACATGAATCAGATAGACATCAATATGATCAGTGCCGAGACGTGTCAGCGAACGGTCTATCTCTCGCATGATGTGGTATCGCGATAACCCGTAATCGTTTGGTCCTTGCCCGATGTGGCTGCAGACTTTGGAGGTAATCACCACATCATCCCGTTTTCCTTTTATTGCTTTGCCGAGGATAACCTCAGAACGACCAATATTAGCTCGGTCATCCATGGGACCATATACATTGGCACAATCAATCAAGTTGATTCCATTATCAATTGCATGTTCGATCAACCGTTGGGCAGCGTTTTCGTCGCCTTGCCCTCTAAATCCTAATCCCAACGCAAGTGGACTCACCTTAACACCTGCTTTACCAAAATTGACATATTCCATAATTTTTCTCCTAATAGATATTACCTTTTGACCACAATACCTTCGCCAAAAAATAGTTGAATATAGTAAACTTTAGAATTATTGATACATGTTTATAACCTCATTTAGTGGTATACCTGCATTGTATTCACGCAGGCGTTTGATGTTCACAAGATCATGATCAGTGGTTTCTATCAATTCGCGGGTGCGTTGTCCATTATCACCAAATGCTTTGAGGAAAGCCGAGGACACAAAGACGCTTCAAGCATCAATTTGGTCGTTTTATAGTAACCTCTCAAATTATTATGGCTGAACCGATGAAGGAAGTTCTTGTATCACAGGAATCACGTAGCTACGAATTGTCAAACCTTCAAATGTTTCAGTTTCTACACGAGGTTCTGGTGTCTTGCGGTGATCAAACACGACATAATACCCCTCTACCGCTTTTTCTGTTCTAACATAAGCAGCGAGTTGTGCTTTGCCTGCCTGATAGCGAGTATCTCCACCCCATATTTTTGTCTCAACGATATATTTTCGGTTATTGTGAAGGATAAGAATGTCCAATCTACCGCGTCCTGTCTGCACCTCAAGATACATAGTCCCACCCACAATTTGCACAAATTGACTCAGGTAGGCGAAGAGAAGATGTTGACCTACATATTCTTGTGGTGTCTCTGGCACTTGTAGGATTTTGAAACCTACGCGTGCAATAAAGTCTCGGAAGTTATCAAGGAGTGCCTCCATCTGAACATGTCCATCGGGTGTGAGATAGTCTTGAAATTCAGGACGATTGTCATCCGTTAAATATTCCTGCTCAAGCCCATTTACAAGCGGTTTAAACGCCCGTATAATACGATACTGATAAATAGGGTTGACAATTTCGCACATCCCATCAGCCCCTTCAGCAATAACACCATACATTGCGAGTTCACTTATCAAATCGCTATCCAAGATGAATTCCACACCTTCATCATAGGAAGCGATCTTCATGAGAAGTGATTCAAACCGTCGATCTCTACGGATATTAGTTATGAGATGATCAATATTCGTGTTTCGTTCACGAAGGAGTTTTACGTGTGCATTTGTAAAGTGTTCTGTTGTAATTGGTTCACTTTTCGGGATATCCATTTCCTCTGTAAGTATTTGCGCGAATCGATTGACAAGCACCGGTTGTCCAGCAGTCTGTTTGTGAATAGATTCGATAACTTCAGAGTCAAAGGGTTGTCCAACTTCGTCCGTGTACTGTGAAAGAAGCTCCTGTACTTGCTCAAGCGTGAAATTGGGTAATTTGAATTCATCTTGGATATTGAATGGAGATATTGAACGGTCGTAATTCAGTTGTGTGATGTTTTTGACACCGACAATGCCGACGCTGTAAGGACATCGATTTTTTTGGGAAAGATAAATCTGGCGGAGTGTATGTAGAAATCCTCGTAAGGCTGGTGGTGGGGTAGCATCAAACTCGTCAATAATCATGACAAACCGCTGCTTTTTCAACAAACTTCCAAGGGTTTCAAAAAACTCTAACATTGAAACAGAATCGGTTATCTGTGCACTTACTAAAAATTGGTTGAGTTCTTCAGGAAGATTTTGTCCCCGTTTTTGGTATACGTCCTTAATTTTTTTACAAATTTCGTTACAGAAAGAACTATAGAAGACAGTAGTATCAATGTCTACGTACATCTCAAAATTCAGTTGTATAGGAAAATATCCATTCTCTTTACGTTCAAGTGCATCAAGCGCGTTTCGGAAGAACGTAGTCTTACCGGTCTGGCGCGGCGCAAAGAGAACAATGTATCTCCCCTTTTCCAACCGATCAACAAAATCCGTAAGTTCTTCCGTGCGGGCGACAACGTAGTTATCTTCAGGGTAAACAGGGCCGCGTGTTTCAAACCATCGCATCTCTTTATTCTCCTTAAGTCGTTGAAGGAATTATATCAGATTGCGGTGTGGAAGTCTATAAGAAAAGAAGTGTTTGGCAGGGATATAGATAACACAAACTGAATGAAAATTAAGATTAATTCGATAATTTTGAAGAAAGATCCACTGCGGTTGGGAAACCGCACCTAATGAAATTTGACAAACAAAATCGGTAATTGCAGTTGTAAGGGTTAGGTTGCCTAACCGAACCTGTGTTTATCCAGTCTCATATCAGAATACGCGTTTGGTATTCTGAATTGGTTAGGAAACCGCATCTACCGGGGAGTGGGCACATATTTTTAGGTTTCACTGTAAGACGGTAGGTAGCATGATAAATCATGATCTTCACTTTTCACAACAGATTTATCATCTTCAAGACGTTCAAGGGTGGTTTGGATGGTTTCATTGAAAACGGGATGCACAACATCTGGAGCGATTTCAGCTAATGGAATAAGCACAAAATGACGGAGGTGCATTTCTGGATGGGGAATAATAAGGTCGGGAGCTTGTAAGCAGATATCTCCATAAATTAGAATATCCATGTCAATTTCTCTCGGCCCCCAACGGATACGGTGTTGTCTGCCAACATCGGTTTCAATTTGTTTTAAAGTGTGCAGCAAGGTGTGAGGGGAAAGGCACGTTTTGATAGCAACAACACCGTTTAGAAACTTTGCCTGTGCTTCATTACCGACAGGGGCTGTTTCGTAAAGGGAGGAAATCTTTTGTAAAGTGATTTCCTCCACTTCTACTAAGACCTGGATGGCGTTTTGGATGTACGCGAATCTATCGCCGATGTTGCTGCCGAAGCCAATGTATGCTAAATGCACAAGGTTTTCAAATGGTAAGAACAGAACTGGGGCACTAACGACTAATCGGTAAATTTCCGAATAGCGATAGAGGTGTTGTGTCCGCCGAAGCCGAATGCATTGGAAAGCGCGACTTCAATCTTTGCGTCACGACTCTCATTTGGAACGTAATCCAAATCACACTCTTCATCCGGCACTTCGTAGTTAATAGTAGGCGGTACAAAGCCTTTTTTCATGCCGCCTATGCAGGCGATAAGCTCCACGGCACCTGCCGCACCAAGCAGATGTCCAACCATAGACTTCGTAGAACTAATCGGAATTTTGTAGGCCCGTTCATTGAAGAGGGATTTAATAGCGTTCGTTTCGGCAACATCACCGATCGGTGTAGAGGTACCGTGTACGTTGATATAATCAACGGTATCTATCGGCAGTTTTGCATCACTAAGCGCAAATTCCATCGCTTTGGCTGCACCTTCACCGTTTTTAGGTGGACTCACCATATCGTGTGCATCCGAAGTCATTCCGAAACCGACAACTTCAGCGTAGATATTGGCACCACGTTTTTTGGCATTTGAAAGCGATTCAAGGATTAGAACTCCCGCGCCTTCCCCCATAACAAATCCATCGCGTTCTTTGTCGAACGGACGAGAAGCACGTTCAGGTTCATGGTTACGTTCAGACATCGCACGCATTGCACAGAACCCCGCAACAGCCAATGGTGTAATCGCTGATTCAGCACCACCTGTAAACATCACATCCGCATATCCGTGTTGAATCAAGCGGAATGATTCACCGATAGAATGGTTGGAAGTTGCACAAGCAGTGACAGACGCAGAATTGGGCCCTCTGAGATCAAAATGGATAGACACTTGCCCTGATGCCATGTTAATGATCATAAATGGCACGAGAAATGGACTAACGCGTCTAGGCCCCTTTTCAATTAGGGTTCTTGCATTTTCCTCAAGTACACCGATACCACCGACACCAGAACCGATTTGGACTCCTGCGCGGTAGGGGTCAACCTTAGACAGGTCCAAACCAGAATCTTCATGTGCCATCATAGCGGCAGCAAGTGCGTACTGAATGAAAAGCGGGAAACGGGATGCAGCTTTCTTATCCAGATACTTTTCCGCTTCAAAGTTTTTAACTTCAGCGGCAATCTGGGTGCGATATTCGCTTGCATCAAAAAAGGTTAAAGGTCCGATTCCGTTTTTACCGACAGCAAGCGCATCCCAATATTCTTCTTTCGTATTGCCAATTGCATTGACAACACCAATTCCTGTAATAACTACACGCTCCACGAGACCGATCCTTTTCTAAAGTAGGTGAAGAGGGCTTATGGTTTGCGGTTACATGCCCTCAACAGGTTTTTCTGAATATGTAGAATCTATACGTGCTCATCAAGGTAATCAAGGGCATCTTGGACAGTTTGTATTTTTTCAGCATCACTGTCAGGGATTTCAAGGTCAAATTCCTCTTCAAGAGCCATAACCAATTCAACGGTATCAAGCGAATCAGCTCCAAGGTCTTCCATAAATGAGGCATCAGGGGTTACGTTATTTGCGTCAATACCGAGTTGGTGTGCGATAATTTCAATAAGTCGTTCTTGGTTTGTAGCCATGTCTTTAATTTAATCTCCTATCAAAACGGACGGATACATCAACAACAGGATCCGCTCCTAAGTTTAAAATATCTAAAGTTAATTTGTAGGGTAAGTTTGATATTCTTACCTGTCCCTACGGTAAGCCAATATTAAGAAAACAAAGTTTGCTGTCTATTGACAGAATTAGAAATATATGAGTTACATCACCATGCCGCCGTCAACCTGCAAGGTTTGGCCTGTGATATAACGTGCGGCATTAGATGCCAAAAAGCAGACAAGGTCTGCAACATCTTCCGGGGTGCCAAAATTCTGTAATGGAATAAGTTCAAGTGCTTTTTTCTGAAACTCTTCAGGTATTGCTGCTGTCATGTCGGTTGTAATAAATCCAGGGGCAATAGCGTTTACAGTGATGCCGCGTGTCCCAACCTCTTTCGCAGTCGTTTTTGTTAGACCTATGATGCCAGCTTTCGCTGCGGCATAACTTGCTTGTCCGGGATTTCCCATTAAACCGATAACTGACGATATGTTAATAATGCGCCCACTCTTCTGACGGACCATAGGACGAAGAACAGCACGGGTGCAATACATCGTTCCTGTAAGATTTGTCTGTAACACCGCCTCCCAATCATCGTCTTTGAGACGCATCAGCAACATATCACGTGTGATTCCAGCGTTATTGACAAGGATATCAATTTGCGAAAACTGTTCAAGTGTTGCTTCAACAAGCGTTTCAACATCTTCCTTTTTGGAAATATCGGCAGCTATTGCATGTGTGTTATAGCCTTTGTCTTTCAACGCAGTAGCGGTTTGGGAGACACTTTCAGTAGAACGCGAGCAGATAACGACGTTTGCACCAACTTCACATAATCTGTGGGCAATTGCTGCGCCGATACCGCGCGACGCACCTGTTACAATCGCCGTTTTTCCATTCAGCATATCCTCTGTAAAAACACGCTGTTCCATTTATTCACCGTTTCCATATTTATCTGTCACAAGTGAAAGTGTTTCAACATCTTCAACGTTCAAGGCAGAAGATTCGGGCAACGTTCGTTTTACCAAACCAGATAAAACCTTTCCCGGGCCTACTTCAACAAAATCTGTGATTCCACTTTTTTTAATCGTGTATAACGTTTTTTCCCATTGAACAGGTTCGGTTATCTGTTGAAAGAGTAGGTGTTTGATATTTTCTGTATCTGTTGCAAACTCGCCTGTTACGTTCATCGTTATATTAATTTGCGGTGGACAGAACTTTACCGAGTCGAGAACAACCTGAAACTTTTGTTGTGCTGATTCCATCAGTGGCGAATGAAAAGCACCACTGACTGGTAAGGAGCGACACCTTCTCGCGCCAATTATATCAGCTGCAAGGGCTACGACCTGATTGACAGCATCAACTTCTCCTGAAATTACCAATTGTCCTGGGCAGTTGTAATTGGCGATCTTCACCACACCATCAACCTTTTCACAAAAGTGTTCAAGCTGCTCTGCATCCATTCCGAGGAGCGCTGCCATCGTACCGTTCTGCTCTTCACCAGCTTCCGCCATAAACTGCGCACGGGCACTCACCAATCTTAACGCGTCCGCAAACTCAAGAACGCCAGACGTTACAAGTGCGGAATACTCTCCTAAACTGTGACCTGCTACAACCTGTGGCACAATTCCCAATTGTGTTAGTACTCTTAAAGTAGCGACGCTGCACGTTAAAATAGCGAGTTGTGTGTTTTCTGTCTGCTTTAATTCTGCTTCTGGTCCCTCAAAACAGAGTTGGCTTAATGGTCTTTCTAATAAATTATCTGCTTCATCAAAGACGTCTTTGGCAATTGGATAGGTCCCTGCCAATTCAACTCCCATTCCAACCTTCTGTGAACCCTGTCCTGGAAAAATAAAGGTAATTTGTGTCATTTACAACCGTAAAAGCGTACTTCCCCATGTCAAGCCAGCACCGAAAGTTACGAGCAATATCAGGTCACCTGGTTTGGCGCGTCCATCTTGGATCGCTTCGTCTAATGCGATGATTACCGTTGCAGCAGAAGTATTGCCGTATTTGTCTACGTTTATGTATACCTTTTCTCGTGGCACGCCAAGCCTATCGCCGACCGCTTCAATAATGCGCAAGTTCGCTTGATGGGGTATTAACAAGTCAACATCTTCAACGCTGAGATTTGCTTTGCTTAGGGCGCGTTGTGCTGCTTCTGGCATGAGACGCACCCCAAGTTTGAAAACTTCGCGCCCATTCATCTGAATTTTATCAAGTTTTTGATCAATTGCCTCTGATGTTACCGGCATCCTGGAACCACCAGCGGGTATGCCGAGTAGGTCAATGTCAGCATAATCACCGTCAGACCCAATGTAAGAGGCGAGGATCCCTTTCGGTTCTTCAGTTGCTTGGACAACGGCAGCACCAGCACCATCTCCAAAAAGGACACATGTGTTTCTATCATTCCAATCAACGATATTGTTAAAAACTTCGCCACCGACAACAAGTATAGTATCATATTGCTCAGATATAATCAAGCCGTTTGCTAAATCAAGCCCATATAAGAATCCTGCACATGCTGCGGATATATCCATCGCACAAGCGTTTTTCGCACCGATCCCTTTCTGCACATAACAAGCAGTTGATGGAAAAAATGTGTCGGGTGTAACAGTAGCGACGAGAATCATTTCGATTTCGAGTGGGTCGATTTGCGCTTTTTTAATAGCTAATCGTGCTGCTTGCGCGCTGAGATCTGAAGTGGCGATATCGTCTTCGGCGATTCGTCTCTCAACAATGCCTGTGCGTTGGCGAATCCATTCGTCGCTGGTATCCACCATTTTTTCGAGATCAAAATTGGTTAAAACGGTTTCAGGTAGATAAGAACCTGTCCCTGTGATTGCTGCATATCGGTCCATGCTAAAGAATCCTTTTAAGCCGATTTAGAAGAATCAACACAAATGTATGAATTTAATCGGCGAAAATTGAAAGGTGGCGTCTTATCTACAGTTGTTCTTCCGTAGACTTTAGGACTGTTCTCCCTTTATAGTGCCCACAATGCGTGCAGACTCGGTGTGAAACCATCATTCCCCCACAATATGAGCAATCTGTGATAACTTGGCTCCGGAGTGCATGATGACTTCTCCGCATTCTTTTTTTTGATTTTGATGTTTTACGTTTTGGATGTGCCATCTTTAGAAATTATCTCCTTACGGTTTTTCGATTTAGATTTGTTTTCCGATTTCGCTGTCTCTAACAACTGTGGTAGCACTGCAAAAGGTGAATTTACACTGGGTGTTTCAGATTCAATTTCATCTGTATTTTGACAAGGACAATGTTCCTTATTTAGATTTATACCGCACTCATAGCATAAACCTTCACAGGTCTGTGAGCAGAGGGGCCAAACTGGTATCTGAATTACCAATGCTTGTCGGGCATCTTCAGAGATGTCAAACGTTTCACCATCATAGTAACGTTCTCCATCTTCAATCTCTCCGGGATTGTTAGTTGGTGTGAATTGCAGTTCAAAAGTTGCTGTGATGTCCTCTTCAAAAGGTTCAAGGCACTTACCGCATTGCATTTCAACATCCGTGAATATCTCAGCTTTGACGTAAATATCATCTTCGCTGTGACGGAGTAGTTGAACGGTGCCCCGCACTGGATTGATAAATCGGACATCCTCAAGATCTAATTCAAGCTGCGAAGTCGGGATTTCTACTTCATGATTATTGAAGACCCCGTCTTGAATGTATCTTACGTCAAAAACCAACGTGTCTTTCATTGTTTTGTCTGGTGGACCTAAAAGGCTACTTCTTCTTCAATTCTAATAAGTTTAGCATCACCTTTGACAACTTCAAGTGTGTAAATTTGTTCAAGCGCGGTTTTCATATTTTTTTCTCGCGCCTTATGTGTTAACATCATGAGTGAAACTGTATCGGTCCCGTGAGGCTCTTTTTGAATGACTGAGGCAATACTGATGTTATGGTTTCCTAATATGTTTCCTATACTTGCTAAAACTCCCGGCCGATCAATAACAACAAAACGGAGGTAGTAGCGTGTCTCAATGTCGTCAATAGAACAGACAGTAATTTCATTCTGCGAATTCGCAAGCCATGCTTGAGAGATTGGTGAACTTACGCCCCACTGGATAGATTTTGCAGCATCAATAATATCTGCTACAACGGCACTGGCAGTAGGCATTTCGCCTGCCCCCTGTCCGTAAAATAGCGTTGGCCCAACAGCCGATCCGATAACGCACACAGCATTGAATGCCCCGCCAACATTTGCTAATAAACTCCGCTCTGGCAGAAGTGTGGGATGTACGCGCGCTTCTACGCGATTGTCATCGGTTAATTTTGCAATGGCGAGCAGCTTGATTACATAACCGAGTTCATGTGTATACTGAATCTCTTTCTGAGAAATGTCTGTGATACCTTCAACATGAAATTGGTCAACTGAGAGATTCACGCCGTAGGCAAGCGCGATGAGAAGTGTCAGCTTTTGTGCAGCATCAGTTCCATCAATATCAAGTGTCGGGTCGGCTTCAGCGTAACCTTTTTCCTGAGCATCTGTGAGCACATCGGCAAAATCAACACCATGTTCATTCATTTCTGTCAGCATATAGTTGCAAGTGCCGTTAACAATGCCATAAATGGATTGAATTTGGTTAGCAGTGAAACTTTCTTGGAGGGTTTTAATAATTGGGATGCCCCCCGCAGTGCTTGCCTCAAAATTAAGGCTTACCTGATGTTTTTGCGCTAACTGGAATAACTCACTGCCATGTTCTGCTAAGAGCGCTTTGTTTGCTGTTACAACGTGCTTACCGTTTTGGATTGCACGGGTGATGAGCGAATGTGCCTCTGAAACACCACCGATGAGCTCAACGACAATATCAATTTCGGGGTTATCAACAACTTCAGCGGGATCAGTCGTTAGACAGTCCGTAGGAAGTTCCACTCCTTCACGTGAAGCAGGAAGTGTCCGTTTCACCACTTTTTTTACGTATAATTGGATGCCACTATTTTGGGATACGAGTGTATTCTGATTTATCAGAATCTTGGAAACACCGGTACCGACTGTTCCCCATCCCAAAATGCCTACATTAATACACGATTTATCCACGACTACAACTGCCTCTTTTCTAATGATCTTATTAACTGAAACTGGGCAAGCGAACGGTATATCAATCCGCTTCAACACCCATAAAATCGGGGCGACTGGATTCGAACCAGCGACCTCTTGAACCCCATTCAAGCGCGCTTCCGGGCTGCGCCACGCCCCGTTTTTAAATTTAATTACCCAATTATAGTATCACAAATTAGTGGAAAAGTCAAGAAAAATTGTTTTTAGCAAAATATAAAATACCCATACATTTTTTTATCTCACGGGACGTTTGTAGTCGATCAATTCATTGCAACTCGGACATTCGGTGTTGATTTGCTGCTTTGTGGAGGGTGTCAAGTTGAATCCAACCAATCAATAGCAGCCTGTTCGCCCTGCTCAATGGCAATCTCAACGGCGCGCTTGGCACACTTCAAGAGGTTTTTAGCGCAATTGTGTAAACGAAAGGATTCAAGCACTTTTTGCTGGATTTCAGTTTGTTTCTCTTGATGCAGAATAGGAATGACAAAAACGGGCTTTTACGAGTCAAAGAAGAGTCAAATGGTTTTAGCGAGGCGGTAAATTTCCTGTCCATTCGCCAGCGTCATTAGAAACTCCCACAAACCCGCCATCGGGACCGGCACCTATGCGAGTAACGCGTATACCTGCATCGTTCCAGCTTTGCACAAGGCCTCCATATAGAGCAGCGTCTATGCGAATAACGCGTATACCTGCACCGTTAAAAACATCTATACTCCCGCCAAAAGAACGATCACCAAGACCTTTAACATACATGCTCACAGCGCGTTCGCCTTTATTATTTAAGATATTCACAACACCGTTCCCATATCTATTAGCACCCATGATAGTAACGGGTTCCCCTGTGTTGTTAGCGGTTTCAACAGTACCGCCATATTCATAAACACCCATGGCGACAATAGACTCACCATCGTTGTTATAGGCTTTCACAACACCACCATATCCATTAAAACCTATGTCAACAAGACTTTTGCCTTCGTTGCTCAGGGTTCCCATTATTCCGCCTTTACCGTCAGTAGCAGCCATAAGAGCAACGATTTTACCTGCGTTGTTATGGGTTCGGATTGTGCCGCCTTCATCAGTAGCATTTATGCCCGCAACTATTTCACCTGCGTTGTTAGCGGTTACCACACTCCCCCCATGTTTAGCAGCACCTATCGCAAGAATTGTTTGACTACCATTGAAGAATTCCATAGTTGGTGTGTTGCCAGTTGTGTGTATTATAGTACCGAGGCCACCGTCTTTGGGATGGATTGACAACCATCCCCCCTCAAGTGAGCCAATAGCAACGTTTCTTTTACCTTCTTTGTTATTGACAAGTATAGAACCATCTCCTTCAATGTCTCCGACGGTAACAATGGTTTCACCTTCGGCATTAACAACCCTTATTTTCCGTGTCACAATTTCATCGTAGACTTGTTGTGTTGTGGATTGTGTAACCTTTTCACCTATAGCTTGAGCCTGGATATTTTCAGTATGACTCGCGCAACCGATAATATATGCGGTGAAACTGATGAGTGCACCGATTATCATAAACAATAAACGTTCGTAAATGCGTTTCATTTGGGATTCTCCTTTTATTTTCCTTTGGATAGCACAACGTTTTGATATTCTATCCACTTTAGTTTACCTTCTTTGCCAAATTTTGGCAATCCTAACGTATCACCGATGATTTCGTCGGTGTGGTTGACAATTTTAGAATTTTGTTTTCGGTTATCATAGACTTGCCCAATTTTAAAGTTCTCCGTTTCGTTTTTTAGGTAGGATTTTGCCATGAAACAGTGAAGTTGTCAAGGTAAATATTAATAAAAAGGTTTGACTTTTGCTTGCTTATATGTTATGCTATAGTTTGTTTTTAGTTATAGATTTTCAACTCGCTGCGAGAGATGATTTTTGCGTGTATAGGAGATAATATTATGCCTGCAAAAAGACACCATTATTTACCGCAATTCTACTTACGAGGTTTCTTAAAACACAACAGTCAACAACTTACTGTGATTAACTTAGATGATGGCGAATTTTTCAAAACAAGCACTAAAAACGTAGGAATTGAAACAGATTGGAATCGAGTTTGTGATGACAGATCCTCCATTGAAGAGCACTTCGCAAAAATAGACGGTGCTACCTCACGAGTTCTTAAGAAAATAATTGAAAATGAAACTCTCCCAACGGATATAGATGATATATGTTTGCTTTATTATTTTATTGCAAGGTTATCCGTTCATAATCCATCTATGAGGAATCGTCTAAAAGAGGATAGGATCAAGCATTTAAAACATGTTGCAAGATGGCAAACTTCAAGTCCAGGTATTTATTATGATGCCAACAAGAATAAAGATATAGATAAATTGGCACCATACGAACGTATGAAAAAAGCGGTAGAGAATTTAGAAGAAGGCAAATATAAAATAAGTTTTGGGCACGGTTATTTTCTTCAACATGAATCCAAGTTTATAGAGGAAGATCTAATTCCTTTGTTCTTGAAGTTAAATTGGTCACTATTGATAACGGAAGATCAGGCAGGGAGTTTTGTCTGTTCTGATCGGCCTGTTTTCATGAATACGACATTTAGCCAGATTCCTGGCGAAACAAAGCTAATTCCCGGCTTAACATTTTCACTGCCTTTAAATCGGCGGATGTGTTTGTATGCTGATAGCCTCGGTTTTTTGCCTATAACCCGTTATATTCGTAAAGAAGACGTATTAGACAATTCATCATTAAGTGTTCCATTTCTTAATAGCAGAACGATATATACGGCACAACGTCATATATATGCTGGCGATCTAAATTGGGAAATGGCAACTGCTACTGGCGGAAAGAGGAATGCGGATTCTCTCATCGGCAAAAATATTGAAAATGTGATAAAGGCTTGGTTTAACGCATATCACTTTGAAGACGATTCTCTGAAAAACTTAGCACTTGATACAGTTCGATCTTAGGTTTCTTATATGAGAAATAATCTCCAAAGCGTAGCATGTCACTACTTACTGCACATAGTTGTTCGGAGGTGGAATAGGGTTATTTAGTTTTAAGAATTATCCATTGAAAGTGATTGCAAAAAAAAACTTGGCAGAACATCAAAATCGTTAAATGTTCTGCCAAGTTTGTATATGGTGAATTATAAAAACAAATAGACACTTTCTTCCCCGGTAGGCGAGGTTTCCTAACCTCGCCGATGCAGAGTGTCCAAATAATTCTAAAATCTACCATAATTCCAGCGTTTTGCGTTACGAAAGCCCCATCGCTTGCAAGTTCTTAAGGCTGATACCTAAACTTTCAAATGGGTCGCGTTCATAGCAGGAATCTTGTTCAACAATATACCATTCAACTTCAGCGTATTCACACGCATTCAAGATAGCCTCCCAATTGAGGTTGCCTTCACCGACTTCAGCATATCGCTGTGCGTTTCCTACAACTGCCATATCTTTAAGATGGACAATATGTGCGCGTCCCTTTAATTTGCGAATCCACTCGGCAGGATCGCCCCCACCGTGTTGAATCCAGTAGGTATCAATTTCACTATTAAAATATTTCGGATCGCTCTCTTCATATAAGATTTGCAACCCGGTGCGTCCATTATAACGTTCCAGTTCAAAACTGTGATTGTGATAGGAAAAAGTTAAGCCACCTTCAGCAAGCCGTGCTGCAACTTCGGAGGCTTCTTTTGCAAATTTTGCATAACCTTCTGTGCTACGATATTCACCGGGGAGTCCGCCTATTGCTGCGTGTTTGCAACCCCACAAGTTATGTTCATCAATGACGGCTTGTGGTTCATCCCGCATCCGTGCATAACTGGTGTGTGTGGCGCAGATCGTGATGCCTTCATTGTCAATTATCTTTTTGAGTGCTTCAGGTTCAATCGGACCGAGTGCTGAACATTGGACAGCCTCGTAACCGAGTTGCTTGACCTTTTTCATAGTTTCCGCAATGTCGGATTCGGTTTTGGTGAATTCCCTGAGTGTATAAAGTTGTGCTGCAAGTTGTGTTGCCATAATTTCTCCTTTTGTGGACGATGTGTTTTGTGATAGTATAATCATAGGAGGATCAGATGTCAAGGCAAAATTTAATGTGAAAATAAATTAATTTGCATATAAAGGCCGAATTTTGATAAAATTGATACATGATGAATCCTTTTTTCTTTGGCAGTAGTGGACGAGGTATATTTCGTTTTCTACGTATTTTTCTTCATTTTCCGAACTTCATTCGGTTGACGATGCGGCTTTTCCGAGACAAACGCGTGCCAGTCTATCGGAAGGCGATACTTATTATTTTCCAAATTCTTGCAGGTATTTTTGCTATTGCTTACTTTGTGTATCCCTTTGATGCTGATTTTATTCTTCCGATTATTGGTCGTATAGACGATCTTGTTATCGGCGCGTTTGTGATCCTCGTGCCGGGCGCGTGGTTATTTATCAAGTCATGTCCAGAACATATTGTGCGAGAACATGTGGATAGAATTTCACGTGGCGAGTAAAATCGTAATTTTTATGAACTTTTTTGCAACTTTATTTTCTAATAGGTGTGTTTTTAGAACGTAAACACAAAAAAATTAAAAAGCCCTTTTACGGACTAAGAAATAATTGGAGGTTTTATACCATGTTAAATTTCAGACACATACTCGGCAGACGCGCGGCACTACTTTTAATATTAGCCGGACTTGCCGTTGCAGTGGGATTTGTGATTAATCAAGGTGGAGATGAGTTCGTTGTCCCAACCGCAATTGGCGACACGAATGAAACTCCTCAAGAATTAGAAGATTTTCAGTATTTAGAACGAGCGAATCGCGCATTCATCAATTTGGTAGAGCGAACGAAACCATCTATTGTGCAAATAACAATAAAACGAAAAGTTCCGTTGATGTCTTCCAGAATACGAGTAATTCCACCGGATGGACGAGGACGAGTAATTCCGCCGGAAGGAATGAATGAAGAAGAGTTTAGACGTAGATTTGAAGGTGACCCAGATATCGAGCGTTTCTACAGATTCTTTTTTGAAGACCCCACACCAAATGAACCTATACCCCCGCGTTCCGTTGAAGGTATCGGTTCCGGTGTAATTGTCAGCGAGGATGGTTATATTCTTACGAATAACCATGTTATTGATAGGGCAAATGAAATTACTGTTACCCTTCCAAGCGGTAAAGAATACAAGGCGGAATTAATCGGACGGGACCCTGCTGGTACTGGAGTCAGCGGTACTGATTTAGCAGTTCTCAAGATAGATGCTAAGGACCTCCCTGCCCTCCCGTTTGGTGATTCAGACGCGCTTGAAGTGGGGGAATGGGTCGTCGCAATTGGAACACCGTTTAACCTCTCACAAACCGTAACACGCGGTATTGTGAGTGCGAAAAACCGAGCCAGTACCAGTATTCAGTATAGTAACTTCATACAAACGGATGCTCCAATTAATCAAGGGAACAGTGGCGGTGCACTGATTAATATTCGGGGTGAATTGGTTGGTATTAATACCTATATTGCTACCGATAGGTTAGACTTTGGAAATGCAGGTATCGGTTTTGCCATTCCAAGTAATACTGCAGAAAAGTTGCTGCCTCAACTGATTGAGCATGGGGAAATCATCCGTGGTTGGCTCGGGATAACGATGAGATCAGTTAGTCACGATTTAGCTGAAAAACTTGATTTTGATAAACCGCGCGGTGCACTTGTCATTGAAGTTGGACCGGATAGTCCTGCAGAAAAAAGCGGAATTCAGCATGGAGATATTATCCTTGAATTTAATAAAGAGTTTATTCGTGACTCTTCTCATTTGATGCACGCTGTCGGGGCAACGCCGGTTGGTACATCTGTCCGAATAAAAGTTCTCCGAAATGGAAAAGAGAGAGAATTGACTGTAAAATTGGAGAAACGGACTGAAGAAGTTATAGCACGTCTCCGCTCGCGTGTTAATCCTGAACCCGTGCCGATGCCTGTTGAAGAACTGCCGGAAACGGAGGAGTTTGCTGGAATGCAGGCACAAGAGTTGACACCGGAACTTGCCAAACGTTACGGACACAAGGATGAAACAGGTGTCATCGTTATGAAGGTTGAGGCAGTTAGCGAGGCTGCGGAAATGGGTATTCAAAAAGGGTATCTCATCAAGGAGATTGATTATAATCCCATTGAAAACCTGAAAGACTACAAAAAAATCGTCGAAGAATTGAAAGAAAGCGGCGAAAAGTTTGCACTCGTTTATGTCACAGACCTGAACCACCGCGGGAATTATGTGATGTTAGAGATTAATCCCAGGGATGAAATACGTGAAAAGCTGGAAAACCTCAAGAAGAGAATTAATCCCGAAGACCGGTAGGTTTATGAGTAGACTCTAAATTAAAACTTGAAGGATAGTCGTTTTTGTGATACACTTCTGAAAATGACTATCCTTCTTTATTTAAGAGGTTGAGTTTCATGAGAGGACAACGGGTTATTTGGCCAGATCGCGCCAAAGTTGATATTGAGACGTTTGACATAGCTACTACCAAAGATGACGAAGTTCTGGTTGCAACTGAATGTACGCTTATCAGTCCTGGCACAGAGCGTGCATTCTTATTAAGTCTTCCGAACGCACGAGGCGGGTATCCTTCCCGTCCGGGCTATAGTAATATCGGTAAAGTAGTAGAGGTCGGCAAAAATATCAGTGGGTATGTGGTAGGCGATCGCGTCGCCACAACACAAGGACACACCAGTCACTTTGTCGCATCACCGAGTCGTTTACTAAAGGTAGAATCATCTGATGCACCTGCCGAAGAGATGGTCTTTTTTAATCTCAGTGCAATTGCGTTACAAGGGGTTCGGAAAGCACGAATAGAATTAGGAGAACCGACGTTAGTTTTAGGACAAGGACTCATCGGTTTGCTTGCGTTGCAACTTGCAAAATTGAGCGGGGCAGTGCCGGTGATTGCAGCAGATTTAACCGATAGTCGCCTTGAACTCTCTAAAAGCGTTGGTGCGGATGATACCTTAAATCCTGAAGATACCGATTTTTCGGAACGGTTAGCGGGTGCTACCATGGGTAAGGGGCCGACAGTTGTTATTGAGGCAACAGGACATCCAGATGCGATTAGTACTGCTTTAGCTGTAGCAGGTTGGGGTGCGCGGGTTGTGTTGTTAGCGAGCACACGTGGGGAGACGCCGAGCGTCAATTTCTATCGGGATGTACACAAAAAAGGGCTTATTCTCTATGGTGCACACAATTCGATTCGTCCGCGTCAAGAATCCTCTCCAAATTTCTGGACAAGTGAAGACGATAGTCGTTTGATGTTATCGCTTATCGCACAAAAAAGATTTATCGTTGCACCGTTGATTAGCCATCGTGTACCAGGACACGATGCGCCGAAAGCGTATCAACTGCTTATGGAATGGAATCCTGGACTGCTTGGCGTTGTACTTCAGTGGAATAGTAGTTTGTAGAAATACCATTATTATTTTGTTCGTGGTAGGTTCGGTTTCCCAACCGAACCGGGTTTATCCCAGCAAAGGTAGGCGGATTTTGTGTTTGACACGGTGCGGTTAGGAAACCGCACCTACCGTTTCCAAAATTGCTTATACCGAACTCACGTTATAGTTACTTTTTCAAAGGAAATAGATGGCACGCGAATATCCAATAGAAAATGTGCGAAACATCGGTATTGCAGCGCACATTGATGCAGGCAAAACAACCACTACCGAACGAATTCTTTTCTATACTGGCAAAAAACATAAAATCGGTACTGTAGATGAAGGCACGGCCGAGATGGATTGGATGGTGCAGGAACGGGAACGCGGTGTGACAATTACCGCCGCCGCTACAACCTGTTTCTGGCGAGACCACGCGATCCATCTGATTGATACCCCTGGACACGTTGATTTCACAGTAGAGGTAGAACGTTCACTGCGAGTTTTAGACGGTGCTATTGCCCTGTTCTGTGCTGTCGGTGGCGTGGAACCGCAATCCGAAACGGTGTGGAATCAAGCAGAACGTTATCAGGTGCCGCGTATCGCATTTGTCAACAAGATGGATAGAGTAGGGGCAAATTTCTTTCGTGTTCTTGAGATGATGGGAGAACGATTTGAAACGAATCCTGTGCCGCTGCAGATACCACTTGGTGAAGGACGCGATTTTGCCGGAGTAGTTGATCTTATTGCAATGAAGGCGATTCATTGGAATACCGATGACCAAGGGAAAACATACCAAGAGGTAGACATTCCGCCCGAATTTCACGAGGCAGCGAACGCCGCACGCGAATTCCTTGTAGAAAATGTCGCGTCTGAAGACGATACTCTCCTGGAAAAATATCTTGAGGGTGACGAGATTACTACGACTGAATTAATTGCAGGTATTCGGAGCGCTACATTGAAAGGGACTTTAGTGCCGATACTTTGCGGCAGTTCCCTAAAAAATCAGGGAGTCCAGCCTCTCCTTGATGCGGTTATTAACTTTTTACCCTCTCCGGTTGATGTGCCGCCGATTGAAGGTGAGGTCCCAAAACCTTCTAAAAGAAAGTCCTCTAAACGCGATACTTCCCAAACTGTGGATAAAGCCACTCGCCATGCAGATGATACTGACCCCTTTTCCGCATTAGCATTCAAAGTTGCAAGTCATGACACCGTAGATAAGTTGGTTTACTGCCGCGTCTATTCTGGCACGCTCAAACGTGGCGAAATGGTCTATAACGTGGCGACAGAAAAACGGGAACGGGTCAATCGTATTCTACAAATGCATGCCAATAAAGAAGCAACTTGTGATGCTGCTTATGCGGGTGATATTGTCGCGCTTGTCGGGATGCGTAGCACAAAAACAGGGCACACATTGAGTGATGTTAACCATCCATTGCTGCTGGAATCAATTGAATTTCCGCCACCTGTTATCTCTGTTGCGATTGAGCCTGAACGCGCCAGTGATACGGACGCATTGGAGGAAACGCTTGAAAAATTGATGGACGAAGACCCAACATTTACAGTCGGTATTGATAAAGAGACGGGACAACGGATTATCTCAGGTATGGGGGAACTTCATTTAGAAATTCTCACTGATCGCATGATCCGAGAATTTGGTGTGAACGCCCGGGTGAGCAAACTACAGGTGGCGTATCGTGAAACGATTAGCACGACTGCAGAGGCACGCGGCACACATATCCATAAAACCGATGAAGAAGGTATTTACGGGGATGTGGTGCTTAATGTGGCACCGTTGGAGCGGGACGAAGGATTTCAGTTTGAGGACAAAACCGATGAGACACAGATTCCGAGACAGTATATTCCGTCTATTGAGAAAGCACTTCAAGGGGCAATGGGGAGTGGTACGCTTATGGGATACGCATTGCAAGATATTAAGGTAACACTTACTGGTGGTTCCACTCATCCGACCGATTCTTCGGAGGTGGCTTTTGAAGCGGCAGCTGTGCTCGCTTTTGAAAAGGCTGTGAGGCAGGCGAATCCGCTACTTCTTGAACCGATTATGCAGATACATATCACTGTCCCAGATGAACACGTTGGCAAAGTAATTGGTGACCTCAATGCCCGCCGTGCGCAAATCAACGAAACAACATCTCAAGACACATCTAACGTTATCAATGCCATTATTCCATTAGCAGAAACGTTTCAATGGACAACCCGACTGCGTTCCATGACACAGGGACGCGGCGCATTTACGTTAGAATTTTTGCGTTACGAGGTGGCACCGTCATCTGTCAACACTTCTAAAGTCACCTAATCAAGATTCGCTGAAAACTTCCATCCCTGCAGACCCATCTGCAATTTTGCGAATCTGTTTTTCAAAGCCGGGCGGCGAAAGTGTCCATGTAATCCAAAGTGGTTCATCGCCTGTGTTGACAAAGCGATGCTCAACGTTCGGTGGTAGATAGATCACCGTGCCAGGTTTCAACTCTGCTACCTCACCATCAACAAACGCCTTTCCTTTTCCACCAAACACAAAAATAATCTCCTCTGCTTCGCTATGTGAATGCATCGGAATTTCGCTATTTGGGTCAATTTCTTCTAATCCCATAGCGAAGTTTTCTGTATTTCTGGTCTTCGGTTCAATCAGTGTGTACAGTGTTCGTGGTGCATCGCCTTCAATCCGAACGACTTCGGCATCCTCTTTGTGGTAGATATATTTCATTGTTTCTCCTTTTCGGTTAATTGAGGTTGAACGTCTGCTATGCTAATTTTTGTAGGTTACTCGCTATCATTCAAACGTGCCGTTATTTCCAAAAACTCCTGATCGTTGAATACCAATTGAAAAATGCCTTTCCATTTGGAACTATCACGCACAACCATAGTGCCCGCAGCATTAAATGCGCCTTCAAGTGTTTCCAACACTTTTCGCTTATATTCGGTGTCGAGATTGCCTCCCAGGTGTTCCCCTTTTGTATCAAAAATTAACACGCGGGTCACACCTGCGATTTCGTTTGTCATGGCAACGAAATCAGGATAAATACGTCCCCGTTTCCATCCCTGCAAATAATACTCGCCACGTTGGCGCGCCGCCACTCGATACCACCATCGCAATGCCCGCTCCTCATCAAGATAGTAGGCAAATTGCTTTTCCAATTCACTATCAAACTGTTTTTCAAATACTGGCTCAAATAGGCTTAATTGGACTGGCTCAAAATTTCTTAAAAGCGGTTTATCGTTATCGGGATTGACCTGTATTTCATATTTATCTACCATCCGATAATTGAGTTCTTGCGTTTCCAAGTCAAAACGGATTTCCCCGTGTTCAAGTTTTCTGCGAAAGACCTGCTCTGCTCGGTTTTCAACTTCGCTTTTTACGTGTTCCCGCAACACATGTGCAAGGTAAGAACGTCTATCGTAAATGTCCGCCTCGGTTTCACCGTCTGCTATGAGCCGTTTACGCATCTCATGTGCAATGCGTGCCGCTTGCCACAAGTTCGGCACAATATCAGACAAGCGGTGTGCAAAATCGGAAATACTAACTCTCTTTTCAACGTAAGGTTCTTGCTCGGTATGAAAAACAGGTAATTCTTCACCCACATCAACCGTTGCGGATTGTCTTCGGACGTTTTGCGGAGCGGATGCATTCGGATCGGGCGGTTCAATTGCTGCCCAATCTATGTTTGGTAAGATATGCGCCTGATAATTGAGATGAATCCACTCATCACCATTTTTATGGAGTACAACTGGCAAATAGATATCTTTGCTTCGGAATTCTTGTCGGCGTTTCACTTTTTTGGGTTGCAATTCGTCTTGCTGCTGTGCCACTGGCGCGCCCATAACTTCATCACCTAAGCCAGTGAGTCCTTCCGATTCCAGCCCGTGCTTAACTTGCTGGACAACAGTCGCGACATCGGTGTTATTACAATAGACATAGCATTGGTTCAGCGGTTCTCTATCTGTTAGTTGCGCGTGCGGTTGCCGCATTACCCGCCCGACGAGTTGTGTAATTGCCCTTTGCGCCTGCGTATTATCCAGCATGACTAACAGATAGGCAAACGGACAATCCCACCCTTCCATCAAAGCAGATTTTGTAATTATCCAACGCACCTCTGAAAATTCCGAAAGCAGATCCTCTTGTCCGAGTTCATCGTTTTCGGCAGATTTTACGCGAACCGCATTGGAAGGCACGTGCAGATTTTGCGTGAGATACTCCCGCACGTCCTCGGCATGAATATGCTCATTATCGCGCTGATCTTTACCTGTTCGCTCCACGCGTACAACGGCAATCGGACGGATATACCGTCCTGTATTGCTCTCAAGTGCCCTTGCCTCGGCATCAAGGCGTTCAAGTTCATCTGCTGCTTGCCCAAGCGTTAATTCCCACTCTGCGTTTGGAAAAGAAGTAACCTGCACTGGTAACTTTATCATCTCCTCTTTTTTCAGATCAGGTCCATCTATATCAACAAGCAGATTGCTAATGCCGCGGTTCGGTGTTGCGGAAAGTTCAATCACTATACGCGGATCAAGGCGGCTGATAGAACGGGCAAATTCTACGTTTGCTTCTTGCCTTCTTGCCCCATACGCTTTATGTGCTTCGTCCAGAACAACGATAGGACGTAGCATTTTGAACACGTTAAATAGGCTATGTTTAACATGTCCGCTTTCACCTTCAGTTTCCAGATCGGGATATTCGTTCCGCAGGCGGGTATCGCCAAAGATGTCATCACTGTCGGGGAAAAAACTGGGATACTTCCCGGTATCCCTAAACATGCGTAGGAACTCTTTACCCTTTTGTCGATTCGCTGCTGGCAGCATAAGCAGCATGACGCACAGATAATTGTTTATATCACCTCTGCTGAAGGTGTCCTCTTTTTCCAGCATCTTGACTCTGCCCGCACTTGCCCGTTGCAACATTTTTCGGTAGGGGTGTTCCTTATTCCACAAGGCAGCTTTTGTTTGCGCGTAGATTGCTTTCGTTGGGACTATCCATAACACCAAACCTCGCTGCCAAGGGACATGCTCCAATGCAGCGGCTGCGAGTAGAGTTTTACCACCGCCTGTCGGCACTTTAAAACAGATATGTGGGATTGGGCGGTTTGCGTCATCGGTGCGGTCAACGTATTCGCCTGCGGTGGCTGCAACGTCACCATTTTCTTTCAACTTTTTCCACGCTGCTTTCGGATAATTGCGTAACTCATCGGGAATTGGAATATCTGTCGGAGATTCTCGAAATATCTCAAGCATTTTTTCCAAATCCTGCTGAGTCTCTTCAAGTGTTTCTAACCAACGACTAAACGCGTCAAGTGCATTGCGTTGATATACTTTTAATTCCATCATGGGTATATGTGTGTAGGCAGGTTTAGATTTCTGTGAGCAGCCGAAAATATTCGTCTCTGCTCAGGTTGACAGTTCGCATATTATTCTTGATGATGGTAACTGGTACCTCGTCATAGCGCGGAATAACTACAGCACGTTTGGCAGCAGGATGGTGGTAGATGAGATGTGATCCTTTTTGTCTAACGAATTGACACCCAAAATGTTCAAATATCTTAGCTTGCGTTCGCCAGTCTGTCGGCGAAATTTTAGGCATTATACGCCTCCGAGTGGCACTGTAAGCTGATTGAAGGCGACGACTTGTTTGTCAAGTTGAAGTGTCGGTTGTGAAGTATCCAAATCATATCCCGCATCTTCTAAAAAGGTTTTAAGTGTTCCGAGTTGTGCTGTTTCTTCTAACTGAATTTCAATAACTTCAAGCAGGTTTTTGCGTGCTTCTTCAATGTCGTTTCCACAACTTGCAATGTCTAATTCCGGGCAATAAGCGGTGTACATATTGCCTTCTTTCCATATTTCTTCTGTTACCACTAAATTCCTGATACTCCCATGACTGAAATCATGGGTTTCTTGCTTCTTCATCTGATGCCTCCGTTGTGGATATTTAACTTAGATTCCACAAGCGTTTATCCTTTCTGATTATGTTATAGCATAAAATAAGTCAACTGTCAATATTTTGACACGAACCTATCGGCATATAGTTTCTCAGTTACCTTTCATGCAGTGCATCCGGAAGTTGACAAAAAACAATACCCATCCCCGTAAGTTCACGTTGCCCGATGTATTTCCCCGCCGCATACACAATTGCCTTTCTACCGTTTTCCCCGCACGCATCGCGGATACGTTCTGCCCGCTCCAAGTTGAGAACCGCATCGTCACTGCGGAGATAGTCAAGGTTAGGTTTGTAGAGTAGGTAGTAGTCGTTTTCGTCATCGCTGTAAAAAAGTCCATCACTATTCTTTGGCGCTAACGGACCCGATCCTATAGCAGTACCAGATTTCGTTAGCAATAGATTTGCGGCAAGTGCCGAGAATTCGGGCAAACCTTCTCCCGTAAGCATCGTTTCAATCTCAATCGGTTTGCCCAAAGTGCAGTAGGTAAAAGAACCACCTAATCCCTCGCGCAATGTATCATCACTTGCATCGGGAACACCGTTGATAACGCGGCGGACACGTTCTGCAGTAATGGTATCGGCATAATCTTCACATTCAATAAGGATAAATTTGCGGTTGCCACCATCCTTTTTGTTTAAGGCAAGGACAGCATGAGCGGTTGTGCCGCTGCCTGCGAATGAGTCGAGAATAATATCATCGGGGCCGACACCTGCAATGCTTATTAAGTCATATAAGAAATGTGGAGATTTAGGATAATCAAATATTCTTGTATTGTCAAAAATTTCTTTTACAGTAGTGGTTGCAGTAGTAGCTGAGTACCTGGGCGAATAAAACGTAGACTTTGGCTTTTTTGAGGGGGTAACCCCAACTGGGGGACGTTGTTTCTTATGTAACGTCCAGCCATTTCCTGATCTAACTGCTATAATCTCATTTGGATTTGCTGCGACGGTATCTCTACCCCAACGCCAAGTAACTTCTTTATTTTCATCTGCAATCGGCCAGAGTTCTGTTGCTGTTTCAGACTTTGGTTCTACTCCAACTGTACCATCTTCATGTACATATATCGGATAAAAGAGATTTGGTCTTTTCTCTCTGGGTGCGTTTTCTCCACTGTATTTCAGATTTGCCCCTTTTTTGTACCATCCCACATCGTCTTCAAGCCAATCATCAATTTCGTCATCCTGCAAAGGCACTTCTTGTAAGAGGGCAGACCTAGCGACTTTCTCATAAACTAAGACGTTTTCATGTGTAGTGGTGAAACCTCTATTGTCACGACTTCCTTTTAGATTAAGGACTGCTGCAAGACATACAACAAACGTCTCAGCACCAAATATCTCATCCATCATCATTCGTAAATGGTGCTGTTCATGATGGTCAATAGAGACAAAAATTACACCATCATCGGAAAGTAATTCGCGTAGCAGATGCAGACGCGGCCACATCATACAAAGCCATTTATCGTGGCGTTCAAGGTCTTCACCGTCAACTGGACTATTTTCAGCAAACCATGCCTGCATCAGTGGACTGTTCACGCGGTCGTTGTAAACCCACGCTTGACTACCTGTGTTATAGGGCGGGTCAATGTAGATACACTTGATTCGGTTTGCGTAGCGGGGAAGTAGTGCTTTTAAGGCGTGTAGGTTGTCGCCGTGGATAATGAGGTTATCATCTTCTCCAGTTGGGTTGCAGGAGCGGGTTTCGTCTGTTTTCAGTGGTCGGTAGGGCACGGTAAGGTGGTGGGCGTAGATGTGTTGTTTTCCTTTGAATTCCAGTGTGGGCATAGAGGGGATCCTTTGCAGTGGTATGAGAATGTTTATTAATAAATCTTGTTCATATCAACAGGGAAACCTGCGTTTTTCATTTCCTGTCCGAGCTTTAGTTTCCAATCTTCATTATCCATGGACACATAGACTACGCCATCAATATCTGAAGGATTCTCTATATCTCCTTTAAAGAGCGGACATACTCGTTCACGACCTAACTTTCCCATGAAATAGCCGAGTTCAAAGACAACGTTCTGGCGTGCTCTGGGTTTGCTCCCATGCTCAATCGTATCTTTTAAGGAACCAACATCGTCGGGTGTAAGCAAGACTACTGCAAAGCCTGCATTGTCCGCATATTTTTCAAGCTTCTCAATAATCGTTCGACTTCCGCCTGTGGGTTGCTCATGAAGGATAGTTACTTTTAAGCTGATTTTCTCTACAAATCTTGCAACAGTCTCTTTAGCACCATCGTCCCGTCCGTGTACGATAAATATTTCGTTACCTGAGGTATAGGGGACTTTAGGCATTAGTTCATCATATAGTTCAAGTCGCTCATAGATTCCATCTAGGCTATCAATGCTATCTTCAAGTCTTTTCCTACAACTGGCTATGATCTTTTGTAGAGGAAGATCTTCTACACTCACATAACCACTCACATAATAATTAACACTTCTTGGAGGATCAGTGAACTTTTTATATTCATTTGCCACTGTCATGTTATCAAAGAATTTAGACAGAAGAGTTTCGTTATATTTTGACCACCTTAGCCCCTCTGTTACGGTGTTTTCCAACATATTTTCTGTGTGAATCTGTAAATCACAGAGATGTTTTCCCTTTTTAATTTGCTCTAATATTTTCTTCTCTGCTTTTTCCCTACTGACACGCAACTTTGTCTGAATTTGCTCATCCATAATTTTATCCATTTTATGCTGATTAACTGTACACGTTTCATACAGCAATTTTTACTACCTCATACTCGCTTTCGGCTCGGCGAACTGCTTCCTGCGAGTCATATTCTAAGACTTCAAGAAGTGTGATCTTCAGTGTTTCAAGCAATTCTTCTCGTGTCCTTTCTTGACAAGTGACACCGGACACTTCTTGTATCCAACCTATCCACCACTCACCGCGGCGTTGGATCTGTGCAGTATAGTACGCTTGCATAACAATCTCCTGTTGTGTAAATAGACTTAGCGTTATTGGGTTTTTTAGTAACATTATTCATTGTCCTCGTCTTCATCAAGATCAAAGGGCGAATCAAAGCTTATAGGTATTTCTCCATCTTTTATTGACTGATTCAGTACTTCAATGTCTTCATCGGTAAGGTGTGGCGGTTTTCCCATCCATTTTATGAGACGTTGTGCAGCGGCGTTCTTTTTTATCGGTTTCTCTTGAAGCAGAGTAAGTTGAGATGCAAGAAAACTGGTACACTTGTACATTTGTCCGTTGTCATCACTGAATTCAACCTCGTATGCTTCGCCATCTGCAAGGATTTCAACGACTGTGCCGACTTCTCCACGTTTGAGATTATGCTCGGGTATATCTTCTGTGAGTGTAACGACATCGTGAAGTTTAATTTTCCCTTTTTCTGCATGTTTATGCTCGTGTTCAGGTTGGTTTTCTATGTTCAAGTAGGTCTTTATTGAGTCTTTCGGCATTATAGGATACCTCCTACAAGAATTCAAGTTGTGGACAAATAGTGAACAAGTAGATATCCTTCACTAAGTTTACTTAACACAGTGATAACTTAAAGTATATCACATTATTGGATAAAAATCAAGGTATATTGTCCACGAATAAAAATAAATTCACTTGACAAAATATCCAAAAACCTATTTAATAATACAAGTCGCTGCAAAATATCATGTTGCGGCACATTAGATTATGAAACTATTTGGGAGATACTAAAAGACATGAAAATAGAAAAACGACTTGAAGAATTAGGAATAGAGTTACCACCCCCTGCGACACCCGTAGCGAATTACGTTACCACAGTGCAAACAGGGAATCTGGTTTTTACGTCTGGACACGGGCCCGGCACAGGGGAAGGTCCAATTTACAAAAGCCAACTCGGTACAGATGCCACTATTGAAGAGGGATACGAATCTGCGCGCCAAGTTGCAATCGGTTTGGTGAGTACGCTCAAACATGCGTTAGGCGATCTGGATCGAATTAAACGTGTTGTGAAGGTTGTCGGTTTTGTTAACTCATCGGCAGATTTCACGGATCAACCAGCTGTCGTGAACGGTGCATCAGACTTCTTTGTTGAGGTTTTTGGTGATAAAGGCAAGCATGCGCGCTCGGCAGTCGGCATGGTGCAGTTGCCCGGTGGTATTCCGGTTGAAGTCGAAATGGTCGTAGAGATTGAAGACTAACCTTTAAGAAAAAAGAAGGGGACAATGGCAGTTCAAATTGTTAAACCTCGGATTCGCGGTTTTATCTGTACGAATGCACATCCTGCAGGTTGCCAAGCAAATATTCAAAGTCAAGTAGATTTAATTAAGGAGAATGCTACGCACAAAGAGGCGGGTTTAAACGCACTTGTTATTGGTGCGTCAACCGGCTATGGACTTGCCTCTCGTATTGCGTTGACGTGGGGATACGGTGCGAAAACGTTAGGTCTCCTCTACGAACGTCCTGCTGATGAACGGCGCACCGCGTCTGCAGGCTATTACAATACCGTTGCTTTCCATCAGCAAGCACAACATGACGGTTTTTTGGCAGAGAGTCTCAACGGAGATGCCTTTTCGGATGAGATGAAGCAGGAGGCGATAGAACAACTCAAAGCCAATTTTGGCAAAATAGATGTTCTCGTTTATAGCATCGCTGCACCGCGCCGAATCCATCCACGCACTGGCGAAACGCATAATTCTGTACTGAAACCGATCGGAGAATCTTATACAGGCAAAACGATTGACCTGAATGACGAAACCGTTGTGCCTGTAACGATTGAACCCGCAGATGAGAAAGAAATCACAGACACAATCGCTGTGATGGGTGGTGAAGACCTGGAGATGTGGGTTGCAGCTTTAGCGGATGCCGAGCTGCTTGCACCAGAGGTGACGGTTGTTGCCTACACCTATATCGGCAGCACACTAACCTGGCCAATTTACCGAGACGGCACTATCGGCAAAGCAAAAGATGATCTGAAGGCATGTGTTGATACGCTTGATGTAAAACTTGAAGATCAGCTCGGCGGCAATGCGTATATTTCGGTTAATAAAGCCGTTGTTACGCAAGCCTCTGCAGCAATACCTGTTGTTCCGCTCTACATCAGTATCCTCTACGATATTATGGACGCAAAAGGGATCAACGAGGCACCGATTGGACAGATGCAGCGATTATTCTCGGAATATCTTGGACCGGGCCTGCAGCCTCAACTTGATAGCGAACGTTACATTCGGTTAGATGACAGAGAATTGCGACAAGATGTGACCGATGCGGTTACCGAACGTTGGGAACAGATCAATACCGACAATTTCCATGAACTCTCTGATTACGCTGGCTATAGAAGACGTTTCCGCAACCTATTTGGATTTGAGGTTGAGGGTGTTGACTATGATGAAGCAGTGGAAACTGGATTGACGTTCTAAGGTAAGTGGCGGAGATCAAAATCTTAATGCGTAACGTTCGACCGAGAAGATTACAAGTCTATCGCGCACCAGATGGCACGAGGCCTTTCGCTGAATGGTTGGAATCGATTCAAGACAAAAGAACCCAAAGTAGAATTCAAACACGACTTGATAGACTTGAATCAGGCAATTTTGGTGATTGCCGCTCTGTCGGTGAAGGTGTGTTTGAGCTGCGCCTTCACTTTGGAGCAGGTTATCGTATCTATTTTGGTGAAGTTGATAACACAATTGTACTTCTACTTTGTGCTGGCGACAAGTCATCACAGACGCAGGATATTGAACGTGCAAAGAGTTGTTGGTTACAATATAAGGAGACACACCGATGAATGAATATCAAACGTGGCGCGAGTACCTAATTGAAAAACTGGCTGCCGACCATAAAAGGGCAGTTGACTATCTTGACGTGGCACTTGAGGAATATCAAGTTGATAGAGATGCTCATCTGTTTTTAGTTGCCCTGCGGACTGTCATAGAATCACAGGATGGAATCGCTGCGATCGCGAAACGAACTTCCATTGACCCGCAGGCACTCTTAGAAATGCTATCAAGTGAGGAAATACCTCACATTGATATGCTCAGTACCCTTTTCACCGCGCTTGGATGTCGACTGTCAATTAAACCACTACAGAATGTGATCCCCAAAGCAGACAAGGATTACTCGGTTGCGCCAAGAGAAAATGTAGAGATGAATGTTGAGGTCGCTACTGAATGACAGAGAATTGCGACAAGATGTGACCGATGCGGTTACTGAACGTTGGGAACAGATTAATACCGACAATTTCCATGAACTCTCTGATTACGTTGGCTATAGAAGACGTTTCCGCAACCTATTTGGATTTGAGGTTGAGGGTGTTGACTATGATGAAGCAGTGGAAACTGGATTAACATTTTAAGGAGAAACTTATGTCACAACCTTTAGTTACGGTTTGGAATGAATTTAGACACGAAAAAACGAACGAAGCTATCAAAAAATTATACCCGAAAGGCATTCACACTGCGATTGCCGATGGGTTAAGTGAACACGGTATTGAAACGTTAACCGCTACGTTAGATGAACCTGAACACGGTTTAACTGACGAAGTGCTGGATAAAACGGATGTTCTAATATGGTGGGGACATGCCGCACACGGTGCAGTTGAAGACGCAATTGCGGATAAGGTGAAGGCACGTGTGCTACAGGGAATGGGGCTTATCGTGCTGCATTCTGGGCACTATTCTAAACCCTTTACCCGCTTGATGGGAACATCATGCAGCCTCAAATGGCGCGAGGCGGCGGAAAAGGAACGTATCTGGGTGATTGAACACGGACATCCAATTGTTGAAGGACTCGGCGAATACTTTGAAATTGAGCATGCCGAAATGTACGGTGAACCGTTCGACATTCCAGAACCGGACACGCTTGTTTTCATTAGTTGGTTTCCTGGCGGTGAAGTGTTTCGGAGTGGGTGCTGCTACTACCGCGGCAGAGGAAAGATATTCTATTTCCGTCCTGGTCATGAGACGTATCCTATCTATTACGATAAAAATGTGCGGCAGGTGATTGCAAACGCTTCGCGATGGGCAGCCCTTGGGGATGCACCGGTGCCTGTCTTTGGAAATGCTAAACCCTTAGAACCGTTAGAATAAAACGTGTAGCAATGAGCGGGCTCCTCTGAGCTCGCTTATAGGAATTGCGAAAAAAGGTTTGGACCTAAAATGTTCATACGTAGGAGGTTTCCAATGCACAAGGCGATTCAGTACAGTCTGGTTTTTATCACAATGTTCATACTCGCTACTGTTTCTATGGGGCAGGATGCTTTTGACCAAACGGTGACACAAATTAAGGCATTGGAAACTAAACTTGAGAAAAACCGACAACGTGTAGAGCGCGAGAACTCCGAATTTCAAGAATCCCACAAACTAAACGCACCAAAGGATATGTTTGAGTCGGATGCAGACTATGCAGCTCGGAAACGCGAACTCGTTTTAATTGTTTCACAACATAGCGATAATCTTGAAAAAAAATACCTCAGGAGTATTCAGAGCCAAATTACACATTTGTACCGAAGGATTTTCTCAACGAATGACGTTACCATAACACTTGGTCCGTACGATGCTAACAACGAATTCTTTTTACTTACTTTTGCGTTCCAAAACCAACGTATTGAAAGAAGATTCGATATCAAGAAGGATGATGCTCGTAGCCTTTATCGCAATTGGGATAAGGTTATTAAAACAAGTTATCTGTCAATCGATCCGAAATATCAACGGGCGTTAGCAATGGTGAAGTTAGAAAACCCCGTGCTGCTTCAAAAGTTTACGTTTGAGTTTCCCGAGGTGTGCGATGTGAGTGATAACGATAGTGTGACCTTCAACCGTAATTGGAAGAATTTCACACCAGGCAAGACTTTTATCTTATTCTCAAACTTTATAAAGATGAAGGTAGAAGATGGCTCAATTTCACCGCATGCCCCAAAGCTGTATCGGTTTCTTGAGACCGTAATAAAAGAAATAGGGCTACATGACTTAAGATTAAGCACAAACATGTCGAGAAAATTTGATGTAATGAAAAAATCAAACAACAATCAGGTCAAAAAAGCGCTTACAAGGACAATACTCAGGATGGCCTGGGGACTGACTAGGGATTTAGAACATTTTTCTCCTGGTCTTCTGTATTACACTTTTGCTTTTAGTCCCAGTGGAAAATATCTTGCAACAGTGCACACCCCGTTAAATCACAGTGGAATTGCGCTTTGGGAAGTAAATAGCGGGACGAAAGTTGGACAGGTAGCCCATGGAGATACAGTCAATACTGTGTGTTTTAGTCCCGATGGGCAATATCTCGCTGCAGGTGAAAACAATAAAGCGATAACGTTTTACCGCATTCCTAAAAACCTAACCTTTGGTGACAAGATTGCGAAAGAAAAGGTAATTCAAACGAGCGGCGAAATCAAAGATTTGACTTGGAGCACCTACGGAAATCTCATCTCTGATGGCAAAAAGGTTTATAGAACGTTGCTCCAACCCGAAATTTATGAAGTTGAGAAACCAGACAAGTCTGTTGTTCACGATAAACCGTAACGTGGCTTGAATCTACAGCAAGACTAAACATTATGCTGTTTAGTTGAACCCAAACAGTGTAGCATGCCTATGTAATTTCCGCTTTTGTTTATTCGGAGCGTGATTTACGATCAAATGGATAAAAACTAAATAGCCATAAGAATAGAAAGTTGACATCTTATCGTTAAGCATGTAAAATTTGCCAACAGCTTTGAACTTTAATAAGGAGATGAACCATGGAAGATAATAAAGCTAAAATTGATCAACTACTACAAGACGGTTTCATTTTATTAGAGGGTGCATTGTCACCTGAAGAAACCGAAAATATTCGCCAGCGGGTTAACTACGCACGCGAACAGGGTTGGGAAGAAGGCTTGAACGCAGTCGGTAATATGTGGTTTGATAGCCTGCTTGATCGTGAACCGGACACCTATGCACCACTTGTTGGGCATCCAAGCGTCCGCCCTTATCTTGAAGGATTGATGGGCAAACAGTGTCAACTACGAAGTCTACGTGCACATATCAATCCAGGTCCATACCTGCAGGAATGGCACATGGACTTTTACGGCTATTGGCACGAAAAGCGGTACGTTGAGGAACACCCGTTTGCAATGGCGCCTGTTGGTATCAACACCACCTACTATTTTCAAGACAACGGTCCAGGAGATGGACATCTAAAGTTTGTGAAAGGTGGGCATCTAAATGAGCCTCCGCATCTATATCCGTTAGACCGTCCCAAATTTGAGGAATGGTGCGAATCACAAGAGCATGTTATTCTGTATCCGAAAGCAGGCGATTGTGTTCTGTTCATCAACCACATGCCACATCAAGGGGCAAAAGAAAGAGACGATATGGAGCGGAGCAATGTCGTCTGTCATTATCAGGTGACACCGATGTATGATGGTGTTTGGCATGTTTCACGTCCACGCGGATATCAGGGTACCTTCCCATTTGCTTAGAACAATCCTCACTGTTTTTAGGGTGGATATTGTTGTATCCACCTAAATTCAAAATCTATTAATCCAATTTAAAAAGAGGTACAACTCATGCGAACCTTTATAGTTATGCTTTTTACAACTGTCCTTCTGGTAGCGAGTTTGCAAATTAGCAGCACAGCCAGAGAATTGGAAGGGTTAGTCGTCTATTTTTCCTTTGAAGACGGTACAGGCGAAACCGTCACCGATCAGTCTGGAAACCGACAGCATGGAAAATTAGAAGGAGATACAGACTGGACTGACGGCAAATTTGGTAAAGGTCTCAATTTTGGTGGAGAGAACGGTATTGTTCGGGTTGTTCATTCCCATCAATTCCAATTTACCGATGGGATCACTATTTGTGCATGGATTCGTCCTACGTTGACAGTAGGTCCTGACACATGGCAACTGATTGCTGCAAAAGGGCCTGATGTAGACGAGTTCTTTGAGATACTTCTTCATCCAGACGGTTATATTTGGATGGGATGGAAATTATCAGATGGACGTAAAGTGCCTGCCAAAAGTCCCGTTAAAATCGTGAAAGATAAATGGCAGCATGTTGCTGTTTCGTTTCAACGTGGAGAATGGTGGACGGTATATCTTGATGGTGAAGTGCTAATCAATCATCCAAAAGAAGATGGCAAATTAGTTCCTGTTGAATCTCCGCTGGTGCTTGGAACTGAAGAACCGCTGAATTTGAACCGATATTATAACGGTGATATGGATGAGTTCGCTATGTTTAACCGCGGGCTTTCTCAAAAAGAAATTAAAGAGCTTCAGGGTGGTATTGAGGATATATTGGCAGTTGAACCGACTGACAAAATATCAATAACCTGGGCAACTCTGAAACAGAAATATAATATACGTAGTGTGTCAAATTGACAGACATTACAATACCTTTATTAAGGTGAAACTGCCAATTTGGCTCACAAAACAGTGCAGAACTAAACTCATTTGTAGGGCGAGGTTTCTGTGCCTCGCCATTTCTTGGTATGAAACTAATGGATAAGGACTAATCAACGCCAAATGTGTTATGGCATCCTGCATCTACAAGGTATTTTATAGATATTTCAGATATGACTATCATTTAACAGATTAATATTGGCATAGATATTGCATTTATATTTTACTAACGATTAAAAAAATAAAACAATTTTTGGAATTGGAGGTTGAAAATGAGTAAAGTAATTGGAATTGATTTAGGAACAACAAATTCTTGTGTTGCCGTTTTAGAAAGCGGCGATGCAAAGGTGATTGAAAATGCAGAGGGGAATCGGACGACTCCTTCAGTTGTCGGTTTCACAAAAGAAGGGGAGCGTCCCGTCGGGCAAGTAGCCAAAAGACAAGCCATCACAAACCCCGAAAATACAATTTTTTCTATTAAACGGTTCATGGGACGAAAGTTTAACGAACTTGGAGACGATACGTCCCGCGTGCCTTATGAATTAAAAAGCGATAAAGATGGTGATGCTGTTGTAAACATTGAAGGTAAAGAATACTCGCCACCCGAAATATCAGCAATGGTTTTGCGTAAAATGAAAGAAACCGCAGAGGCATACCTTGGAGAAGAGGTTACACAAGCCGTTATCACTGTGCCTGCCTACTTCAACGATTCGCAACGTCAAGCGACAGCAGACGCTGGTAAAATCGCGGGTTTAGAAGTTTTGCGGATTATCAACGAACCGACCGCCGCTTCACTCGCTTACGGGTTGCAAAATGAAGGTGACAAGAAAATCGCTGTTTATGACCTCGGGGGTGGCACGTTCGACATCTCTATTTTGGAAATCGGCGACGGGGTGTTTGAAGTGAAAAGCACAAATGGTGATACGCACCTCGGTGGAGATGATTTCGACCAAACCGTTATTGATTGGATGGCACAGGAATTCCTTAGTAGTCAAGGCATTGACCTGCGTAACGATCAGATGGCACTGCAGCGCCTCAAAGAGGCAGCAGAAACTGCAAAGTGTGAGCTTTCCAGCACGCAACAGACAGATATCAATTTGCCCTTTATTACAAGTGATGCCAGCGGTCCCAAACACCTTAATTTAACACTCACCCGAGCAAAACTGGAGCAAATTACGGATGATTTAGTGCAACGTTCTCTTGAACCGTGCCGACAAGCACTTTCCGATGCCGAAATACAACCTTCTGAAATTGACGAAGTTATACTGGTCGGTGGGCAGACACGGATGCCAAAAGTACAGGAGGCAGTCCAGGATCTCTTCGGAAAAGAACCGCATAAAGGTGTTAACCCTGACGAGGTTGTTGCTGTTGGTGCTGCAATTCAGGGCGGTGTCCTCGCCGGTGATGAGGAAGTCAAAGACATTCTGTTGCTGGATGTTACGCCTCTCTCGCTTGGTATTGAAACGCTTGGTGGGATGTTTACGCGGTTAATCGAAAAGAATACTACGATTCCGACTAAGAAATCTGAAAAGTTCACAACTGCGGAAGACAGCCAAACTGCAGTTGATGTACATGTGCTTCAAGGTGAACGGGAACAGGCAGTTTACAACAAAACAATTGGCAGATTCCGCTTAGGCGATATTCCGCCAGCACCCAGAGGCGTTCCACAGATTGAGGTAGCATTTGATATTGATGCAAACGGTATTCTCAACGTGTCTGCCAAGGATACAGCAACAGGCAAGGAGCAGAAGATTACAATCACTGCCTCTTCCGGCCTCACCGATGCAGAAATCGAACAGATGGTGAAAGATGCTGAGGCACATGCTGAAGAGGATAAACAGAAACGCGAAGAGGTTGAGACACGCAACCGCGCTGATTCTTTAGTCTATGAAACCGAGAAGAACCTAAAAGAATTCGGCGACAAGGTAGACGATGCGACTAAGGAAAAGGTTAACGCTGGTGTTGAACGCGTCAAGCAAGCACTGGAAGCAAACAACAATGCTGAGATAAAATCTGCAACGGATGACCTGATGCAGATATGGCATGAGGCGTCAGCGCAGCTTTACCAACAGACTGCTGGTGCTGATCCAGGGGCAGCAGGTGCTGCGCCTGAAGATGCTCCTTCTGAAGAGGCGGCTGATGGTGATGTGGTTGATGCTGAATACGAAGTTGTTGACGAAGAAGAAGAAAAAAAAGAATAATTTCGTGATGCCTTCGTCCTATTCTGGAGACAACAGATATGGCTTATAGTGAGTTTACTTTAGAATCAGTAGTGCCCACATTTCAACTTCAGAAAATTGATACTACGGATCTCTTTTCAGAAGTTGAAACGGTTCCGCCAAGTGACCATCTGACGACTGCATTAGCAAAAAAAGCGGCTTTAGCTACTGCTATCGGTACTGAGAAAGCGCGGTCGGAACTGATTGTCGCTGATGTGCTTGTTGAACTCCGCGAGCATTGTGAAAAGCGCATCAGTTTCTTTTCCGGCATTGACTTCAATGTGGACGTAGAATCGGGCTTAACAGGTGTGTGTGACTTCTTAGTAAGTCTCTCACCAAACCAATTTTACTTGGAAGCACCAATAGTCATCCTTGTTGAGGCAAAAAACCTTGACTTGAAACTCGGAATCGGGCAGTGTGTCGCAGAGATGCTTGCCGCCCAACGTTTTAATGCTGAAAGAGAAAATGACATCCCTTGCATTTATGGTGCCTCTACAACAGGGGTTGAATGGTTATTCCTCAAGTTGGAAGGAAAGTGTTTGCAACTTGATATGTCTACCTATACAATTGAGCGGTGTGACAGGATCCTCGGCATCCTTTCCAGCATGGTGGCACAAAAGGCGTGAGGGAGATAGAGGAATCAGGAGGAACAGATATGGCTTATA
Organism: Candidatus Poribacteria bacterium; assembly: GCA_022825825.1. GTDB lineage: Bacteria > Poribacteria > WGA-4E > WGA-4E > WGA-3G > MSPOR6. The sequence goes on from JAJDWA010000002.1 coordinate 37,775, forward strand.
GTAATTTTACCTTGGAGACAGTGGAAAAAGAATTTGAACTTAATTTTGTTGAACACGCCAGCATCTTTGCTGAAATAGAACCGGTAGGACTCAGTGCAGAACTCATAAATACATTGGCAAGAAATGTACCCTTAGCCACTACTATAAACACAGAGAAAGCACGATCAGAGCTGATTGTTTCTAATGTCCTCGTTGAACTGCGTGAACAATTTGATCGCAAAATTAGTCTGTTTTCTGGTATTGACTTCAACGTTGACGTTGAAAACGGATTAACGGGTGTGTGTGATTTCCTGATAAGCCTGTCACCTCGGCAATCTTATGTAGAGGCACCTATCATCGCGCTTGTTGAGGCAAAAAACCTTGACTTGAAACTTGGACTTGGTCAGTGTGTAGCTGAGATGCTTGCCTCCCAACGTTTTAATGCGGAAAAAGGTAATGACATCCCTTGCATCTACGGTGCCTCTACAACAGGGGTTGATTGGTTATTCCTCAAGTTGGAAGGAAAGTGCCTGCAACTTGATATGTCTACCTATACAATTGAGCGGTGTGACAGGATCCTTGGCATCCTCTCCAGCATGGTGGCACAAAAGGCGTGATGTATCCTCGGGGTTTATAGTTAAATCCAAATATGCGAAACCCCTTTATAGGTGCGGTTTGAAACCGCGCCTATAAAGGCTAAGGAAACCGAATTACCAATTTATCGGTATTAGTAAAACCTCATCAAAACTTTTTTTGGCATCAAGGGATATCCCAGAGACGGATAGTCTCATCATCGCTGCTACTTGCGATTGTTTTCCCATCCGGACTAAATGCTACACTATAGACATCACCTCGATGCCCCTTAAATGTGTGTTTGTGTGTGCCTGTTGCCACATCCCACAGACGGATAGTACTATCACCGCCACCACTTGCGATTGTTTTCCCATCCGGACTAAATGCTACGCTATAGACAGACTGCCAATGCTCATCAAGCGTGTGCTTTAGTGTGCCTGTTGCCACATCCCACAGACGGATATCATCAAATCCACCACTTGCGAGTGTTTTCCCATCCGGACTAAACGCTACGCTAAAGACCCAATCCGTATGTCCCGCAAGTGTGTGCTTTTGTGTGCTTGTTGCCACATCCCACAGACGAATAGTCCAATCATCACCACCACTTGCGATTGTTTTCCCATCCGGACTGAATGCTACGCTATTGACATGCTGATGCCTCTCAAGCGTGTGCTTTAGTGTGCCTGTTGCCACATCCCACAGACGGATATCAAATCCACCACTTGCGATTGTTTTCCCATCCGGACTAAACGCTACACTATTAACACTAGACGAATCCACCACAAGTATATGCTTTAGTGTGCCTGTTGCCACATCCCACAGACGAACAGATACATGAACGACAGACTCCCCAACACCGCCACTTGCGCTTGCGATTGTTTTCCCATCCGGACTAAACGCTACGCTCTTGACAGTATACCAATGCCCTTCAAGCGTGTGTTTGTGTGTGCCTGTTGCCACATCCCACAGACGGATAGTCCTTTCCCAGCCGCCACTTGCGATTGTTTTCCCATCCGGACTAAACGCTACACTATAGGCACCGTGTTTTAACCCACTGTACTTATCACCATTAAGAGGATCCGTATCATCTGAATCAGATCCACACCCAATGAACAACGCGAAACAGATACATAACACTGAGATAAATTTCACCACTTTCCACACACCATGAATACTTGTTGTGAAAACATTAGAATTCTCTTTTTGCCACAAGATATGTTTTTTAACCACAATTTTCCTCCTAACAATTTTAATAAATTACCTTAAGTTGCCTTTAAGTATATACGCATTTCTACAACCGTAAAGACCATATAGAGACATTTACTTATTGGATATAACCAAATAAATGGATCTGTCTGTAGTTTACAATAATCTAACCAATTAAGTCAAATTTAAAAAGAATCAAAAATACCCCCGTACCAGCATCCTTTATAGACGTTTTTACGAGGGTATTCAATTTATAATGGAAATGTCTCAGTATCCCAACAGTGCAATCCCTTCACGATCCATCTGTGCAGATGTCTGCAAAGCCATCAACTCATCGCCTCAATCTGTGTCATAGCCGGGAAATCCTTAAATCTTTACAAATTTTCTTAGCAAGTCTGTTACCAATTTCAGTATGCCTTGTGCCTGGCCCTGCATGACCCCACCATGAATGTTTACTACCTTCGCGAATCAAGTAGTATCCGTGCTTTTTGAAATGCCGAATCAACTGTCTAATACCATTTTTCAATAATTATATCCCATTTACGGTAGAGATTCTGTCTGAGCGACCGTGTCTAAAATATTGAGAAAAACGCTACAATTGAATGGCCCTGACCTACACAACAATTTTACTTGACATAATCCGTTACAGGTGGTATGATATTAAAACTTTTTCATTGACGAAGAATAATGGAGAAATTGTCCAACGCATGTCAAAACTAAAAAGAAAACGTAAAAACAGACAATCTGAAGAGCAAGGCATAGACGAAATCCTACGTTTGCCAAAAACAAAACCGCTACAGCTCCGTTATTACGGTGACCCAGTTCTCCGTAAAAAAGCTGAACCAGTTCAGGAGATCACAGATGCAGAACGCACACTTGCTGAGGAGATGTTGATGACCCTCTACGCTACACACGGCATCGGGCTCGCAGCAACGCAAGTAGGCGTTTTAAAACGATTCCTCATTGTTGATATAGACCCAGAAGACGCAGACTATGAACCGATTATGCTGTTCAATCCTGAAATTTTGAGTGTTGAAGGAGAATATATCGCTGAGGAGGGATGTTTGAGCATTCCTGACCTTCGTGCTGATGTGAGACGTCCAGAAAAGATTGTTGTTAAAGCAATGAACTTAGACAGCCAAGAAATTGAGATTGAAGCGGATGGCCTGCTTTCACGAGTGCTGCAACACGAAATTGACCATCTTAACGGCACTCTTTTTATTGACAGGATAGGAGGCTTAAAGAGACAATTGCTTCGGACCGAATTGGAAAAAATACAAAAAGCTGATAGACCTTTGTAATACCAAATTAATGGGATTTATCCTCTTCGCCGAACATTAGATGCGGTTTCCTAATCAATGCAGAGTTCCATACGCGTTTTCTGCTATAGGTATCAATTTAGTGAACTACCACCACGGTAGGTGCGGTTTCCTAACCGCATCTATTGATTGGAGTCAAGTTAATTCGGTGTAACACCTTAGGATGTGAACAGATGTTATCAAAACCTCTACAAATAAAAGTAAACCAACTCTATGATTGCCTACGGGACTATGAAAAAGTTATTGTCGCCTTCTCAGGTGGGGTAGACAGCACGTTTCTTGCCGAAGCAGCGCAACACGCCTTAGGCGATAACGCACTTGCAGTCACCGCTATCTCCGATTCCTATCCTATCCGAGAGATGAAAGCAGCACAGGATATTGCTAAACAGATCGGCATCCGTTTTGAAACTGTGGACACCGAAGAGTTGGAGATCGAAGGATATGCAAGCAATCCTACCAATAGATGTTTCTTTTGTAAAACAGAATTGTTCGATAAACTACGTCCAATCGCAGATAAATACAGTGTCGGAACTATCATTTACGGTGCAATCCCAGACGATGTTGGCGACCATCGTCCTGGCATGGACGCAGCGAAACAGATGGGTATCCAAGCCCCCTTAATTGATGTTGACCTCACAAAAGCGGAGATACGCGAAATTTCAAAAGCATGGGATTTGCCAACATGGGATAAACCAGCGTTTGCCTGTCTATCATCACGGTTTCCTTACGGTATGCGCATCACACGTGAATTGCTGCGTCAGGTTGATGCTGCGGAACAGTTTCTCTATGATCTGGGTATTCGTCAATTCCGTGTACGTCATCACGGTGAACTTGCCCGAATTGAACTTGATGCAGAAGAAATTTCCCTGCTGACCGAAAAAGAAACCCGAAGTCAAATTAGTAATCACTTTATAACGCTTGGGTACGCCCATGTCACACTTGATTTACAAGGATATCGGTCTGGTAGTTTGAATGAAGGGATAACAAAAATCATCACAGGGACGTAGAATGGAAACTATTCATGCAGTTTTCATCATAAGCGAAATTTTGTTTGCTGATCCGAACCGTACTGAGCCACCGGTGTTTATGTCTTTAAGAGATGCTCTTATCGGCGCAGCTGCCTTATTCGGAACTGTGGGATGTGTGGTAATTTTTCGTATTCTATACAGAAAATGGAAAAGCAGAATTTATAGGAGGAATCCCTCAGATCTATTGCCAACACAAAAGAAAAATTTGACGGAATATGAGAAGCAGATGCTTGCGGACAAGATTAACGAAAGCAGAAAGGATAATATCAAGAAAAGTTTCGCTGGCACAGTGAGCTCCAAAAGTATGATATTTGTCACAATCGGTTTGATTGTGTTAGCCCTGCTTTGGGTTGCCTACCTTGTCTCTGAAAAGTTTCACCGATAATACATTTGTAGCACTCACGTTAATATTAACACAGGGAGAGTCAGTAATGAATGATTTACAAGGTGTTTTAGAAGTTATCGCGGCATATCCCGTTCATATATTGACGTTTGTAGGGTGTATTTTACTACTTGTCCTTGTCTGGCCTAAACGGAAAAGACACCGTAAACACTTGTCGATTTCATCTGAATCTTCTGCTAAAAAGGCTGAGTTCACACAGAGTGAAAAACAACTACTTGCGGAAAAAATTAACCAAAACAGAATGAGTAGCCTCAAGAAAAGTTCCGCTATTACTGAAAACTCCAATTTTATGATATTTGTCACAATCGGTCTGATTGCGCTTACACTCCTATTTATTATCGGGATGATAATCATGAAGTTCCAAAAATACTAACCAAATCATTGAATCAAAACAAATTTTACCAACGTAATATATTCTATATGTCCACCCAACAAACACAACCGCTAATCGGCACAGATACCTTCAGCTGGAAAAAATGGGATGCCTGCACCCACTGTGGTCTCTGCTTACCTACCTGCCCAACCTACCGAGAATTAGGATTAGAAACCGATTCCCCCAGAGGAAGATTATACCTCATGGGGAGTGCGTTCAAACCACAAGATGCCACACCCCTTAATAAAGAATGGGCAGAATACATCTATCGGTGTCTGGATTGTCGCGCTTGTGAGACAGCTTGTCCTTCCGGTGTTCACTTCGGCGAACTTCTTGAAGAGGCACGCGCGATCTATGAACAAAACGCACACCGATCCGCAAGTTACCGATTTTGGACCAACCTCGTTTTCAAACAAATTTTACCGAACAAAGAACGGTTAGACCTCATCTTTGAACTGATGTGGCTCTACCAAAAACTCGGTATCCGATGGTTAGTCCAAAAAACAGGAATTTTAAAACTGATGGGACAGCTTGGTAAAATGGAGTCTTTGCTACCGAAAATTCCATCGCCACGTCTCAAATACACAATGCGAGACATCACTCCCGCAGAAGGCGAAACCCGATATCGCGTTGGATTTATCCCCGGCTGTATCATGAACCAAGTTTTTACAGATACCAATTTGGCTACTATCCGCGTATTAGCACAAAACGGCTGCGAAATTGTCACACCTCGCAAGCAAACCTGCTGCGGCGCACTGCATCTACATAATGGCGTGCGCGATGTTGCCTCAACACTCGCAAAACAGAACATTGACGCGTTTGAGAACGAGAATTTAGACGCGATTATCATAAATTCTGCTGGTTGTGGGGCAACGCTCAAGGAATATCAGGCACTTCTTGAAAATGACCCCGTTTACGCAGAGAAAGCAGAAGATTTCAGCCACAAAATGCGCGACATCAGTGAATTCTTAGCCGAAATTGAGATGGTCCCCCCAAAGGGTGAGATTCAACGACGTGTTACTTATGATGAACCGTGCCATCTGCTACACGGGCAACGGGTAAAATCACAACCCCGAAAAGTCCTACAAGCGATCCCAGGACTTGAGTTAATTGAGTTGGTAGAATCCGAGTGGTGTTGTGGAAGTGCGGGTATCTATAATATCACACAACCGGAACTTTCACAGGAAATTTTGGAACGGAAAATGGAACACATCTCCGAAACAGACGCGGATATTGTCGCAACAGGCAACCCCGGATGCTTGCTCCAGATCCAACTCGGCATCCAAAAACATGGGTTAAATATGAAAGTGATGCATCCCGTGACGCTGTTAGATTATGCTTATCAAAGTGTTGCCCCAGAAGATTGGGAGGAATAGCATCAATCTTTGAAATTTTGTGTGAACAAAACAGGACTATAAAAAACGTGACATCTTTGCAGAATTATGGTAATATAATAATATGATTTTATCAGATGTGGATATTCGTCGATATATAAACGAAGAAAAAATTAAGATTACACCAAAACCAGACTTAGGAACACAGTTAGGAAGTTGTTCTATTGATTTCAGATTAGGCAATACTTTTCGTGTTTTTGAGCATAGCAAATATCCATTTATTGATTTAAAGGAAAAGGTTGATGCCGATGATTTGATGCGAAAAGTTGATGTGCCTGATGGTGAGGCTTTTACGATGCAGCCGGGCGAGTTTGTTCTCGCTGCTACGCACGAAAAACTGGAATTAGCTGATGACGTGATGGCGAGGCTTGAGGGGAGAAGCAGTCTTGGCAGGCTTGGTATTATTGTCCATAGCACCGCAGGGCTGTTTGATCCCGGTTGGGTCGGGAATGCTACTTTGGAACTCGGCAATCTCGGACGGATGCCTGTCAAACTTTATCCAGGTATGCGCATTTGTGCCTTTACCTTTGAACAACTTTCATCGCCATCAAGTATGCCTTATCGCCTGAAACCAGCGAATAAATATGCTGGGCAAGACGGTCCTGAAACCAGTCGATTTGCTGAAGATGTTGAATTAAAGAAAGAAAAAGAATTGTAATTCTGCTGAAAATTTGGGCAATTCTATGCCTAATAATTTAGCATATTTCGCAACTCTTTTCTGTATATTTTCTCGGACAAGCGTCATTATCAACGGTTTAATTACCAGCCCCTTTCTGCTATACGTTGTGTGCTTCTGTCGTCATCGGTGTGCTTCAGAACACCTAAACTGAGAGGAATTTACAAAATTGGCATAGACTTTGCATAGTTTTCCATAGAATTCTTGTGAAATATTATATTAAGTTGCGTCAATATGATCACAGATCACGAGTTTTAATTATTATTTTGATTACTTAGGAGGAAATGCGAATGACACCAAGTGAGGTGGTTGCACTTGCAAAAGAAAAAAATATTAAGATAGTTGACCTCAAATTCATGGACCTGCCAGGGATGTGGCAACATTTTTCCATTATGGTTGGTGAATTGAGCGAAGACCTATTTGAAGAAGGAATCGGTTTTGATGGATCAAGTATCCGTGGTTTCCAAGCCATTAACGAGAGTGATATGTTGCTCTTTCCGGACCCCGCAACTGCGTTGGTAGATCCGGTATGTCAAGTGCCAACGTTAAGCATTACGTGTAATATCAAAGACCCTATTACTTTGGAAAATTACACTCGCGACGTGCGGCATATTGCACAGAAGGCGGAGGCTTATCTTCAGTCCACAGGTATCGCTGATATTAGTTATTGGGGACCTGAGGCAGAATTCTATCTGTTGAATGATATTCGCTACGGACAAAACCAAAATTCTGGATTCTATCATGTTGACTCCGTTGAAGGAAGTTGGAATTCTGGTCGGGAAGAAAACCCTAACCTCGGTTACAAACCGCGCTATAAAGAGGGGTATTTTCCTGTTCCCCCGTCAGACACACTTCAAGACATCCGTTCTGAAATCTGTCTTAAGCTTATTGAATCTGGTATTGATGTTGAAGTACATCACCACGAAGTTGGAACAGCTGGACAAGGTGAAATTGACATCCGCTTTGACACGCTTACTACTGTAGGTGACAAAATTGCGTTGTATAAATACATCATCAAAAATGTTGCCCGTTCCCATAATCTGGTAGCCACTTTCATGCCGAAACCGCTTTTCCAAGACAACGGTTCAGGGATGCACGTACACACAAGTTTATGGAAAGACGGAAAGAACGTCTTTTTTGATCCACAAGGCTACTCACTTCTGAGTGAGACAGCGCTCTATTATATCGGCGGCTTGCTCGCGCACGCGCGGTCCTTATGTGCAATTATCGCACCGACAACCAATTCCTATAAACGATTGGTACCAGGGTATGAAGCACCAGTTAACATAGCGTATTCCCAAAGAAATAGAAGCGCATGCGTCCGGATTCCTGTATATTCTAAGAGCGAAAAAGCGAAACGGGTAGAATTCCGAACCCCAGACCCATCATGTAACCCGTATCTTGCATTCAGCGCGTTGATGATGGCTGGTCTTGACGGAATTCAGAACCGAATTCATCCGGGAGATCCATTGGACAAAGACCTCTATGACCTTGAACCAGAGGAACTTGACGATATTGAATCTACGCCAGTTTCTCTTGGTGATGCACTTGATGCGCTTGAGGATGACCATGAATATCTTCTCAAGGGTGATGTGTTTACTGAAGATGTGCTTGATGTTTGGATTGATTACAAACGCGAAAATGAGGTAGACGCTATTAACATGCGGCCGCATCCGTATGAATTCTTCCTCTATCACGATATTTAGACCTATTTCCATCATGAGATAGGTTCTAATGTGGACAAGAACCCGGAACTGAGGCATCACCTCAACGCATCATAGATTTTCTTCTATTGTGAAGATAACATCTGAAATAGAAAAAAAGCGTTAATTTGATGTCTCAGGTCATTGTAAGACGGATTTCGTTTCTGTCCGCAAAAATCATATTAAACGTAAGACTTATCTGCGTACCCGTAAAGATGCCTATTGAATCAAGTTAGGTATTAGGAGAAATCTCATGAGAAAAATAGAGTGTATTATTCGCCCCTTCAAACTGGAGGAAGTCAAGGAAGCTCTTAGCAATGTCGGTGTCCGGGGAATGACAGTCAGTGAAGTTCGCGGATTCAGACGTGGCCGTAGGTATACCGAACTCTATCGCGATACCGAACATGTGTTTGATTTTGTGCCAAAGTTGAAAATTGAGATCGTTGTTGCAGAAGAAATTATTGATGAAGTCGTAGAAGCTATAAAGCAGGTAGCATCCACCTTTAAGACGGATTTGGTTCCGTCCACAGCTCCCTGATAAACGTAAGGCGAATCTCCGGATCCGCCAAGACAACCCTATCTAATTTGCGTAGGTATTAGGAGAAATCCCATGATAAAATTAGAGTGTATTATACGCCCCTTCAAACTGGAGGAAGTCAAGGAAGCTCTCAGCGATGTCGGTGTCCGGGGAATGACAGTCAGTGAAGTTCGCGGATTCGGACGTAGCCGTGGGCATACCGAACTCTATCGTGGCAGCGAATATACGATTGAGTTCGTGCCAAAGTTGAAAATCGAAATTGTTGTCGCAGAAGAAAATGTAGATAAAGTCGTTGATGCCGTTCAACAGGCAGCATCAACCGGTAAGATTGGGGATGGAAAAATCTTTGTCATTCCAATTAATGAAACAATTAGAATCCGTACAGGTGAAAGAGGTCCCGCCGCTATCTAATCTGTATTTCTTATATTGAATAATAAGTGAGGACAGGTTTTTATGCCTGTCCTTTCTGTTTTACACCCTTACAAAGGTTTTAACAAACATATTTACACATCTGGTAGAGCAAGTTTTAACTTACAAATTTGTTAAAAAAGTGGTAAAATTCCTTAATATTCAGAAAATTTGTGTTTTTTTGTAAATTTAATTTGACAAACCTTATTTTAGCATGTATAACTATTTTATAGTGATGGTGTATGATAACACAAACTCTGAAGTTTAGTACAAAGTTGTGTAGTCCGCAACGCGTTTTAATGACTATATCAGAGTCAATTACGTTAAGATTAGCAAAAGACTCAATCTTACTCGTGTAACGTTTCCGGTTGGGCACAACGGTCTAACTGAAAAGAATTCAACCGACATTTATCATGAATGTGCGGTGAAAGGAGAACCGAAATGGGAACCCAAAAATTACTCGTGAACCCTGAACCCATTTCTGATGATTCTGAAAAGACAGCGGCAGCAAAAGCAGAAGAGGCATTACTTCAACAAAAGTTTGATAAATTACAACGTCTTCTTAAAGAATGTGAAGACGATCCGACCCTCATAGAATGCATTGACGATCCAAAAGAAAAGGATGTAGCGCTTCAACTCGGTAGGGAGATAATGGCAGAATTGCCCGAAATCCTGAGGTCAAAACTGTCCGATTCTGCAACTACGGAGGAAAAACGTACAGAGAGGCACAAACGTTTGGCCGTTTTCCGGGAGAAGTTTGGGGCGAGAATTATAAAGACGATGAAAGCTCAAAAGGTAATTACTTCAGAAAGCCGCGAAAAGAGCGAAGCTCTCATGAAGTTTTTAGAAGGTAACTGATACAGATGAGCCTTCCAAACTTGAAGAGAAAAAGCGTGACGAAAGAAAATCATAAACTTTGAACGGGTACTTTAAATGTTAACGCAAACAGACAAGATACTAAAGACAGCTAAAAAATTGACGAGGCAAACTGGAACCTAAGTCGTCTTTGTTTCCACCAATTTTCCTTGACATTCCCCAAAATACATGTTATCATTTTATAGGATTTTATCCTTATAGGACGTTGGTTAGAAGCCTTTCCACTAACCACATTTCTTTTCCTATCTACAAATAAGGAGAATTCGGATGAAATGGTTTTCGTCATACACTATGTGTATCATTATAGTTGCTACAGTTTTTCTAAATGTAGCATGCAACAATCAGAAGGAAGAGACAAAGCATCAAGTGCGCATGGAACCGCTGAAGGAAGAACCGTTCATCCCAGAATCTGAGTCGCTTACCCCGGAACAACGAGCTGAAATAGCTGAACAAGTGAAGGAAGCATTCATAGCAGACTATCGGGTCACAAAAATAGAAAATGGATATACGCTCACAGGAAATACTTCCACCGACCAGAGGGTAACCACAATAAAAGATAGAGAAAAGATAGGTATAGGTAAGTATCATTTTACAAGGGATGAAAACGGTAACCTTGTCGTTACTATTCAAACTATTAGAACAGCCAGTTTCAAGGTGGATGCTGTTGGTAATCTCGAAGCGGTAATAGAGTAGTTGTAGATCGGGTAAAGCGAAGCGAACCCGATGCCTGTATTCGCTGACATGTCAGAGCTCATATAATGCCGCTGGGTTAGAAATCCTTTTCGCCAACCGCATCCCTAAGCTAATTGAGAACTTAAAGACATAATGATTGAAGTCAGAGAACTTACGAAATCTTATGGGCCAACCCTTGCCGTTAATCAGGTATCATTCGACGCGCGTGCTGGGGAAGTCGTAGGATTCATCGGTCCCAACGGTGCAGGAAAGACCACGACAATGCGTATTTTGACCTGCTATCTCACAGCAGACGCAGGTAGCGCAACCGTTGCTGGTTATGATGTCCTTGAACATGCAATTGATGTCAGAAAAAACGTCGGATATTTGCCTGAAAGCGCGCCGCTCTACGTAGATATGGGAGTCGTAGAATACCTCAAGTTTATGGCAGAAGTTCGCGAAATTCCCAAAAGTCAGCGGAAAGAAAGGTTAAGAGCGGTCATTGATATCTGTGGACTTGAAGGCGTAATTCAAAAAGATATTGGTGAACTTTCTAAAGGCTACCGACAACGCGTCGGTTTAGCGCAAAGCCTCATCCACGACCCACCTATCCTCATTTTAGACGAACCTACCTCTGGACTTGATCCAAGCCAAACTATTGAAATTCGGAATCTGATTAAAGAGATTGGGAAAGAAAAACTGGTACTCTTCAGCACACACATCTTGCCTGAGGTTGCTGCAACCTGTACCCGAATCCTGATTATCCACCAAGGGGAACTTGTCGCAAACGGCACATTGGAGGAACTTATCAGTCAGGTTCAGAGCGAAGACAAGGTACACATTACTATCCGAGGAACAGAAGAAGCAATCACCACGAAACTGAAAGAATTAGATGGTATCACTGGAGTTGTGCATGTCAAAACAGACGACGGTGTTGTATGGTATGAAGTCACAACAGCACAAGAGGGGTACGATGCTGCCGGTGGCCTATTCAACGCTGCTGTCCAAAACGGTTGGAACTTGGTTGAACTTCAACAAGAATCTGTTGATTTAGAAGACGTATTCCTCCACTTTACATCTGGACAGAGCAGCGGTAATACTCCTGCTACAAAATTATCAAGAGAAGATATTTCTACAGAAGAATAAATATAAAGTTAACGTTTTCGGTTTTCTATAACCGGGCGCAGCGTATACTAAAATAGAACACTATGCAAAACATCAACGCTATTTTCAAAAAGGAATTCAGAAGTTATTTCAATTCACCCATCGCGTATATTTTTATTACATTTTTCCTCGCGATTTCATCGTGGCTTTTCTTTCGTGCTTTTTTTCTTGTAGGTCAAGCCGAAATGCGTGGATTTTTTGGGTTAATGCCGTGGATTTTTCTTTTTTTTATCCCTGCTGTTACGATGAAACTCTGGGCTGAAGAGAAAAAACTCGGCACCGCTGAAATCCTGATGACGTTACCGATTCGAGATTACGAGGTGGTTCTTGGAAAGTTTTTAGCGAGTTTCGGATTGCTGGTAATTACTGCCCTATTTTCACTCGGTCTTCCTTTTTCCATGATCTACCTCGGTGACCCAGACGGTGGGACCATTGTGTGCGGCTACCTCGGTCTTTTATTAATGGGAGGTGCTTATCTTGCTATTGGGCTTTTTGCTTCAACGTTGACAGAGAATCAGATCATCGCCTTCATTTTGGGAATCTCTGTATGTTTTGTTTTTCTGATTATTGGTGAGGATTTTGTGCTTTTTAGCACGCCCGATTGGCTATTCCCGATTTTTAGTTATCTCGGCCTCGGTTCCCACTACAGCAGCATTTTACGCGGCGTAATTGATTCTCGCGATATAATCTACTATCTTTCCATTATCGGATTTTTTCTCTATTTAAGCACTTTATCGGTTGAAAGTCGAAAATGGCGTTAAGATAAGGAGGCAAACTGCTTTGGCTGACAAACGGATCAAGTTCGGTAGCAATACCGTTGCTTTTATTGCACTCATCTTAGGTATCTTGGTGCTGGTTAACTTTCTATCCTCGCGCCGTTTTTTACGCGCTGATCTCACTGAGGATAAACGTTACACCGTCTCAAAAGCAACCAAAAATGTTCTTAAAAGCTTAGATGATATTGTCACAATCACTGTCTACTATTCTACAGAACCTGCGGATCTTGCACGAGTCCGTCGTGAAATTCGAGATGTACTTGACGAATATAAGGCGTTTTCCCAAAAACTTCAGATAGATTTTATCGACCCTGCTGATTTTGATGATGCACAAAAACAGGAACTTCGCTTTAAAGGTATCCCTGAAGTTCAGCACGATGTTTTTAAGAAAGACAAAGTAGAAATAGCAATGGTCTATAAGGCAATTTCAGTTGGTTATAGTGGAAAAGAGGAAGTGCTGCCAATTGTACAATCAACTTCTAATTTGGAATATGAACTCACTTCCACAATTCTCAAAGTGACCACTAAGGAAGCGAAAACGGTTGGATTTTTAACAGGACACGAAGAGTTTGATATCAACGCTCAGACGCAGGGAAATCAGCAATTTCGCGCACTCTTGGATAAAAATGGAAGAGGGCAATATAACCTTACTTCAGTTAACCTCCAAACAGGGGAACCGATTGACCAATCTATAACTACATTAGTTGTGGCAGGACCAAAACAGACGTTGACAGAACGCGAGAAATATGAGATTGATCAGTTCATCATGCGCGGCGGCAGAGCAATTTTCCTGGTGGATCCCATTACAATGCCACCCGGAACGCTTCAAGCTGCACCTCTCAGCACCGGTTTGAATGACCTGCTTAAACATTACGGTATAAAACTCGGAAACAATTTGATTGCCGATCTTAGATTCCACGACAACGTGCGGTTCCAACAAGGAATTGTGACTGTTGTTCGCCCCTATCCCTATTTTGTTAAAATTCTTAAACCCAATTTCTCAAAAGAACATGCTGTTACCAATCAATTGGAGGCGTTAACGTTGCCTTGGACAAGTTCCTTAGAAATATCGACAAATGAAGACGTTATCGCTACGCCGTTAGCAATGACGAGTGAATTTGGACAAAGTATGCAAGGGGTTTACAACTTAGATCCAAATTTTCCAATTCCACAGACCGACTTACAAGTTTATACCGTCGCTGCTGCTTTAGAAGGGAAATCAAAAAGTTTCTATGCCGATAAAGAAGTCCCGGAAGTAACACCTGCAGTGGATGCTGATGGTGGAGGTAGCAACGATACATCTACCCCGACACAAGAAACCGAGGAGCGGACAACTATAACCGAAGGTGCTGAAACACAAATTATTGTCCTGGGAACAGCGCAATTCCTCACACAGTTGAACCCTAACGGTGTTGAATTTTTCTTAAACTGTGTGGATTGGTTGACACTTGGTGATGCCCTCATTGGCATACGATCTCATGCTATCACCGACAGACCTCTAAAGGATGCATCAGGTTTTGAGAAAAATTTCATCAAATACTTCTGTACTGTCGGCATTCCGCTGTTGGTAGTTCTCTTTGGTTTGATCCGATATCTCTTAAAAAGGAGGGTGAAGCGGCTGGTTGGAACCTACGGTTCACAGTTTTAAACTTTCCATAAGTTTTGAACATGCCAACCGAATGGAACAATGAAAAAGAAACAACTTCTGATTTTAGGTGGGATCTTTGTTTTTCTGTTACTTGTCGTCTTAATTTTGGAGAACCCATTTAAAAAAAGCGAGTATCAAAAGAAAGTTGAAGAGGCAACCGAGCTATTCCCGAGCTTCAATAAGGAACAAGTTACAAAAATTGAAATCGTTGCCAAAGGTGAAATCACAACGCTCTCAAAACAGGACGGTAATTGGGTTGTCGCTTCTATGGACAACTATCCAGCAGATAATGAAGGTGTGAAAGATTTGTTGGAGAAAGTAACAGAATTTGACAATGCGAATCACGTTTCTGATAACCCTAAAAATCAGGCGGAATTCCAAGTAGACAGTTCCGGTGTTGAAGCAAAATTGATGGATGCAAACGATAAGGTGTTAGCACATCTATTTGTCGGGAAAAATACCCCTGGATTCTTGAGTAGTTACGTGCGTGTTGCCGACTCCAATGATGTTTATGTAGCACAAGGTTATCTACAATCCGTTTTTGATAAAGGAACACGAACTTGGAAAGATCGTACCATCTTCAATTTCAACAAAGGCATTGTTACACAGATTAACATCACTTCTCCAGAAGAAACGGTTGAGCTGCGGTTAGATGCCGAGAATAAATGGCAAATGCACCAACCGATTTCTACTGCTGCGAACCAAACCGAAGTTGATAACCTGCTCACCACCTTCAGTCAATTAAAATCTGACGATTTTGCAGAGACAAAAGAACTTACCGAATACGGATTAGATTCTCCGACCTCATCTATCTCTGCCATCCTCAACGATGGAACAAAGGTGAACCTCTATGTCGGTAAAGAGGAAGGTGGAAAACTTTATGTCAAAAGCGGAGATAAAGCCACGGTTTTCATGTTGTACAAGTCAAATGTTGATAGGTTAATAAAAAAATCTGACACGCTCACGGAGAATGCCGCGCCTCCAGAGGCAGAAGGCACAAATCCACCAGAGTAGAAATTTATAGGAGGAAAAATGAAAAAATGTAATTATTGGTTCTTAACAATCTGTGCGTTACTGATTTCAACCCTCACCGCCTGCGATTCAAATGTTGTCTCAAAGGTTTTGACGCCTCCAACAAGCGGCAGAACTATCCATGTTACGGGGAGCGGTTCTGTCACGGGGGATCCAGATATTGCAACGCTCAATTTAGGTGTCTTTGTTGAGAAGGGAACAGTCGCTGAGGCACGTGAAGAAGCGGCAAGTGCGATGACGGCATTAATTGAATCTTTGAAAGCAAACGGCATTGCTGAAAAAGATATTAACACTGAAAATTTCAGTATCTACCCACAATATGATTACACGGAAAAGGGACGTGTGCTTCGTGGTTACAGCGTAAATAACACCGTTCGGGCGAAGGTGCGAGCATTGGACACCCTCAGCGATGTAATTGACGATGCCGCCGAAGCGGGAGGAGATAATATCGTTCTCAATTCCATTCAATTCATGATTGATGATACCACCGAATTTCAGAAGCAAGCCCGTAGTTTAGCGGTAAAAGATGCTGAAGCAAAAGCGCAAACCCTATCGGAAGCAAGCGGTGTAGTGCTTGGAAAACCTGTTACCATCACCGAAAACACCTATTTTGAAAGTCCACCGATACCGTATGCCGTAGCAGAAGCAGCCTTTGCTGATGATAGCGCGCGTACTCCTACCCCTATTGTACCAGGTGAACTCACCGTCACCGTGAATATTACTGTGGTCTACGAAATTGAGTAAGGTTCCTCAACCAGGGCATTTATTACAACCTAAGTTGCTACTTATGTAGCACAATCTATATGAAGATTAATTTATTAATTCGGTAATATTTATTTTTCCCAGGCCCCGGTAGGTGCGGTTTCCTAACCGCACCAGATATGATTACCGAATTACCGAAATATTTTCTTAATCTTCATATAGATTGTGCATATTAGGCCGCAAACTGACAGTTTGTTGGACAATATTTCACCTATAACGAACTGTTCCCTATTAAAAATGACGTTTGTGTGTCTAAAATCTTATAGGTAGCAACTTGTATTATATAATCTTCAAAACTACGTAAGTCCTGAAAATATAGAAATTTTCCTTGACATTAGTTAGATATTAATATATAATTTAGGTAAGCCTAAAATAATTTTGCAACGTTTATAACAATTTTGAGATATGTTACCTAATTCAGGTAGGGTTAAACCTGCCATATACCGCAGGAGATGGGAAAATTACACGCATTGTGTGTTCCTTGCGGATTGGAAAGACTAATGCTTACACAAGCGGCTGAGGACTACCTCAAGTCAATCTATAAGTTACAAGAAAAGGGTGGTAAAGTTTCGACCGGTATTCTGGCAGAATATCTTGATGTTAAACCGGCGTCTGCAACAGGAATGATAAAAAAACTGAAATCAATGAATCTTGTGAGTCATGAACGGTATCAAGGTGTTACGCTTACGGACGCAGGGAAAGTTATTGCGCTTGAAGTCATCCGACACCATCGTCTGTTAGAGCTTTATCTTTTTAAAGCACTCGGTATACCGTGGGATGGGGTGCATGAGGAAGCAGAAAAGTTAGAGCATGTGATTTCAGAAGACGTGGAGGCGCGAATGGATGAGTTTCTCGGTTATCCGACTGCTGATCCACACGGTTCACCTATACCAGATAAAAATGGTGTTGTGCCGGAAACAGTGTCTATGCCGATGACATCTCTGCAGAACGGACAGTCCTGCGTTGTTGCTGAAGTTAGTGACAGCGATTCAGCGTTGCTTCGGCATCTGGGAAGTTTTAATCTTTACCCCGGCACAGCGTTTCAAGTTATTGAAGTCGCTCCATTTGAAGGCCCCTTCACTATTGATATTGCTGGGCAGCAAGCGGTAATTGGGCGTGAGGTTGCGAAAAATATATTCGTTAGTAATGTGCAAGAAACATAAGAAGGGTAAAATGGAACAGCAAAAAGAAGTTAAATTAGATGCCAAAACTATCAAGACATGGAAACATCATCTACAAGATGAAATAGATGCAAGTTTCCTCTACAGCCAATTCGCAAACCTTGAGTCTGATCCTGATCGAAAAGATATTTTACTTGAGCTTGCTGAGGTGGAAAATCGGCATGTCGCACGTTGGGAGGAAATGCTAACTTCATACGATGTCAAGATTAAGAAGCTACAACCGACTTTCAAAGCAAAGTTCTGGGCTTGGTATGCTCGTAGGTTTGGCAGTCCCTTCCCACTTGCACGGATGTTAAACGAAGAAGCGAGTGAAGTAAAAGATTATTTAACGCTCTATAAGAACAGTACATTGGTAGATGCAAAAGAGACAGCGCTTGATTTAGCAAAAGAGTCTGCAATGCATACTGAAAGTCTACAGGAGCTCACTGGCACAAGCGATGAACCGTGGCACAAAACTAAATCTGGGGGGATGTTAGGCAATATTGTTTACGGTTTTAACGATGGATTAACAGCGAACTTCGGTTTAGTTGCTGGTGTTATCGCTGCAACATCTGATATCTCCACAATTCTTGTGACGGGTATTGTCGGAACAGTAGCAGACTCACTCTCTATGGGTGCTTCAGGCTACCTTGCAGCAAAGAGTGAACAAGAGGTGTATGAACATGAAATTGAGGTGGAAAGAGAAGAAATTCGCCTCATGCCGGACATTGAGGAGGATGAACTCACACTGATTTATGTTACCCGAGGCGTGCCTAAGGAACAAGCACGCCTCCTTGCAAAAGAAGTGATGAGTGACCCAGATAGGGCATTGGAAGAAAAAATCCGAGCAGAACTTAAGATTGGTGAAACCCACACGACCCCATTCAAAGATGGGTGGGTTACAGGACTTGCGACTGCCATCGGCGCTTTTATACCTGTTGCTCCATTTCTTTTTACTTCTGGTGCAACAGCGATATGGATCTCTTTTACGTTTGCGATGTTTTCGCACTTTGCAGTCGGTGCCGCACGTAGCCTTTTCACTGGACGCGGCATAATTCGGAGTGGTTTTGATATGTTTGTTGTAGGTCTTGGCGTCGCAGGGGTTGGCTATCTTGTTGGTGAACTTTTAGAACACTTTTTATTTTAAAATACTTTTGGGAATTGAATTATGTTTAAAATATATCTTTCACTATCAAAAACGTTAACACGATATTTAAACGTGTTAACACTATTAATATATGTAATGTGTGTTTCGCTTTTTACTATTTCCATTTTGGCGAATATTGGGTGTGATTCAAAAAAGCCGCCGAGCACATCAGAGGCAGGAAAAATCCGTATTGTTTGCACAATTGGTATGATTACGGATATTGTGAAAAACGTTGGCGGTGATCAGGTTGAAGTGGTAGGTATGATGGGGCCTGGGGTTGATCCGCACCTTTATAAACCGGCTGCTAAGGATATCCAAAGACTAAAATCAGCACATATCATCTTCTATAACGGATTACACCTCGAAGCAAAAATGGCAGAGGTGCTTGCTGATATATCAGGAGATGTCAAA
This sequence comes from Candidatus Poribacteria bacterium, assembly GCA_022825825.1. GTDB lineage: Bacteria > Poribacteria > WGA-4E > WGA-4E > WGA-3G > MSPOR6. The sequence continues at coordinate 57,023 of JAJDWA010000002.1, forward strand.
ACCGTTGCAGTAGCAGAGGGTGTTGACCGTACGCTGTTATTGTCACCACCAGAACTTGAAGGGCAGTCCGACCCGCATCTATGGTTTGATGTGACACTCTGGATGAAAGCCGTCGAGATCGTTCGGGACACGCTAAGCAAATTAGATCCAGATAGCGAGACTGTGTACCGAAAAAATACTGAACATTACCTTGCTAAACTTTCTAAACTACATCAATACGTTAAAACACAAGCAGAACGGATACCGCCTGAACAACGTGTGCTTGTGACCGCACACGATGCATTTAACTACTTCGGAAAGGCTTATGGATTTGAAGTGCGCGGGCTACAGGGTATTAACACTGCTACAGAAGCAGGTATCGCTGATGTGCAGAAATTGGCAACCTTTATAGCAGAAAGACGTATACCTGCTATTTTTGTGGAATCTTCTGTTTCTTCACGCAGTCTTGAGGCAGTAAAAGCCGCTGTCCAATCAAAAGGATTTAATGTACAGATCGGTGGTGAACTTTTCTCTGATGCTATGGGCAATGAGGGGACACCTGAAGGCACTTATATCGGCATGGTTCGGCACAACGTTAGGACGATTGTCCAAGCGTTGACAGGAGAAACCACTTCTACAGAGGAAAACTAAAATTGCAAGCACCTGACGTAAAAGCTATTGAAGTAACCGATCTGACAGTCGCCTATCGCGAAACACCTGTGTTGTGGGACATTGACCTTGATGTGCCACCGGGTGTGCTTTTAGCTATTGTTGGTCCCAATGGTGCAGGCAAAACAACGTTGATCAAAGCAATTTTAGGATTAGTACGTCCCGCCGCTGGTAATGTCTTAATCTATAACAAACCCTATGCGTTACAGCGAAAGATTGTTGGATATGTGCCGCAGCGGGGAAGTGTCGACTGGGATTTTCCGACAAACGTTCTTGATGTCGTCATGATGGGAAGATATGGCGCACTTGGATGGATACGGCGCCCCGGTAAGCAGGACCGCGAAATGGCGATGCATGCACTGGAAAAAGTTGGCATGGAGAAGTATACTACCCGACAGATTAGTCAACTCTCTGGTGGGCAACAACAACGTGTTTTTCTCGCTCGCGCCCTTGTTCAAGATGCCACTATATACCTGATGGATGAACCCTTTCAAGGTGTTGATGCGACTACTGAACGCGCAATCATTTCCTTACTTCAGGAACTCCGTGAAAACGGTAAAACAGTCGTCGTGGTACATCACGATCTGCAAACAGTAACAGACTATTTCGACTGGGTAACGTTATTAAACATTCGCCGTATTGCAAGCGGTCCGGTTGATGAAACATTTACCTCTGATAATTTGCGCGAGACTTACGGCGGACGGATTGCTTTCATGAAAAACCGATGAAAATATTAGAGATATAGGCTTGGCGAGGCACAGAGACCTTGCCCTACAAATACTGTTGCATAATCATGGATAATTTATACTTTCTAACCCGTTTTGATTATACCTTGATAATTGTCTCTATCGGTGCTGCGCTGCTTGGTACGGTAAGCGGTGCACTTGGTACTTACGCTGTTTTACGTAGGCAGAGTCTCCTCGGCGATGCTATTTCACACGCAGCACTACCCGGCATTGCGATAGCATTTCTGCTGACAGGAAGTAAGACACCGCTGATTTTGGTGCTTGGTGCTGCAGTCGCGGGATGGTTAGGCACACTCATTATTTTAAGCATCGTGAGATTGACGCGTATCAAATATGATAGTGCTCTCGGTCTTGTGCTATCTACTTTTTTCGGGTTCGGATTAGTGTTGCTCACGTTTATACAGCGCAGTGGCAATGCTAATCAGGCAGGATTGGATGATTTTATCTTCGGGCAAGCCGCTACAATCCTAAAACGGGATGTCCTAACGATTGGCATACTCGGCGGCGTTGCGCTTATTATTATGGTTATTTTTTGGAAAGAGTTGAAACTCCTCATTTTTGATGAAGGATTCGCCGCATCTATCGGGTTGCCGACTCGCTCACTTGATATTCTACTGACCAGCCTTCTTGTTATAGCAATTGTTCTCGGCCTACAAGCAGTTGGAGCAGTGTTAATGAGTGCTATGTTAGTTGCTCCAGCAGTTGCTGCGCGGCAGTGGACAGACAGACTCAATCTAATGGTGACCCTCGCTGCATGTTTTGGGGCATTTGCTGGCGTAAGTGGGACTATTATCAGCAGTAGCGCAACAGGGATTCCTACAGGACCAACAATTATCCTATGCGCGACAGTTGCGGTAGGATTCTCAATCGCTTTCGCACCGAACCGCGGGTTGTTGTGGAATAGTATCAAACAACGCAGGAATAGACGTAACTTGAAGATAGCCACAAATAAATTCGTTGGTGCAACCGCAGCAGAAAACCAAATTAAAGAAAATGATACAAGAACATCTTGATATCTTACTGATTGCTATTGTCACAGCGTCCGCATGTGCTTTACCCGGCGTATTCTTAGTGCTACGCCGAATGACGTTGATGAGTGATGCGATTAGTCACGCTATTCTTCCGGGCATCGTCCTTGCATTTTTTTTAACGCACAGCCTCTCGTCTCCGTTGATGATTCTTGCTGCCGCTGCGACTGGTGTACTTACTGTTGTTTTCGTTGAATTGCTACAAAAAACGAAACTTGTGAAAGAGGATGCTGCGATAGGATTAACATTCCCCGCTCTTTTTAGCATCGGTGTGATCCTGATTTCTCGATTTTCAAGCAATATTCACTTGGATATAGACGCAGTTCTCCTCGGTGAACTCGCGTACGCACCACTCAATCGATTAGAGATTTCTGTTTACGATCTGGGTCCTGTATCTCTATATGTTATGGGTGGCATGCTTTTGTTGAATCTTGCCTTTATTATCATATTCTACAAAGAATTGAAGTTAGCAACATTTGATGTAAGTTTAGCCGCAACGTTAGGGTTTGCCCCCGCACTTATCCATTATGGATTGATGACATTGGTTTCTATGACAACTGTAGGAGCGTTTGATGCAGTCGGTTCAATTTTAGTTGTCGCGCTTATCGCTGGTCCGCCTGCTACCGCTTATCTTATGACTGATAGTCTCACACGGATGCTTGTTTTAAGTGTTATAATCGGATGTATGAATGCTGTAAGCGGCTATTGGCTCTCCTTTCTACTTAATGTTTCAATTGCAGGTACTATTGCGACGGTGACATTCTTTGTTTTCGGACTTATCTTTATGATTGTCCCGAATCGTGGTCTCATCTCAATTGCGCGCAGACATATCCGCCAAAAATGGGAGTTCGCGCAAACAATGCTCGTTATTCATCTTTTCAATCACGAAGGATTGCCAGAAGCGCAAGATGAATCTGAAATAGCACATCTTCATGAACATCTCCGGTGGGAACCCACATTTGCTACACGAGTCGTTAAATACGCTTTGAACAACCGATATGTGTCACAGCAAGCAACGCAGCTCATGTTAACAGATCGCGGACGCTCCATTGCTCAGCAAGCGCTTGTGCAATAACCTTCCTGCCGTGCTATGTCAGAGACATTCAATTGTCGGCTTATTATACCATATTAACTCGATTATTTTTATATAACGTGAGTTCGGTATAAGGACATATAATTTTTATTGCTTTGAATTACTCTAATAATAACGGTAGGTGCGGTTTCCTAACAGCACTTTGTCCCACAAACTGTCCGAAGATTAAGAAAATAAATCGGTCCTGTGGCGAGGTTAGGAAACCTCGCCAGCAAAGGGGTACACCTGTCTCGTTTGGACAGAAAAGGACCGAATTAAAAAATTAATCTTCGGACAGTTCGCGCTACGAAAAAATTGCTTATACCGAACTCACATTAGGATTATAATATGCAGACTAACGAAAACATACTCTCCACACAGTGGAAAACGCGTGCTAAAACCTGCCACACTGTAGCAGGCATCCGCACATGGCATGTCAACCTCAACCCACGCGCAATGCCGACCCTCGGTTTTGCCAAGGGTGATATACCGGGGCAAACTACCACCAAAAATGTTCATGTCGATTGGCGTGGCCCCTTCGCAGCACAAGCAGGCGCGTTAATCGTCCAAATTACAACTGATAAAGGATTAAAGGGATACGGACTTGGCGGTGGCGGACTCGCAGGTGCGATGATTATTGACAAACATCTTCAACACTTCGTCATCGGACGCGACCCGCTTGACGTGGAAGAAATTTGGGAGCATCTCTACCATATCACCTCAATTTATGGTAGACGCGGGCTTGTCATCTACGCATTAAGCGGTATAGAGCTTGCCCTCGTTGACCTATGTGGCAAGATATTAGATGCACCTGTCTATAGTCTTTTCACTGACACACCACTCCTTCGAATACCCGCGTATGCAACAGGGGCAGATGTCAGCTATTATGCAGAAAACGGATTCACCGCATGCAAGATTCCGCTTAGAAACGGACTCGCGGAAGGTGAAGATGGCTTCGGACAAAACCTTGAAATGATACACACTGCACGCGATGCTATCGGTCCAGATGCGGAACTGATGACAGATATCTATCTCCGTTGGGATGTGGACTATACCCTCCGTTTTGCTGACGCAGCAAGTGACGTTAACCTCAAATGGATTGAGGAACCGGTACCACTTGATGATTATGCGGGTATGGCGCAGTTAGTGCATGAGATTGATCCGACGTGGATTGTTTCTGGTGAGCACGAATTCACCCGATACGGATTTCGTGAACTTTTGCGATGGCAAGCAGCAGATATGATTCAGCCAGATGTGAGTTGGGCAGGCGGTTTTATAGAATGCCTACGTATTGCACGCGAAGCTGCAGAACTTGACATCCCAACATGGCTCCATCAAGCAGGCACACCGTGGGGATTGCATCTCACAGCCTGTTTGCCGATGCCGTGCATGGCAGAAACGTTCGGGCCCTCTCGAAATGGGGTTGAAAATGAACTTTACCGTCGTTTGCGTCCTTCCCCTCACGATGGTTTTTTCACACTCAATGATGTGGCAGGGTTTGGTGTAGATATTGATGAGGCGTTACTGGAGGCGTATACAGTTGATCGATTGTAGGGCAAGGTACAAGTACAAAACCTTCGGGTATTGAGTGGTATAGATAGACACCAGGTACGGGACGCGTGGGCAAATGGCACAAAGATTGTTTTGCAAAAGCACTACATTCTCTGCCGAAGTTTGAGGATTTGGAGCCATTTTTGTGCCTTTGGTATACTTGTATCAAGGGGTTCTTTCATCTCATAACATTCGGTTTGTCCAGCATAGATGTGGTGCCAATCAACAATGCATGGCATCTTCTGCTTTTTAAGATTCCGCATGAGATAACCACGGACCCTTGCGCGCGTGTTACAAGGGGCGTTGCTGATCGCATCGCTAATTTGTTGGTCTGTAATCACACGTCTCATACACCCTTCGCTTTGAAGTGCATAAAAGATACTATTTTCAGGGTCAATATTGTGGTATTCTAAATCAAGGCTTTTGAGCCATGGATCATCCCATGTTAAATCTTCTTCGGCGATTAGGGCATCAAGAAACCATTTTTTTGCTGTCCAATCAAGTCGGGTTGTGAGGCGTGTCCAATCTGTTTCAAGTTCGTTGAGTACAGTTTCCCACTCGGTGAGAATCCACTCAGCGGTTTCGTCAAACTCTGTTAGCACATTTTGGACAAAGTTGAGATATTCGCGTTGAATGTCAATAGCAGAAATAGTGCTTCCGTTCTGCAAATTAACTTCCCATCTGAGGGAAGTATCTCGTGAGATATGTCTGATTGCAGCAATAGGATCAGCAAGGTCAAGATTTGGGATCGGTAATTTTTCTCCGTGAACTTCATAGTGCCGTTCAATAGCATCAAGGATCAGCGCGGTTGTTCCCACCTTGAGCGCAGTTGCATATTCCGACATGTTAGAGTCGCCCACGAGGAGATGGAGTCTACGATATTTCGTATAGTCGCTAAGGGGTTCATCGCGAGTATTGATAATCGCTCGGCTAAACTGAATCCATTCATAGATTTCAGTGACAATGTGATCAGCCCGTTGGGAAATTTGGTATCCGTGAAAATCGTCAACGCTATATTGCCCATCTCCAAATTCGAGAATGTCATCGTAACCGCCGACTCTGCCAGCACCAGCGTATATTTGTCGGGTTACAAAGAAAGGGAGCAGGGTTGGGATGACGATTCTATAGAAGGGAACATCGCGGCGCGCTTGAAAGTTCTCATGACATCCAAAAGTTGCACCTGTGTAATGGTCTATGTTGTTTTTATAGAAGGCAACGTGTGTTGCGAGACCAGTATCTCGTAAAATCGAAGTGATAATATGTTCAATGGCTTTATCATAAGCGATGAGGTCAAAGAGGTTTGCGCATTCCGGCGTAGCATATTCAAGATGCCCCATGTCGATGTAGAGTCTGCCGCCGTTGAAGAGGAAACCACCGTTGCCAGGGGGTTCACCCCAATCGCGGTAGTGGAGATCAGGGATGCCGAGTTCAAGCGTTTTGAAAACATAGTCTCTGACGCGTGCAGCAACGCCCTCAGGTGATACTTTGATCCGTTGTGTCTGCATCACTTGAGACTGTATCATACACCCAAATTCGGTTTCGATTCCCATTATTCTGTGTGTCACGGGTTTATTCCTTGATTGGCCGCCGACTATCAGCAATCGGTTGTCAACCTTATGAGAAGTTATTATGTAGTTTCGCGTGCTGCTTGGATTTCATCCTGAGTCAGCAGACGGAATTTGGTATCCCCTGAAAGGGTAGAATCCAGCACACCTACCTCAATTTCTCCATCCTCTAATTCAGTTTTAATGATTTCGTCTATCTGTTCATCTGTTACTTCGGTATTGTCATCCGCATCTTCAAAACGTTGGCTTAACTCTCTACCCACTGCCCAAGTTTTGAGTGCTAACTGAAGTGCAGTGGGCAGATCCAGTTTCGCATCGGTTTGTGCGGCAGCGAGATAATCTTGCATAGCGTTTTCGATTTCTGTGGTGCCACCAATTACCGCGGATTCGTGTTGTACTTTAACGTTGCCATCATAGTTAATATGTGTAAATTGTGTTGCGGCATCGTCATTTCCTATTTCAGCGAGGAGCATTTTTATAATATATGCTTCACCGACTATTGCTTCAAACGCTTGTTTAAAGGTATGTGCTAAAACATAATGTGTTAGTCTGTGCAAATTTACATCTTCAGTAGCACTTTGAAAAGCTTGAACGCTTGCAGTATCGGTAACAAGCATTCGGAGACGTTCAATATCAGCGGGATGCCCAATCGCGGAGAGTGCAATTCTATCATGCACTTCAAAGATTTTTTGTACACCTTTACCCACGGTCAATAGGAGGCTGCCTTGTGTATACGGTAGTCCAACGACAGGACTTCCGAGTCTGAGTTGGTCTTCTATGTAGTCACGCCGGTCCTGAATTGCTTCAATCCAACGGTATGGCATATCTCGCATCAAGTAACCTCCGCATAACATTCTGACAGGTATTTATCAGTAAGTGCTTCTATCCCTTGTCGCGTGATAGTTTTGACGGTCGGGAAGATTTCGGCTTTTGCGTTGTATCCGCTGGTAGCTGCGTCATATTCACTCGCTGTGTCAAGTAACCTTAAAATGGTGATAGTTGCTTGTTGTTGATCCATTTCTTCCAAACGGGTTTCACCCCATCGGTCAAGGTAACGTAACACGCCACGTATCCAAACTGAACCGGATCCAGTAGTTGCAAAATCCACGTTCTCAAAGTGTGCACCGAGCGCATCATAGAAGTAGATTTTCCCCTCGTTTTTCGACTCATCAGTTTGTGGTGCGTATAAAGCAAAGATAGGAATCACTGCACCGATACCTTGCATTGCCATGGGAAGATTTTCTCGGATAAGCCGTGATAACGTTCGGAGTTTACCTTCAACACTGAGTTCTTGGAGTTGGCTACGTCGAAAGTATTGGAACGAGTGTTTTAAGACACGTGCGATCTCATAAGCCATTGCTGGGGCGCCAGAGATAGCGAGAACAGAATGTGTGTCAATTGGAAGGACTTTCTCAGCCCGGTCATGAACAACGGCAGTGCCAGCAGTAGCACGCCGGTCACCTGCGATAATAATACCTTCGTTGTAGCGCATAGCGACAACCGTTGTGGCTTCCGGTATTTCTAACGTTGTCCCGTGGGATGCTTTTCTGTCGGATGGCAACTGAAATGCATCGTGAATTAACTCTTTTGCATTAGATTCACGACGCATTTCACCATCAATTTGCAAGGTGTCCTTGTGTTTTAAAAGGCTGAGAAAGTCGCCTTTATGGTTCATTATTCCCCCGTTCTTTGACGGTATCGCCGGGATTGGTCTTTATCTACACGGCGCATACGTTTGAGGAGTTCTTGTGTGTCCGGTTTGTTAACATCGGGACGTTTTGGTGCGTTGTTATCGTCTCCACCGTCGCCCGGTTCAACCGGTTTTACCGGTCTCTGTTTGCGATCGGGGAAATAGACAATCTGGTCTTTCATTGGAAATTCTCCTTAATTATCTTGTGGAAACAGTTTTTGGATTACAACATCTCTAAAACGAGGGTTAGTGTAAACCAAGTTTTTCAACGAGGGTTTGAGGGTTAGAAGATAGGTCAAGAGCTTCATTATATTTCTTGGCGATTTCAGAGTTTGCAAGCGAGTTCATGTTAACAGTAACGGGTTTACCCTTAATATCAAAAGTAATACTGTCCCATTGAACAGTTTTGATTGCGTCTTCAAACTTGTTGAGAGATTTGCCTCGAAAGTAAGCGCGGGTATCCAGCGGGGGCGTGTGCATAGCAGTATCGATCTGTTCATCTGTCACAACCCGTTGCATCTGTAACCCGTAGAATAACCCCTCTTCAAGATCAATGTTGTGGTACTCTAAATCAATGCTCTGCAGCCAGGGGTCATCCCATTCAATGTTTTCTGATTCAGCAAAGGTTTCCAGCAACCATTTTTTGGCAACCCAATCAATACGATCAGTAAGCGTCATAGGATCATTTTCAAGTGCGTCAAGTGTTTCCTCCCACTCTGTCAATACCCAATCTGTATCACTGTTTTCGTTGGAGAGGTGTTTTTGAGCAAGAGCAAGATATTCGCGTTGATGGTCAATCGCACTAATCATTTTGCCATCAGTTTTCTGTAGCATCCAACGATACGTCTGATCATGCGAAATCAGCTTGATAGCATCAATTGGATTGGCAATAGTGAATGTCTTCGGAATAAGTCGTTGTTCAATCAGATCGATGACAAGCGCTGTCGTTCCGATCTTAAGTGCTGTTGCATATTCAGACATATTTGCGTCGCCGACGATTCCATGAAGTCTACGATAGATAGCGGGATCCGCGTGTGGTTCGTCTCGTGTATTGACGATAGGGCGTTTGTGCATCGTATCCACGCTCGCTTCAACGTGAAAGAAATCAGCGCGTTGGGTCAGCTGAAAATGCCCAGGTGTTACGAGTCCTGCTTCAGTTTCAATACCTATTTTGCCTGCGCCTGCGAAAATTTGTCGTGTAACGAAAAACGGAAGAATGCAAGTTTTAAGATAATCAAAAGGCACATCACGAGCCATGAGGTAATTATCGTGGCATCCGTAACTATGCCCGTAAAAATCAGTATTATTTTTGTATAAAATGACGCGTTCACCAAGTTCTTGACTACGTCTTTCAGCACATTTTTGGAGAATCCGCTCACCTGCTTTATCGTGTGCAACAAGGTCAAAGAGGTTTTGACACTCTGGGGTTGAATATTCCGGATGCGCGTGGTCATTGTAAAGCCGCGCGCCATTGATAAGGATACGATCACTTTTTATTTCGCGGAAAGAACGCCCTGGTTGTTCGGCAAATCGTTCCCGGTCCTTTTTTTCTTCCTCCACTTCATCAGGATGGTTATTAAGCTGCTCTGCTCTAAAACCGCGTTCATCTCGAAACGGATCCTCACCATCATAATCCCAGAGAGGCAAGAACGGATCGCGCCGATAATTTTTTATTAGCTCAATAGATTCCTTAACGGGATCAACTTGTTCTGCACTTTCGAGTGTGATACCGTATTCGGTTTCGATTCCAAAAAGTCTGTGCATTATTTGTGTCTTTCTACGGTTTCTACCAGTATATGTGTTAACTCCACGATGAAGATAAAGCGCTAAATCACCGGACTCGGTGTTTTACGAGACTCATTTTTTTCTGACTGAATAGGTGTGACTTTAACAACATTCACCGGATCATAATCCAGAAGTTTAAGCCAATCCTCAGTCGCCTCGGTCGGCGGGAAAATGTCATTTTCGCTATATTCTGCAGTAAGTGCGTCTAAGAGGTCATCCAAGGAGATACCTGTTTCTGTTTTAGGATCAGCGATGGCACGTTTCATCGCAGATTCTTTCGCTCTCTGAACAATAGACTCAATAATTGCACCACTACAGAGATGCCCGCGATACAGGATATCCCGCCTACCACTACGGAGAGCAACTTCAAGGAATCGGTTTTCAGCAGTTTCACGGAACATTTCATCAATAACCTGCGTTATCAAGTTGTCAACGACTTCCTGGTTGGCAGTTTCACCGGGGCCTGCTTCAATGGGTAGGTCTGGGGTTAGGTAGATACCGAAAATATCTTTAGCAGCGTCTTTATTTGGGCGTGTCACTTTGATTTTTCTGTCAATTCGTCCGGGGCGAAGAATGGCAGGATCGATTAAATCCGGACGGTTCGTTGCTAAAATGATAACAACCTCTTGTAACGGCTCAATTCCATCCATTTCCGCGCAAAACATTGGAACCAGCGTATTTGAAATGCTGTGTGACCGCATAGCACGCCGGGTTCCTAAAATAGATTCCGCTTCATCAATAAAGACAAAAGCAAGTTTGCCTTCATCGCGTTTTTCGCGTGCCATCTGAAAGATTTCTCTGACTTTCCGCTCTGACTCACCGAGCCACATGTTAAGTATTTCGGGACCTTTAATGTGAAGGAACGTGCCTTCAATTTCTTCGCCTGTTTCTGTTTTGAGACGTTCAGTTAAGTTGTACGCTGTTGCTTTCCCGATAAGTGTTTTTCCACAACCCGGAGGACCGTGAAGGAGAAATCCTTTCGGCACAGTATACTGAAACTTTTTGAATAGCTCAGGATGCAAAATTGGCTGTTCAATAGTGTCCTTAATCCGCTGAATTGTTTCATCAAGTCCCCCAACTTTCGACCATGGAATTTGGGGAACTGCTTCAAGCGCATAGTCTTTTTGTTCTTTTGAAGCGATACGTTCAATAGCAACTTTTAAACTGACATCAAGGCGGACTTCGTCACCAGACTTTAGTTTAACATCTGCCAGGTCTGTAGCCCGTTCAATAATAACAGATTGCAGGCTCGGTTCAGACCCAACGCGGAGCCTGCCATCGGGAAGAACATCCGCAATTTTGGCAATTGGCCCTGATTCAGTATAGCCGAGTTCCCCAACAACAACAAAAGCTTCGTTTAAAAGTACACTGACACCCTTTTTGAGGTTTTCGGTCTCCAGCTGTGGGTCAATATTGGCATAATATTCGGATCCGCCAACAGTGACGCGCGCGGTGTCATCTTTAGGTATTGCGAGGAGAGTTCCAATGCGGTTTGCAGGCGCAATCAGTTTCTCAATTTGCTCTTCCATTTCAGCGTGTATACGGACTGCTTCCTGTTCTACGGCTCGAACTCTCTGTCGAAATTCACCTTCATCACTAATGATAGAGCGGCGTAATTCGATTAGCCAACGACGCCTCTGATCTTCCACGGGGGTTTCTGAGATAATGTGGTGGATCAGCTGCAAGGAATAACCGGAACTTGCCTCTTCAATATCTTCGTCCTCATCCAGTTCCAGCTCATCCTCGTCCAGTTCCAGCTCATCCTCGTCCTCAAAAAACAGGTTATGATCGTCGGGGCTCGCGCCAGCATCGCTACGGTTCTTCTTATCGTACATTATGAATGTCTCCTCAGACAAAAAACTAACTTTACGATGGAGTTTACCCACATCCTAATCAATTTTGCTAATTCTATCGCATGTTGGGAAAAATATCAACAATTATTGCTTCTTAGCAAAATCTGCTAAGAAGTTGACTCAACTGTGGCAATTGCCATTAGTTTAACATACTTTATAAAATAAGTGCAAGTTAAAAGTTAGTGTTTCCAGTAAAGTGCGTCCTGCTTGCAATTCTTAAAACAAAACACTGTAAAACCATCAAGTTTGTGCAGTTTAACATGTATCGTCATACGAGGCAAGTTAAAAGTTTTATTTAAATGAACCATATTCAAATAATTTTGACAACACTCATTTTTTATAGTATAATACAATTACGCATGTGAACAAATTTCATACGGGAATGTAGTATTCCCTGAAAAGGTCAAGAATTATGGTACTGAAAACAAAAACCTATTTTCCTAAATCCGACAAACAGATAAAGTGGTACGTCGTGGATGCAGAGGGGCAAGTGCTTGGACGTTTGGCATCCCGCATCGCGCAAGTACTGAGAGGGAAACATGATCCAGGTTTTACACCCCATGCGGATTTAGGCTATCGTGTTGCTGTGATTAACGCCGAAAAGGTTGTGGTCACAGGAAATAAGGCTGAGCAAAAAACTTATTTCCGACATAGCGGTTATCCTGGTGGTGATAGATATCGAACGTTCAATGAACAGATGGAACGCAGCCCGGAATTTATTATCACGGCTGCCGTCAAAGGGATGGTGCCCAAAAATAGTCTTGGGGCAAAATTAATGAAGGGGTTAAAGGTTTATACAGGCCCGAGCCATCCACACCAGGCACAGGAGCCGGAAGTTTTAACATTTTAACAGTTGAGGCAAAGTATGGCTATTGAACAATATTGGGGAACAGGTAGACGTAAGACTTCCGTGGCACGCGTCCGAATTATTCCGGGTGGTGAAGGCGGGATTTTCGTCAATAAAAAACCGATTGAAGAATACTTCGACCGTTCCGACCATGTGCAAGCGGCTCGCCGACCAATTGAGCATGTTGAGCGGCTCGGTGAATTTGCTGTTCACGTAAATGTGCGTGGCGGAGGCAATACCGGTCAAGCTGGTGCAATTTCACACGGTCTGGCACGGGCGCTCGTTAAGGCGGATGAATCGTTGAAGCCGCCCCTCAAAAAAGGCGGGTTTTTAACACGTGATCCGCGGATGGTAGAACGTAAAAAATACGGTCAAAAAGGCGCACGGGCACGGTTTCAATTCTCCAAACGTTAATATGGAAGGGTGCTTGCCTTTTTCCGCATGCATTATCTTATATCTCAGCATGCGGACTAATGTCTTATGTAAGATAGGATAGAACTGTATGTCAAACATTGTTATCTTAGGTGCCCAATGGGGTGATGAAAGTAAAGGAAAACTTACCGACGTGTTCGCTGAGCATGCGGATGTTGTCGCGCGCTATCAAGGCGGTGATAATGCCGGACACACCATCGTTCTTGGTGAAAAGACTTTTATCCTCCATTTGATACCATCTGGTATCTTAAGACCTAACACCGTAAATGTTATCGGCAACGGGGTCGTTATCAATTTGGAAACGCTTTTCGGTGAGATCGACCGATTGCAGGCACAAGGTATTGAAGTCAGCAGTAAAAATCTGAAGATAAGTGATCGCGCACACCTTATTATGCCCTACCACAAGACCGTTGAACAGTGGGAACAGATGGGAAGTGCTACGAAAATCGGTACGACTTCACGCGGCATCGGACCAACTTACTCCGATAAGATGAATCGGCACGCGGGTATCCGTGTAGGGGATCTGCTTGAATTTGACCATTTCCAGAAAAAACTTGATTACAACCTTGAAACCAAAGCAGATGCGCTCCAAGTAGGTGATGTTGCTCGACATACCTTGCTTGAAACATACTATAACTATGCCGAACGGATTGCTCCTTATGTGACAGATACAGTTGCGTTCATGCACGAAGTGCTCGCTGCTGAAAAGCGAATTTTGTTTGAAGGCGCGCAAGGAACAATGCTTGACATAGATTTTGGCACTTATCCTTATGTCACTTCATCTAACTGTACTGCTGGTGCGGTATGCACAGGTCTCGGTATCGGACCGAAAGTTATTAATGAGGTGTTAGGTGTTTCGAAAGCTTATGTTACACGCGTTGGTGGGGGTCCATTTCCAACTGAAATGCCACCCGATCTGGATGAGGAAATTCGGGGCATCGGTAAAGAATACGGTGCCACAACACAGAGACCGAGACGCTGCGGGTGGCTTGACCTTGTGGCTCTCAGATATGCAACACACATTAATGGATTAACCGCCATTGCACTTACAAAACTGGACGTATTCGACACGCTTGCCGACCTACAAGTCTGTGTCGCCTACCGTTACAAAGGTAAGGAAACAACTACCTTCCCAAGCAGTCTGAAAGTTTTGGAAGAGTGTGAACCCGTTTATGAAACATTATCCGGATGGGAACAACCTTTGACTGAAGCACGTTCTGCTGAAGATATTCCGCAACGAACCAGAGACTACATCAAGTATGTCGCTGATTATCTCAATGTGCCAATTCCGATTATCTCTATTGGACCAGATAGAAATCAGATTGTGACATTGGGGGAACCTCTCTGGTAGAGAGATACCAAAACTACCCTACCATCACAATTTTCCCAGTTAGTTTTCCATTTCCTGATTTCCGTTGTTAATTTTACATTATAACGTGAGATCGGGATAAGCAATTTTGAGAACGGTAGGAGCGGTTTCCTAACCGCTCCGTGTCAGACAAAAAACGTGTCTGCCGTTGCCAGGATAAACCCGGTTCGGTTGGGAAACCGAACTTACCGTGGTTATGAGAGTCCAATCAAAGCATGAAGGACTTTATATCTCTTATACCGAACTATATATCAAAGGCAAGTTTTTCTGCTTTCGCTTTCTCTTCATTGACAAAGGCAAGTAGAATCAACCCTACAATAAAGAAAACAATTAATGAAATGATAGCAAGCCGCGCTGTTCCGGTGACCTGTTTAACGAATCCAAATGTAAATGGTCCCCAGATTGCCGAGAACTTGCTAAACACAGAATAGAATCCATAGAACTCAGCACTTGCTTGCTCGGGAATCATCGCACCATAGAAAGAACGACTGAGTGCTTGCGTTCCACCAAGAACTAACCCAACAACCATTCCCAACGCGAAAAATTCTGTTGCTGTGTGAATAAAATACCCGTAAATAACGACACCACTCCATAAAACTAAAGAAACCATTACTGCTCGTCTTGCTCCAATGAGGTTGGCGATCAGACTGAATATCAATGCACCTCCAATCGCAACGAGCTGGACAAGTAGGAGTGTTACCATTAGTTGTGTTGTAGAAAGGGCTAACTCTTCTTTGCCGTAAATTGTCGCCATACTGGTAACAGTGTGGATGCCATCGTTGTAAATCATATAGGCAATCACAAAAAGGGTGAGATGTTTGAAATGTCCAACCTTTTTCACTGTTGCGATAGTTTGACTAATACCGAGGGAAAGATACGCAAAGAATTTTGGTTGATTGTGGTACTTTTCGGAAAGTTCTTGCTCTGCCTTCATCTCTTTTAAGTATTTCACAGTGAGTAACGTCCATCCTGCCCACCAAATTCCTGTCATCGCCATAGCGATTCGCACTGCCATCGATTGGTCAATCCCGAATGTTTTGTGCATAGCAACAAGTGCCAGAGCGATACCGTATTGCAACGAGCCGCCGACATAACCAAACGCAAAACCTTTAGCAGATACTGAATCGAGTTTATCTTCAGAAGCAAGATGCGGCAAAAATGCATCGTAGAAAACATTCCCACCAATAAAGCAGACTTGCGTGCTGATATATAGAACAACTGTCAACCACACATCCCCTGGCTCGCAAAAAAAGAGTAGGGTTGCAAACAAGCTTCCAAAATAAGCAAAACCGGTGAGAAATTTCTTTTTTGCTGAAGAAAAATCGGCAATTGCCCCAAGCGCAGGGGCAAAAAGGAAGACCAACAACGCTGCGAATCCCAGCATAAACGCCCACAACGCTGTAGCACTAACAGTTTGTCCGAAAATGGAAACACCTTCTTCACCGACAATACCTTCTGCAAAATAAATGGGCAAGAGCGCCACACCAACTGTGGTGATATAGGCGGAATTTGCCCAGTCATACATGCACCAACCAAAGATAGATTTTTTGTCATTTTTCATTGTTATCCAATCTACATAGAAATAGGTAGGCAATTCTTGTGTTCTCACACAACGATTATGCGGAGTGATATGGATATAGTAGGAGCGTGAATGGTTCCACGCTCCTCTATACTTAAATCGTGAAGATTAGACAAGGTCAAAGCGATCGAGATTCATGACTTTGTTCCACGCAGCCACGAAGTCATGCACAAATGCTTGTTGCGCGTCATCGCATGCGTAGACTTCCGCAATCGCTCGAAGCTGAGAGTTTGAGCCGAACACGAGGTCTACCCGGGTGCCACTCCACTTGAGCTCGCCTGTCAAGCGATGGCGACCTTCAAACACACCCTCAGTTGTAGAGGATGCTACCCACTCGGTGTTCATGTTAAGCAGGTTCACGAAGAAATCAGTAGTCAACGTCTCGGGACGGTCAGTGAAAACACCGAGTTCGGACTGACCGGCGTTTGCATTTAGAACGCGCAAGCCACCAACGAGAACCGTCATCTCAGGCGCGGTTAGCGTCAGCATGTGTGCCCGATCTACCAGCAGCTCTTCGGCTGTTCTTTCGTGTCCGTTTGCGAGGTAGTTGCGAAATCCGTCTGCAGTTGGTTCAAGCACAGCAAAAGATTCGACATCGGTTTGCTCCTGCAACGCGTCTGTGCGTCCCGGTGTGAAGGGAACCTGTACGTCGATATCTGCATTTTTTGCAGCTGCCTCGACCGCTGCACATCCAGCCAGAACAATCAGGTCAGCAAGAGAGACCCGCTTTCCGTCAGACTGCGCTCCGTTAAATTCCGCTTGAATTTCCTCCAAGGCCTGAAGTGCCTTCTCGAGTTCAGGCGGATTGTTGACTTCCCAATCCTTC
This sequence comes from Candidatus Poribacteria bacterium, assembly GCA_022825825.1. Lineage (GTDB taxonomy): Bacteria > Poribacteria > WGA-4E > WGA-4E > WGA-3G > MSPOR6. The sequence continues at coordinate 74,014 of JAJDWA010000002.1, forward strand.
TGCGGCGTGAGGCGAATGCGTGCCCCGTTAGCTCCACCGCGCTTGTCGGTGCCGCGGAATGTTACCGCAGATGCCCAGGCGGTCGAGACGAGTTGGGAAATGGACAGTCCTGATGTGAGGCACTTATCCTTAAGGGCAGCGATGTCTTGCTCCCCAATCAATTCATGATCAACATCAGGCACAGGATCTTGCCACAACTGCGGTTCTGCAGGCACCCAGGGACCGAGGCACCGTGTGCGAGGCCCCATGTCGCGGTGGGTTAACTTGTACCACGCCTTAGCAAAGGCATCTGCAAACTTGTCTGGGTTCTCGTAGAAACGTTTGGAAATCTTCTCATAGGTTGGATCCGCTTTCAGAGACAGGTCGGTCGTGAGCATCATGGGGGCGTGCTTCTTTGAGGGATCGTGAGCGTCCGGCACAGTGCCTTGTGCAGATTCATCTTTGGGGGTCCACTGCCACGCACCACCAGGCCCTTTTATCAGTTCCCAATCATAGTTAAACAGGTTGTCGAAGAAGCTATTGTCCCACTTGATCGGCGTAGCGGTCCAGGCACCTTCCAATCCGCTGGTAATCGTGTGGACACCCTTGCCGCTACCGTAGCTGTTCTTCCAGCCGAGCCCTTGCTCCTCAAGAGATGCGCCTTCGGGTTCGGGGCCGACGTACTCGTCTGCATCAGCGGCGCCATGGGTTTTGCCGAATGTGTGTCCGCCAGCGATGAGCGCAACCGTCTCTTCGTCGTTCATCGCCATACGACGAAACGTCTCTTTAATGTCTATCGCTGCAGCGACCGGATCCGGGTTAGCGTTCGGTCCCTGCGGATTCACATAAATTAAGCCCATCTGAACGGCGCCGAGAGGTTTCTCCAAATCCCTGTCGCCTGTGTAGCGTTCATCGCCCAGCCACGTGGTCTCCTTTCCCCAATAGATATCTTCTTCGGGTTCCCAGACATCCTCTCGCCCGCCGGCAAATCCAAGTGTCTTGAGCCCCATCGACTCCAGGGCACAGTTCCCTGTGAAGATCATCAGGTCCGCCCACGAGATTTTCCTGCCGTACTTCTGCTTAATCGGCCAAAGCAACCGGACCGCCTTGTCAAGGCTCGCGTTGTCGGGCCAGCTATTGAGAGGGGCAAAACGTAGCGTACCGGAGGCAGCACCGCCGCGTCCATCGTGGATGCGGTACGTGCCTGCACTGTGCCACGCCATCCGAATGAAGAGCGGACCATAATGACCGTAGTCAGCGGGCCACCACTCCTGTGATGTTGTCATCACTTTAAACACATCATCTCTCAAGGCATCCAGGTCAAGTGTCTTAAACGCCTCGGCGTAGTTGAAATCCTCACCCATAGGATTGGATGTGGGTGGGTTTTGGTGGAGCATCTTCAGGTTCAACTGATTCGGCCACCACTGTTGATTTGCTATAGTGCCCCGTGGATGAGAGTGTCCCATCACTGGACATTTACTTTCGTTGCTCATATTTCCTCCAATCGTGTTCTAAATTTTTTCTAATCTATGCTTTGAAGTATTTCTTCTTATGGTTCTCTGAAAGTTGTCATTTTACAGGTAAATGTTCTAATAATCGGTTGATTTTACCTCTAAAATGACAAAAGATGACAATTTCATCTACCTCTAAAACAAATTCTAATTGTTATAAAAGGGAGACTTACATCTTATTCCTTGGGTATATTATACATCAACGTAGCAAAGAATGAAAACAAAAATTTGATTTCGTCCGCACACCGCATATAACACCGTATCTTATTGACTAAGTATCATAATACATAATAGCATGTAGATCGGATTTCGTTTGCGGACAGCACGCGGAGGATGCCTACTAACCTTTAAGCACATATACGACATTGAATTATATTTTTTTTTGCACCTCTCACTTCAGTTGAGTTGCATCAAGTTTTACCTTCCACAACAGCAATGTACCGTCTCTGCTCCCGCTTACAAGCGTTTTGCCATCAGGACTGAATGCCACGCTTGTAACCCAGCTCGTATGCCCCACGGAAATTTGTTGGACTATATTTGCCTGTGTATCCCACAGTTGAATGGTGCTATCCTTGCTCCCACTTGCGAGCGTTCTGCCATCTGGACTGAACGCCACGCTCATAACCCAATCCGTATGTTCTGTAGTTTTAAGGATTTCACCTGTCTGCACATCCCACAGATGGATGAGACCATCATGACTTCCACTTGCGAGTGTTTTACCATCGGGGTTGAACGCCACGCTAAAGACAACACCTGCATGTCCTGTTAGGGTTTTAAGGATTTCACCTGTCTGCACATCCCATATACGGACGGTGTTATCCTTACTCCCACTTGCGATCATTTTTCTATCTGGACTGAACGCCACACTCATAACCCAATCCGTATGCCCTGAGAAAGTTTTTAGGAGTTCTCCTGTTTGCGCATGATACAGCTGGATGGTCTTATCCCAACTTGCACTTGCCAGCAGAGTGCCGCCCGCACTGAATGCCACGCTCGTAACATAATCCGTATGTCCTGAGAAAGTTTTGCGAAGTTCACCTGTCTGCACATCCCACAGACGAATGGCGAAAGAATTACCTCCATCTGTGCCACCTGCGAGTGTTTTGCCATCTGGACTAAACGCCACGCCCGCGATTGAAGGCATATTCTCCCTTTTGAGAATTTGGCGAACTTCTCCTGTCTGTGCATCCCATAAACGGATGGTATCGTCTTCCATCGCATTAGCGAGTGTTTTTCCATCTGGACTAAACGTTACATACACGGTATCGCTCAAATGTCCTGTGAACGTTTTTTGCGGTTTTCCCGTCTGCACATCCCAAAAACGGATAGTAGAATCGAAACTCCCACTTGCGAGTGTTTTTCCATCTGGACTGAACACCACGTTCAATGCCCAGTGCGTATGTCCTACGAGGACTTGAAGGCGTTCACCTGTCTGTACATTCCACAGATGTACGATGCCGTTGTGCATAGCACTTGCGAGCGTTTTTCCATCTGGACTGAACGCAAATTCATTGACAATATCCATTTGTTCTAATGGGAGAGTATGACGAAGTTCACCTGTTTGTGCATTCCATAGATAAATTGGGCTTTCAAAGCACCAACTCGCCAATGTTTTGCCATCCGCGCTGAACGCCATTTTATAAATTACCTGCGAATGCTCAAGGTAGAAGGTTTTTCGGATTTCGCCTGTCTGTGTATCCCATAGACGAATAGTGTTATCCCTACTTGCACTTGCCAATATTTTGCCATCCCCACTGAGCCATATACTAAAAATCTTGTCTGCATGCCCTTTAAGAGTTTTTCGGATTTCGCCTGTCTGCGTATCCCACAGTCGGATGGTATTATCCTTACTTGAACTTGTCAACATTTTGCCATTCCTACTAAAGACCACGTTCGTGATCAGGGACGTATCCTCTGTCATTGTCCGAAGATGTTTACTGGTGCGTGTATCCCACAAGCGTATGCTGCCATCATCACTTCCACTTGCCAGTATGTTTCCATTAAGATTGAATGCTACGCTCAAGACCTTGGCCGTATGCCCTGTTAACAGATCAAGTTCTTTTTCACTGTCTGCATCATAGAGCCATATCCCAATTGAACTTGCTACAGCCAGACGCGTGCCATCCGGGGAATACGCGATGTCATTTGCCCTGCCTTTACCGAGACGGGCTTTAGCATCTTTCGGAAGATTCCATTGAGTATAGTCCCTTTCCTCACCTAAAACCTGATTCGATTTTTCACCATTTCCATTATTTCTACCATCCGTATCGGAACGTGCTCCCAGTTGATTTCGGACATCCGGTTTTGCCTCAGGACTCTGAACGACAGGTGCGTCAAGGAGTTCGATTGTTCTTTCAGCTTGTGCGTCCAAACTATAGGGACGCTGAAAACGCGTTAAGTATTGACTGCCTACACCAAGCATTAACACAATCAAAACAGCACTTGCAGCAGCAACTGCCCACGGTACAAGCGGTTTGCTACCAGAAGGTGTTACAGGTTTTAGTCTTGCGACTTCTCGCATGATGTTATCGGTTAGGTTGGGTGAGATTTGGAAATGGTCGAGTGCTTCTCTAATCATTGTTTCCTCCTTTTGCAAACGTTGCCGTGCACGTCTCAGACGACTTTTAATTGTGCTTCCCGATACCCCTAAAAATCGGCTAATCTCCTCAACCGTCATCTCACCAAGATAATGGAGCGTCATTACCGTGCGTTCGCTCTCTTTCAACTTCGCCAGCAGCGTTTTGACCACTTCGCGTTGTGCCTCAGCAGCAGTTGTTGCGCGATCTTTTGCGACATGTTGTGAATAAGCATCTCTCGGTACCATCGTTGTCTCTGCGTCCTCCAACGGTTGAGTTTGAATCTGTTTTTTGCGGAGCCACGTGTTACATAGGTTTGTCGTAATCACATAGAGCCACCCAGAAAACTGATTCGGATCTTTCAGTGTGTGAAGCCTCTGATACACTTTCAAGAAGGCGTCTTGGGTGATGTCCTCAGCGATGTGGAAATCCCCAACTTTTCGCCAGGCTAATGCGTGAACCGGCTTTTGATACTTTTTGACAAGTTCAGCAAAAGCGGTTTCATCATCAGCGAGAATTCGTCTTATAAGTGCAACGTCTTCGTTTTTCATCAGGCGTCTCCAAAGAGTGATTACTTGATTAATAACATATCAAACTATAGTGACGCAAGTTACGGATAAAACGGTTGCTTAATTCTGCAAAAATGAGATTTTTGGAAGGAAAGAGAGAAGGATAAAAAAAGGGCGGCATTTAACACCGCCCAAAAATAATGTGCGAATTTTAATTATTCTTCAAGATTATAATGAAGCATACCGTTGTTTTCTGTACCTACATATAACGTATTCCCATCAACAGCAAGAGCCGTTACATTATCAGGAATCTCTGAGACAACCTGTTCCCAAGTGCCGCTTTCCAAACGATAGATGCCTGTCCCTTTAGTAACACCATAAAGGGTGTTACCATCAACAGCCAAGTGCTCCATGATAAAATTAGTACCCGCTGCATCGGTGACGACTTTCCAACTTCTTCCATCATCTGATTTAATGATACCTGCGTCTGTTGCAACATATACGGTGGGTCCAGCAACCACAATTTCTTTGAAAGACTTAACCACAAAAGGCAGCGCAGGTGTGAGATCTGTCCAGTTATCTCCCGTATCATAAGATACGACGAGATGTCCATCCCGTTTCCCGACGTAGACGGTATCACCTGAAACAGCAAGTTTGAGATAGTTATCTGCTATGTCCAAAGATAATTCAGTGGTTTCTTCCACGCTGGTATCATTCCATTCAGTGTCACCTTGTTTCCATTTAAAGAGTTTAAAGTTGTGCTCCATATAGAACGTGTTACCACTCACAGCAAACGCTCCACCACGGAACCCTAATTGCATATATACATCTGGCTGTAGCGGGTCCCATTTCGCCAACTGTTCAAAGAACTCAGTTGCGCCAGAAGAAACTTCTTGCAACTGTTCAGTGAAAGATTTATTTATTACCTTAAAAGGGTTCATCCCTATTTCGGTCCACTTATTATACAATTCCATCGAGTCAAAGATAGGCATACCTTGAATTGGAATTAGCGTAATACCATCTACATTAGAAATGCGATATATTCGTGTTTTGCCTCTACCAAGAGAATCTCCACCTTTTGCATAGATGGTACCACCGGATTTGACTATATGCGTAATACTTGGTGGTTCTTCTCTGCGCGGTTCTAACATCAATATTTTCTCTTGCACGAGATTCCAAGATTTACCTTGATTGGAGGTATTTCTAATTTTCTCACCAGTTCTTGCGTAGAGAATTGAAGGAATAATTTTTCTTCTACTATTCCCCTTAAACGCGATTAAGTTATCAACTCTACTCACACGATTGAAATTGACTTTGCTCCATGTTTTACCCTTATCAGTGGAATGATGGAGTCCGTCGTCCGAACTTGCTACATAAAAATCATTCTCGTTGATAGCTACTGCCACGTCTACATCAGCATTCATTGATGGGGTAGTACCGGGTGCTTGTACGGGCATCCATGTATTGCCACTATCGGTAGAGCGTACCATGCCTTTTTCCATGGCTAAGAGTGTTTCACCTGCAGCAATAAGTTTTACAAAAGGTGGCCATCCTTTTACGTTCCAAGCATCTGTTGGGGTTATATCATCCCACGAATTCCCCAAGTCAGTTGAGAGGAATATCCACCAAGAGCGCTGCAATCCACGGGATACTTTACGAGGATCAAACACATCACCACTTAACTCTGCTGCAACATAAAGTTTCTCGTCAGTCGCTGCAACCGAACGAATCCGCCCAACAGACACTGGAAATTCTACGCGTTGCCACTTATCATCCTCTAATCGAAAGAGTCCCTCTCTTGTTCCAACAAACAAAGTGTTTTGGGTTGTGACGACAGAACGGATGTCCCCCATTATCCCATCATTTATTGCTTCCCATGTTTTACCAGCGTCCTCAGAACGAGAAATTCCGTTCATAAAAGCAATATAAAACGCTTGTTCTGTTAGCACTAATTCAATCGGATATCCATATTCTGGCCATGCGTTAACTGTATTCCATGTCTTACCTTCGTCCGTTGAAGCGAAGAGTTCGTTAGATGGTAATGCGTAGAGGGTATTTTTCCACTTTGCAACGGGTGAATTACCATCCCAATCGGTATTCAACAAAATAATGTCAAAGATGTGTTGCCATCCCTTTCCATTAGTTGAGAATTTGAAGATGCTTGGGTTACGCCCGCCAAGAACATAGAGTTCGCCTTCAGGTGTTGGAAATATACTATACGCCTCACTACCTTCAATCGGTTCAGACTGAATCCACTGCTGTTTGGGAACAGAAACGGTTTCTTCTTCTGTTTCTGCAGCAGCTAATAAAACCTCATCCGGTTTCTGACCGTTATTATCGCTTTCACCAAGTGCATTTGTGTTCCTAAGCTCACGCCGAACATCCGGTTTCACTTCAAGGTTTTGCACTATAGGTGCGTCAACGAGTTCAACCGTCATTTCAGTTTGTGCATCCAAACTATAGGGTTGCTGAAAATGTGCTAAGTATTGACTCCCTATACCAAGCATTAACACAATTAAAACAGCACTTGCAGCAACAACTGCCCACGGTACAAGCGGTTTGTTCCCAGAAGGCGTAGGTTTAAGACGAGAAATTTCTCGCATAATGTTATCGGTTAGGTTCGGTGAGATTTGGAAATGGTCGAGTGCTTCTCTAATCATTGTTTCCTCCTTTTGTAAACGGTGCCGCGCGCGTTGTAGTCGGCTCTTAATCGTTCCTGCAGAAACCCCTAAAAACCTGCTAATCTCTTCGACTGTCATTTCACCGAGGTAGTGGAGCGTCATCACTGTGCGTTCGCTCTCCTTCAACTTCGCGAGTAGTCTCTTGACCACTTCGCGTTGTGCCTCAACAGCGGTTTTAATTCGCTCTTCTGCGACATGTCGGGAATAAGCATCTCTTTGTCCCATAGTTGTCTCTGCGTCCTCCAACGGTTGTGTGCGTATCCGTTTTTTACGGAGCCAAGCGTAGCATCGGCGCGTCGCAATCACATAGAGCCACCCAGAAAACTGGTTTGGATCTTTCAGTGTGTGAAGTCTCTGATATACTTTCAGGAAGGTGTCCTGTGTTATCTCTTCAGCGATGTGGAAATCCCCAACTTTTCGCCACGCCAATGCATGAACCGGCTTTTGATATTTTTTCACAAGTTCAGCGAAAGCGGACTCATCGCCAGCAAGAATCTGTTGGATTAGTTCAACATCATTGTTTTTCATCAGGTGCCTCCAGAAAGAATTGCTTCAACTTTTCATTTTGAAACCTTGTGACGCGACTTAGGAGGAGAACGGTTGCATAATTCTGCATGTTTTTACGGTATGTGAGATACAGTGGAGTACTATTTTACTAAATCAGGTGGGTTTGTCAAGATATGGAGTTAATTCGAATAAAAAGAAGTTGTGGTTGGAAAGCGAATTATAGTGAAATCCATAATTAACTGGACATTGGCGAGGTTAGGAAGTAATCAAGAAATCAACGGTATGAATACCTTTTGGCATTCCCCGGGTATGAATACCATTTAGGTATTCCCCGCCTCGCCAGCGCGAGTGTGTAGGAATTGTTATTCATTGAAATATGAACATGTTTTCGGATTTTACTACAAATGACCAGATAGTGAAGTGCTAATTCTGCTGAAGGATTGTTTTAACTATTTGAATGGCACATTCCAAAGGAGGACGGTGCCATCAAGGCTGCTTGTACTCGCAAGTAGTTTCCTATCTTTGGAAAACACTAAAGCACCGATATTACCTTTATGTCCTTTATAAGAAGCGAGATGCGCGCCAGTGGTAACCTCCCATAAGTGAATTTCGCCTCCCGTATCTCCACTCGCGAGAAGAGTGCCATCCGACGAGAATGCCAATTTGCAGATTGCATATTTATGTGGTGCTTTCAAGGTTCTAACACGTTTTTGAGCGGTAACGTCCCACAATTGGATCTCCTTATCTCTAATTCCGATTGCCAAGTTTTTTCCATTGTGATCAAACGTCATAGCATAAATACTGTGACTTCCCAACGTCAACGTCCGATCTTTCAGTACTCCGAACACTTTTTTTAGCAAATTTTCGGAGGTATTGAACGTAACAATTCGTTTGTCGGCGTGCGTGTCCCACAAGAACACTTTACCTGATCGATCATCGGCTGCGAGCATACTTCCATCCGGAGTTAGTGCCATAGCCCCCTTAGCCGATTGATACGCCTTTTCTGTGAGACTGCATAAATATTCGCGGGTGGTAACATTCCACAACTTAATCTTACTGTTTTTATTGTTTTCCTTATTTTTAACAGCCAGTGTTCTAAAATTTGGAGAATATACATATATAGGGAATGTAAAAAATGTTCCATCGTCCCAAGAAGTTTGGATTCCTCCAGGACCTATCAAGCTAATCGGAAGAGTGTTAGCACTAATCCTGGTTCCAGTAGTGACATCCCACTGAACAGTGGAAGCGAATCCTACAGCATTTAAGATATTATTATCTCTGGCAAAGGTTAAACCGTCAATGTTGTTTTCTCCCGTACTAATCGCGGTCAGTTTGTCGCCACTGTCTGTATCCCATAGTTGGATACTGCCCTCACTTCCGCTTGCTAACGTTTTGCCATCATGGGTAAACGCCAACGTCGTAATCTCTTTAGCATAGTCTTTAGTAAGGGCCCGTGGTTGTGTATCCTTTTTTATTTCCCACACATCTACTGTACCAATTTGATTCTCGGTAACAAGAATTTTCCCATCTTGAGAAAATAGATGGCTTTTAGGCAAAACTACAAACGGATCTTCTTCCAAAGTAAGAGAGGCAATTTCACTTTGGGTGACAATATCCCAGATCGTATAACTTGCCCTTTCTATAATATTCCCGTTTCTATCATAGCTGCCGCCTTTTCTAATATTAAGGGTTTTGCCATTACCTGAAAACTTTACGTCCGCTGTAGATTGAAATTCAGCAATTTGACGTTTATTAACAATATCCCATATCGCGCAGCTTCCCCTTGTGAAAGGATTCTGTGATATAAGTGCAAGGGTTTTGCTATCACCTGAAAATCTTACGTCGACGTATTCAGGGAGTGCTGCCAGTTGTTCGCCACTATCAACATTCCAAATTTCAGTAGGACCTGCAACGCCTTTCCATCCGTGTGATATTGGAATCCGATAACGACTCTTACTCACAAGCATTTTGCCGTTCGGTGAAAATTTCAGTTCCTTCACCCATTTCATAGGTTGTTTGTCTAACCGTGAGGGGGAGTATTCTTGCAGATTGTATTGTATAGGAAAAGGTGTGCCATCCCCCTTATAGTTCGTGAGAGAAGTCTTTTCGCCATCTTCTTCAGGATCCGGAGGTATTCTGGCATCCTTGAAATTTGCCTTTTCACGATGTTCTCCGCGTAACTTGAAAAACGCTGCGTCATTTGTACGAGCTACAAGCGTTTGGACTTCTCGACTGGTCTCTCCATCTTGTATGCTACGTCCATCTTGCATGCTGATTGTGCCATCCTCGTTTCCAATGGCATATTTAACTACGCCGGTAGGGTCAATAAAAATATCTAACGCACGCGGCCAAGGTATGCCTTTGATTTTGACTTTTTCTAAAGCCCCGGGATGAAAAGTTTTTAGATGTTCTCCGGTATCAACGTTCCAAAACCAGGCTGTACCCTCCCAATTCGTACCAGTAAGTGTTTTTCCATCATCTAAGAATTTCAAAGAGGAAAGTGAATCGCTAAGACTATTGAATTTCAAAAGCAGCTTTCCACTTTCAACGTCCCAACTCCGGATTATGTTGTCACCTCCAGTGCTCACAAGTGTTTTGCTATCCGGTGAGAACGTGACAAGTCCTATTAAATCAGTATCTTTTGTAAGTAGGGAAGTTTCAGTGCCTAAGTTAACATCATAAAGCCAGACGCCGGTAGAACTTACAATAGCCAGATGGGAACTATCAGGTGACAGCTGCATATCGGTTATAGTCCCTTTTCCGAGCCGCTGTTTTGAGTGTTCAGGCAAATTCCACCGAGTGTAATCACCTTTATCACCTAAAACCTGATTCGCTTTCTCACCATTCCGATCATTTTTCTCATCCGTCCCAGAACGATTACCCGGTTGATTTCGAACATCTGGTTTGACCTCAAGATTCTGAACAATATCTGCCTCAATAAGTTCAACCATGGTTTCGGACTGTGCATCCAAACTATAAGGTTTCTGAAAACGCGCCAAGTCCTGACTACCTATCCCAAGCATTAGCACCATCAAAACAGCACTTGCAGCACTTATCACCCATGGGATCAAAGGTTTGCTGGCAGAGGGCGCAGTGGGTTTAACTTGTGCTATTTCTTGCATGATGTTCTCGGTTAGATTCGGTGAAATTTGGAAGTTGCTAATTGCTTCTCGTATCATCGGTTCCTCCTTTTTCAATCGGTTGCGTGCGCGGCGAAGTCTACTTTTAATCGTGTTTGCGGATACACCTAAAAACTCGCTCATCTCTTCACACGTCATTTCGCCGAAATAATGAAGTGTAATGACGGTGCGATCACTCTCCTTCAATGTTTCAAGCAACTTTTTGACGATTGCCTGCTGTGCCTTGTCAACAGTTTTTGCCTGTTCCTCTGCAACATGTCTTGAATAAGTATCTCTGTTTGTCACCGGTGTCCCTATATTTTCCATTACCTGTTTCTGAAGGCGTTTTTTGCGAAACCATGCAAGACATCGACGTGACGCTATTACATACAGCCACCCCGCAAACCGTTGTGGTTCTTTGAGTGTATGGAGTCTTTGGTATGCTTTGAGGAAAGTGTCTTGCGTAATATCTTCAGCAGTGTGAAAATCGCCTATTTTCCGCCAAGCAAGCGCGTGCACCTGCTTTTGATATTTCTCCACTAATTCGGAGAAGGCATTATTATCGCCTGCAAGCGTGCGTTGAATCAGTTCAGCATCGTCATTTTTCATCGGTGGTTACCTCCGCAAAAGAATAATCCCAATAATTCATATCAACATATAGTGACGCGTGAGACGGCAAAACGGGTGCATAATTTTATAAAAATTTACGACTTGTGTTAGTTAGTTCTTTTTATGTAATATTATGCTTTACATATTTAGAATTTTCTGTTTTTAAGTGTATCCTTATGCTACCTTATAGTAAATCGCCTATTAAAAGGAGATATAAGGATGGTGGACAGGATACATTAGAACAGTATGTTATGCAACTGAAAATACGGAACGTACGCTTGAAGCAGTCGTGTCAGTTTGCCGGAACGCTCTCGCTTTATAGTCCAACCTAAAAATATGTGAACATTCTCCTGGTAGGTGCGGTTTCCTAACCAATTCAGAATACCAAACGCGTATTCTGACATACCCATTCCCCAGACCCATCGGGTGCGATTAAGAAATAGCACCATAGGCGTCAATTTAAGACATCCACCTCACTGGTAGGCGCGTTTCCAAAACGCGCCTACTAAAACTTAGGATCCGGTGCGGTTAGGAAACCGCACCTACCGAGTGAGGCGTTTTAAACGTTATTATTTCCTTAAATTGACGGCTATGGGTATGTCAGAATACGCGTTTGGTATTCTGAATTGGTTAGGAAACCGCACCTACCGAGTGAGGCGTTTTAAACGTTATTATCTCCTTAAGTTGACACCTATGAGTATGCCAGAATACGCGTATGGTATTCTGAATTGGTTAGGAAATCGCACCTACCGTAGTGTCCAAATAATTATGGATTTAACTATAAACAAATGTTTTTGTCAAGTGTGACTGAAGGGCATCAACTGATGTTTGCAGTTTGCGTCTTATAACCCAATTAACGGATTTATCTTTTTTTAACGGTGGGCGCGGTTTCCTAACCGCACCAAAGGACCGATTTATTCTCTTAAACTTCGGACAGTTTGCGCTACAGAAGTGTCCCATTAATTATAGGTTTTACGATAAATAAGCGTTTTGAATTTTGTACACATCTCTAAAGTCGGATTATGGTATAATGATTTTAGGATTAATATAAGATTTATGGAGAATGGCGTTGATTTGCGAAAGAGATCTAAAGACACTTTTTTCTCAATTTCAAGACCTACGAATCCTCGTAATTGGAGATTTCTATCTGGATGCCTACTGGTATATAGACAAAACACGTTCAACATTATCGCTGGAAACGCCGTGGCATACCAATCCTGTAGTTGAACAACGTTATAGTCCGGGTGCAGCAGGCACCGTCACAAACAATCTCAAAGCATTGGGAGTGGGAACAGTCTATACTCTGGGGGTTATTGGGGAAGATGGATTTGGAGAGACACTTCAGACGTGTCTACAAGAAAGAGGGTGTCGGACAGATTTCATGGTGAGCGCCTCGAACTGGGTTACGCCTACATATTTAAAACCGATTCACCGTGGCTATGAAGATGTGCAAACCGAAGGACCGCGCTTTGATATTGAAAATCAAGCACCGATGGCTGATAGTGTTGAAAAAGCGGTTTTGAATGCGCTTCAAACCTGTATTCCACAAGTTGACGGAATAATCATCGGGGATCAAATGCCACATGAGAATTTAGGTGTAATCACTCATCGCGTGCGCGAAAATTTATGTGATCTTGCGGTGGCATATCCCGACAAAATTTTCTTTGCTGACTCTCGGGAGCGAATTGGATCATATCAAAATGTTATTATAAAACCGAATCGCTTTGAGGCACAACGTGCAATTGTACCAAATTGGGACGGAAAAACTGTTGGCATTGAATCCGCAAAGAGATGTGCAGTGAGTCTTGCAGAACAGACGCAAAACACGGTATTCGTCACACTCGGTGAACAAGGAATCTTGGTCTATCACAACGATCAACTGACCCATATTCCCGGCATCTCGAATGCTGATAAAATTGATCCTGTTGGCGCAGGTGATAGTGTTTCAGCGGGAATAGTTCCTACACTCTGTAGTTTAGGCAGTGAGGCTGCAGTTGAAGCAGCATTTCTTGGGAATTTGATAGCGTCTATTACTGTAACAAAAATAGGCACAACGGGGACAGCCACACCAGAGGAAGTTTTGGAAAAGTATTGGAGTCTAAATGAACGTATTTGAAGCAATTACCCAACGTCGCAGCTATCGTGGTGAGTTCCAGAATCGCCCAATTGATGAAGGGGACCTGAATCGGTTGATTGAGGCGGCGCGATGGACACCTTCGCCTTTTAACGTTCAACCGTGGGAGTTAATCATAATTCAGGAATCTGAGGGGAAAGATGTGCTTGCGGATATAACCGAACAAGCAATCGTAGAACAGTTCAAAGATGCTCAATTTCTGGAGGACAATAGTCAATGGATGTGTCTAAATGAAACAGAGTGGCAAGAACGCGGCGATGGTGTTTTGCTCACAGACCATGTTACCCTGCCGAAATTGCTGCAAAATTGCCCTGAGAAACTGACAGGAAGCATTTTGAAGGGATTGTTAAAAAATGCAAAGTCATTAACAATTATGGGGCATTTGGGGGCAGGCAAAATACCTGCAAGAGAAATTGCTACACAAGTACGCGAAGCACCATTGTTAATGTTGGTTACGATGAATACCGAAAGGCGCCCGCCGGGTGAAGGCGGAACTCGATGGATGTGGCTCAGCATCGGGATGTTAATACAGAACATACTTCTTGCTGCGACATCACTTGACATAGGTGTGCAATTTGTCAGTGCACCTTTAGAAAGCGAAGCAGACCGCAAGAATATCAACCAGCTTTTTAATATTCCTGATTATCATGAAGTGATGACGCTCTTAAGGATGGGGTATGGGAGTTCAGAAGAGGGTAGTTCTGTTAGACTGAAACCCTCAGAATTTGTTCATCATGAAAAGATTTCGAATTAGGAACTACTTTTGTAGAAGGACTTTGTAAGTTCTATTTATAGTGACACGACATCCAGAAAAACCGAATACACAGATATTAGAAAAAACAGTCATACGCCATCTGAACCCAATTCTTCATGATATGCAAACAGCGCAGGAGTGCCGCCAGTATGCAGAAAGATAATAGTATCGTTTGAATCAAATTTACCCTGTTGGATATGGTCTATAAGGCATGCCATTGCCTTAGCAGTGTAAACAGGATCGAGGATGATCCCTTCAGTGCTTGCTACCAGTTTGAGAGCAGAGATACACTCTGGCGTGAGGTATCCGTACGCTTTTCCAATGTAATCATCGGTATTTTGGATATCTGAATCGAAGATTTGAGCATCAAGTTTTAAGATGGAAGCAGCAGTATTAGCAGCGTCGCGTATCCGATCAATTTTTCCTTCCCAATGGATAGGCGCGCAAGCAAAAGGTTTTAATTTCATTCCAAGTGCTTTAGTGCCAAGCACCAAACCTGCCTGAGTTCCACCTACCGAAGCAGTGTAAATCCAATCAGCATCTATACCAATTTGGGATTGTTGTTCATGAATTTCTGCTATGCACCAGGTAAAGGCAACTGCTGCCAGTGCTGTAGAGCGAGGCGAAGCGATTACATAGGGCTTCAATCCATCTGCTTTTAATTTTTCAGCAAGTTCGAATTTAAATTCCTCTAATTCCGGTCCAAATGGAACGTCAACGACTTCGACATCCGCTCCCGCCAAATGGTCTAACAAAAGATTGCCTTGCACAATACTTTTATGATCGCGTGCAAGGCGTAGATAGCATTTTAATCCAAGCTTACTACAAGCTGCCGCAGCTTGTCGGCAATGGTTCGATTGCGAAGCAGCCCCCTGAATAATTGTATCCGCACCTTGATCTACACCTTCACCAATAGTGAAAGTCAATTGTCTGACCTTATTTCCGCCAAACGCTAATCCCGAACAATCTTCGCGTTTTATAAAGATGCGTGGACCGCCAAGTGTTTCAGATAGGCGTGGACATTCCTCAAGAGGGGTAGGAAAATGTCCAATATTGACCTGTGGAATTTGAGTAATACGTTGAAGTAGATTTTGTCTGGTTATCACAGCTTACTCCGCTTGCACGACGACTGCGTTTTGGATAACCCGTTTTCCATCTTTTGATTGCAAACCTGGTGAGACAACTTCAACGATCGTATCAGATTCAAATTCGCTGCTGCGTTTTTCTTTCAGTTTGTGATGTTCAGGTGAGAATTTTGTTTTACCTAACTCAATTGGCATTAGTTCATAGTCAACTAAACCAAGAAACCAATCTAACCTTGATTGTACCGTGTTAAGTGAACTAAACTCAGCAACACTCGGAAAGAGCTTATCTCGGACAAATTCAACCAAGAACTTTTTGAATGCAGAGATTTTTACTTTGTCGGCATGTTTCTGTTCAAGGTTAGCTAATTTTTTAGAAAAACGTTGGAGATAAAAGTCACAGTCCTTCTGAATATTCACTAAATCGTTGTCAGTTGATGCTGTTCTATCAGGGAAGAGAGTTGGTGCTGGCGCCATAATACCCCTTGTCTGTTTTAGAGTCTGTTTGAGTTCACCCTCAATCGTTTCAAGGGATTTAGCAAGGGTTTCTTTAGTTGCGTCTTCCTTTTTAGCAGCCTTTTTCCATTCGCTTACTTCATTCACCATCAGATTCAGAAGCAGGATGGCGATCTCCCGTTCGCTCAACGATTCAAAGTCCCAATTATCAAGAGGAATTCCATATCCATTGTTATAGTCACTCTCCATTTTTTCCAAATTGGCATGGAATTTTTCATACAGATGTCGGTTTTGCTGTACATAATATTCCTTTTTCTTAGAAGAAGAAAATCCAAATGTCCCAGCTAATTGTCCAAAGAATCCGTCTTTTTTATCGTTAGACTTTGATGCAGGGACATTACCTGGGGGGTCAAAAGTGGCTTGTTTTTTTGACGCACTTTTAGGGAAAGATGGCACTTTGATTTTAAATTGTAACTCAGGAGCGAATTGGGGCAGGTACTGCCCTATATATTGTGTCTTTCGTTTAGAAGTTGAAACGGATTCATCTTTCGGCTGTGTGGGTGCTGCCTCAGATTTTTCCGGCTGTTCCTTTTCACCTGGTACGTTTTCCAATTGTGATGAACGGTTTTCATCTCCGTTTAGATTGGCACTTGTGTCTTGTAGATCTAATGATACAGCTTCCTCTAATTCTGGCAGAACATCATCTGTCCCACTGGTAGGTTGCTGAGACATTCCAGCGTCTGCAGCCTGCTGATTTGAGGGTTCAGTCATCACATCAGTCTCATTTTCTGTTGCTGCCTCATGAGATCCATTTTCCTGTCCATAGGTCTGATCTGGCACACCGTTCGACTGATTATCCAACATTTGTTGATGCTGAATCAGTTTTAATTCCTCTAATATTTTTTCGGTATAAGTGGAAATTGGCTCATGGTTGTCAACGTAAAATGCTAACTTGTGTGACTGAATAACCTGTGTAGGAACGACAACATCTTGTGCTTGTCCAGTTAGTTGAAATGATGCCCAATTTACGCGCCCACTGAGTGGTTGTTGTTGAAACATCACGCGTAAATGTCTACCCTCTTCAGCTTTATTCAAAACACTCATGACAATGTGAGGTCCGTCGTAGGTAAAACTTACCTCAATCCCTCGAAAACTTCCGGTTACACTGCTCGCCGCCATCCCAAAGTCTCCTTATGAAAGATATGCTTTCTGCAAAATGAATTTTGAATTTACCCATTTACTATATAAAATAAGAAGGGGTCCGAACGACGATTAAGTTTTTACTAACCTATCCAAGGTGCGTGCAATAGACCGTTCGGACATTCAGGAAAACAAACGCAATAAACATGTATTTCAAGTTTTTGTGCTATGAAACAACATTAGCGTATCGTATTCCATCCCTATAGCATTTTAACGTCTGCATTTAATTATAGGTTACAAAACACCTTATATTATAATGAAATCCAAAAATATGTTCACATTCCCTGGTGGATCGACGCCTTATGCGCGTGTGGTCCTCTGCATTGGTTAGGAAATCGAACCTGCCGGGATTTGCGTATCTGTGAAATCCGCGCTCATCCGAGATTCAGACATCAAAAAATGCAGTCGGACAGATTGCGGACCAAGCAATCTCGCAAACAGCGGAGATAAAAAAGGCAGGCACCCTTTCGGATACCTGCCTTTTAGAGTATAGGTTGTCTTTACAACTTATTGCACATTATGGGGTTGACGTTTACCATTCACAGTAATACACCCACTCACATTATTGGACTCCATGCATCTGCGTATCCGATACCGGGACTGGTAATTCGTAAAATATGGACAATCGCTCCCGCGTTGACAGTATAGCCATTTATGGTCGTCTGCCTGACACTTATAATATTCCTGCTTGCAAGATTTCTTGGAACTGCCAGTGCAGGTGACAAGGGCGTGTTCAGATCGGTTGGTATTGTTGAGCCGAACATTACAATCGGGGGCAGGACACAGGGAGGAATCAGTGCCCGTATTCCCCGTATTGCCGTCTCCGTTATTGCCATTCTGATCGTCTCCGTTGTTACCGTTCTGACCGTCGCCATTGTTGCCATTCTGATCGTCTCCATTGTTGCCATTCTGACTGCCGCTGCCGGTAGGATACTGGTGCGTATGATACTCACACGGGTAAAACCCCGTCACAGTGCAAGTATTCCCGTTTTCATCCGTTTCGAAACAGCTTGCTTGGATAGTGTGATTGCTGGAAACACAGTGTTTGTATCCATGTAAACTGTTAGTACTACCACAATATGACCAACTTGTATGGTTTGACGCGTCGCTTGCACAGGCCCAATACGGTTGTCCACAACTGTATATGAGCATGGATCCAAAGTACGCGGAGGAGCAATTTTTCTGTATATGGCTTTCACCGTTACATCGGTACTCATTGCATCCCTCACAGAGCGAATGCAACGCCTTCGCAGCAGTATCGCACTCTCGATATCCATCACATCCCTCGCGCGAACACGTGACTTTAGCATGTGCTTCTTTGCCACCTATAGCTTCTTTTGTATTTCCTTCTATATTACAAGAAGAACAGTAATATCTGACATCCACCGTGTGTGTGCCCGATGTACCCACTGCTGACCGGGTCGTACTTCTAGTGCTATCCGTAATCCATGTCCCCGACGTACTATACGATCCCTGTAGCGCAACCGGCAACGAGATAGAAACACCATTAGAGACACTCACTTGCCAAACGTAGGGCGTCAGTTTTACAGTGCCGTTCGCGCTCCAATCAAAACTTGTCTCTTCGCTGTCCTCTGGTATATCCTTCATAATGAAAGTTGCTACGAAACTACCTAGACTACTTTGCCACGAACCGTTGGGATTTGTGGAGCCGACTTCATCAGTCCCATCTTCCCAGATTGAGTGGTCGTTTCCAAGTATAGTGACTGGTTTAAGTGTTCCTTCACCTATACCCAGTCCCCTTGCCCCCGCAGCAATGAATACATGTAACCTTTTTCCATTTGGCCACTGCTCATCCCCTGTGATGATTTCTATCTTTTTCAAAGGCGAATCGGATCCGCTTGTACCTCCTATCCAAGGCGGTGCAGTTTTTGAGGCGAATTTGATTTCTCCCGATACCATTGTTCCGAAAACAAACATGAGCAGCACGCTCATTGCAAATGTGCGTTTTTCTTTCAATAGATTTATCAATTTCATAACAGTTCTCCTTTGTATTTAACAGTATTAGTATCTTCTTAATAAATACTCTATTCCAAGTTGTCTAAAAAATCCCGCTTTCAATTGGGCAATGGTTTCATGAGCACGGTTTACCTGCGTTTCAATATCGTTTCCTGCACATGAAATGCCAAAGGTAACGGGAAGGGGACCGGCGTATGTGCGTTCCATCCGTTTCATTCGTGCCCTAATGCTGTTAAGTTCGGGCGAAGGATCAAGCAGATTACGCCGCCGAGCGAGTTGTTTGTATTCCTCGTATATTTCCGGCGGTGGTCTGAACTCCATTGTCCAAGCAACAGAGATAAAGGGCTCACCTGTTTTGTGAAGAATGGGATAACCGCTTTCATCAAACAGTAATGAACCGTCTGATCTGCGTCTATAATAATACCCGTCGGGTTCTGTGATTTCGCGCCGTTCCAACTTTGCAATTGCTTCGGCAAGTTCGTCCGGTGAAAGCGTTCCCCATTCGATATCAATACCGTCAACGTTTATTGTCCTTAACAGGATCGGTTTCTTCAGTATAGGGTTTTCTATTTCGACGAGTAAGGGAAGGTGTGTCGCGGGGCTCACAGGGACAGGGACCGGTGTTGAAACATCCTGTGTTTTTATAGGTGCGGTTCTATGCCAATGATCATCGTGCCAATGCCCTGTTTCGTGCGTTTCACCGGGTGGTGGCGGCCTGTTCGTTCCATCAGCCTCTTGTGCTTTCTGTGCAGCCAGCTTATCCTGAACATCTTGTAGAGTTTCCTCTGATGGCGGGTTAAACACGGTTTTCGGTTCCGTATCAGTGTTCAACTGTATAAATAAAACTACACCAATACCTCCAAAAATAACCACAACAAAAAGCATCCAGTGCCAGTTGTTCTTCAAAAATAACATGTTACAACTCCTTATTTTTTAGTTATTCCTTATTCCGTTGTGTCCAACGGGCAAGGGGTTCTTGGATTCGGACAAATTAGGTATGGGGTGGGGTTCTTCTTGTTTGGGCTACATTCCCAATTTATCCGATGTTCACAGTCTAATATTTCTCTCGGTGTTGCCAAAGACGTATCTAACCCCAAAAGCATTGATACGCCAACAATACTGATAATAACGATAACGGACAGAATAAACGCTGACCGGTATCTACGGATGACGCGCAAGGTCATAACAGACCTCCTCTTGTTTCTTATGGCTTCCTTTATCAGTTGCTTTAGCGGCAGATTTATCCGTGCCTTAAAAAAATACGGGCATCCCTGCCAACTAAAGCTAATTACCTAATATATGTTAGATAAAGGATACCCATGTTGGTAATTAGGTTTAGTTGTAAAAACTATTATACAGCATAAACAACAGAAAGTCAAATTAAATTTGGGGAAAAAATTGAAATTAGGACATTTTTTATAATAGGAGGAACGCAAATTGAGCAAAAAAAGGAAAATTGGACTTAAACGTTGTTATTTCGGTGTTTTTAACCCTATCTTCCCACACGCTATCGCTATGGGCCTTCTCCTTATCAAGAGGACTTTAAGAGGAAATGCGTCCATCCTATATAAGATAAGAAAATGGAATAGAGACGTTTTTCTCGTTGATTTTTAGTAACGTGTCTTAACGCTGTACAACCATTTTCCGAGTAGTTGAAAAACTGCCAGCATTAAGCGTATAAAAATAGATGCCACTCGCGACTGGTTCCCCCATCAAATTTCGCCCATTCCAATGCGCGGTATGTTTTCCAGGGCGTTGAATACCGAGCATTTGATGCGAGACTAAACGACCATTAGAATCGTAGATTGAGAGGGTGACCTGTGCATTTTTGGCAAGAGAATAGGGAATCCAAGTTTCAGGATTAAACGGATTAGGGAAGTTTTGGAAAAGGTCGTTTGAGAAGGGGACCGTAGAAACTGTTGGTTGATAAAGAATATTCTGTTGTTCTTCCTCTATAGCAAGTTTCAAAAGGTGTGTGTCAACGAGAAATATACTGAGTTGGTATAAATCGGTAACATATAGTGCGGCGTTGATAACTGCAAGGTCAGTAGGTGATTGTAAGTGTGAATAGTGGGCACGGCGCCGCATCGTACGCGAATCAATAATTTGAATACTATTACTATCAATTAAATAGAGATAGTTACCTTGAATTGCTGCAGCAATAGGCAGCTGCGTCTCAGTGTAGTTAGACAACAGTGTAATCTGCTGTGGATTTGTCCCATCTATTTTAAGAACCCCATGTTGACTATCTAAAACATATACAAATTCATCAGCTAAGCACACATTTGTTGCTGCTCCCTCTGTGGCGAAATGTGCAATTGGACGCGGGAGAGCAGGTTCAGAAACATCTAAAATATGAATTCCCCCCTCAAGTGCAGCGATATAGGCGTGCGAAGTATTATAAGCAATTTTGTAGGCGCTCCCCGCAAACTCGCGTCGGTTGACAATTTGACTGCGCGCCGGATCGCGAATATCAACTATTACAAGAGACTTCGCGCACAGATATGCATAACCTTCAATTATCTCAATCGCCCAAACAGGATCTGTAGTCGGTATATGTGTGAGAGTTTCCTCTGTTTCCAAATCAATAATATCCATGCCGATATCCGTACCTACGAAAGCATGTTGCTTTTGGATTTGAACACTTAGTGCACCTTGATCACTGGGAAAAGTGCGGATATTTTGTGTCATTTTTCCGTTGTAGGGATCAGTCAATTCAACGATTTTTAACCCGCCATTACCATTCGCTATGGCGATGGTAGTTTTATCACCGTCGATGCTCACATCAAGTCCATAGGCAATTCCCTCCGCATTGTAGTGATTTTTCCATTTTGGCGTATCGGGTTTTGTCACATCAAGAGTTTGTATGCCTCCCTTACCATCTGCAACATAAGCATAGGTTGCCTTTTCTGCAGCCGAATACCGTAAAGCAACGTCTTGTGCGTTTCCAACAGTGGGATGCGATGAAATTAAATGCGGACTGTTTAGGCTGTTGACGTTGACAATATGAAGACCTGATTGCTGATCTGTCAGATAAAGCAGTCCTTCATAGAATTTTACCACTGAAGTTTGCCCTGGTGTATTGACTCGAGAAATCGGTTCTGGTGTTATAGGAAGGGCTATATTTAAAATGCGTAGATTGTTAGAAACAGTAAGTGCATATTTCCCAAGAATCTCAAAATTGAGGGCGAGTAATGGAATAGTGTCTTTAACGATAAACCCATCCAGCGGATCTGTATCTAAAATGTACAATCCTTGGGTGTTATCGCTTAAATACACGTTTCCTTCATCATTTGTTGAAACTTTAAATGGCGTTCCTGCTGTTTTAAAAGTTCGGCGTGGATGCGGGTTTTCGTGCTTGAGTACATCTTCTTGTTTGAAGACCAAAAGCCCGCGTACTTTATCAAGTGCGTATAGGTTACCTTTTGCTAAATGTACATCGCGCGCATCTTGAAATCCACCCAATGTTTTTAAAATACGAGGCGATGTGAGCGGATTAACTTCAATCAGGTGCACCCCCGATTTTCCATCTGCAATATAGACAGTGTCCCCATCAACCGTAATGGCTTGTGCGTTACCCGGTGTCGCAATTCCACCTACCCGTATAGGTGACGGGGTTAATGAAAAAATTTCAAGTCCCCAATTACTTGCAGCAAAAGCATTCTCTTCTTGAATAACAATCTTGTGATAGTTACTGGAAAGATGCACTTGAGTCATCGGTTCTAACTTTGCAGAAGGATTTGATGCGATTAAGGCAGTTCGCAAACGATGATCTAAACTGATTGGCTGTGAGTCACTATTTGGAAGGTAAGTAATTGAGTCAGGACGCAAAAGGGATGCAGGTAATTCTATATTCCATCTGGACGGTTTTGTAGAATCTGCAATGTCAATCTGAGTATCACCTGTCCCGGTTTTTGCAACATATCGGAATGTTTGAGGGTATTCGGAAGTAACAATTAATAGAATCTGTCCGTTTTTACTTAAATTGCCAATTTCAATGTTGTTCGTATGGAATATATTTGCAGCGTTTTGATCTGATACAGATGGAATAGGTTTTATAACTACAACGTTAGTATTTGGTGCAAAATATGCAATGTTGGCATAAAGGCTTGCTTGTGTGGTTGCTGTTAACGTAAGTTCAAGGTTTTCGGGTAGATTTTCAAAGAGAACGTATTGCATGCCCCAACTCTCAATTGGAATATCGTCAGTGGTCATCGGATAACGGGTGATACGTGGTGTGTGTGCTGTAATTCTTCTATTTGCTAAGTTCAGGTAACTAAGATGTTTTCCTCGTCTGGGGTTATTTAACCAGTTTGCAATTCCCCAATTGAGAAACACGTCAACGAAATGTTTATTCTTTCCTAAAGTTGCATGAATAGCAGACAAACCGAGTGTATCTTCTGCGGCAAGCTGGCGAATAAAATCGATACCGCCATGGTTTTCATAGAGGTAAAGGAGCAGCATAAACGCTGCGCCATAATAGGTATCTGTATTATTGGCAGTAGTGAGAGACATAGCAGGGTCTGCCAGGTAACCGTCAACAAACAACGTATGCACTGTTCCATAGATACCCCATTCTGTAAAGGAGGCGATACCTTCCTCTAACCAACGCTGATCGGATGTACCCCCATTTTGATACCAGTTAATAAGATGTGCAAATTCGTGCGTGAGACTACTATAAAAAGTGTGTTGAGAACGTTCTTTGAATTGATAAATATCCATATACAGCATATCACGGCGATTGCTGGTCGGATGTGTAGGATGCTGGTCGGTAGGGGAGAAATACCCGCCATAATCCCTCCCTGAAGCGTTCATACCGACATCGTGGAATAATATTGTTATCCTATTGTCCCGATCTAAACCGGGTTTAAATTCCGAGCCGATCCAGTGATGTACTTTGGGATAAATATTGGTGTCAAACGTGTTAGCAATCGTAACTGCTTGCGCTTTGGTCAGCATATCCAAAACAGTGTTTTCGACGTAGATATAGCAGTGTGTTCCTACTGCCACGCAAGTTGCCTTGATAGACGCTTCAGGGATATGAATAAAAAAGCGGTCTATTTGCCCTAATTGAGCAGGTGCTGCAGGTGCTGACAAAACATTTTCGGTGTTACCCAAGTTAAAACCTTGTATCGAATGTGAACGTTCAATTAATAACGGTGTGCCGCACTTCCAAGGATCGGCGTAAAGAATAGGATTGAAACTACAGACCCATCCGAAAAGAACTGTAAAACCGATTATTGCAAAATTACTCGGCTTAAAGTTCCATGACAAAACTTTTCTAACCTTTTTATGAACTATGTGCAGTAGCCTGCTGCGAGAAAAAAGAGATGACATATTCATTGTTCTTGTCTATAATTGAGTTTTGATTTTATAACCTAAGTTGCCACATAGTAGCACAAACTTTCCAGTTTGTGTCGAATGGGCGCAAACTAAAAGTTTGCGGTACGAAATTTTGCTCGGATTTTTACATTTCATTGTTAGTTTGTGTCAGTCTAAAAAATATTCAAATTTTGTGGAGCGTTGTTTACTCATAGAAAATTATGAAACCTTTTGAATACATAGAGCATACTGCGGATGCGGGGATGCGTGTTAGAGGAAATACATTAAAATCGCTCTTTAACCATGCAGCGCAAGGGTTATTTGAGATGATAGCTGTTGTGGATACAATTGATGAAACTACTTCAATTGACGTTGACATTGTGGCTGAATCTGTTGAAATGTTATTTGTTAAGTGGTTAGATGAATTAATCTTCAGACACGAAACAGATGAGATCTTCTTCAAACGGTCAAATGTTCAAAGCATAAATACTGAAGAATTATCTGCTCAGGTGTTCGGTGAACCTACAAATTTCGAAAAACATGTTGTATATACAGAAATTAAAGCTGTAACCTACCATCAATTATATGTAATTAAAAAACCCAACGGTATTTGGGAAGCTCAGGTTATTTTTGATTTGTGATAAATCACGCAAACAGTAATTAACACGATTGTTTTATACCAAATTAACCTAATCTGTAGCGCGAGGTCCCCGAGGAATGCCTAAATGGCATTCATATCGTTGATTTGGTGCCTCGCAATATTGACGGACTCAAGAAACGCTTAATCAAGTTAATTTGGTATTACTTACATTTTTTCTGTAATTATAAGTAACTGATTCGGTTTGACATCTTCCAATTTATTAACTTTTCCACTGGGCCAAAACACCTCAATAGTTTTAATAATCTCATCTTTTTTTAATCCGAAGATTGCGGTTAGCTCACTCTGAGAACAGTAACTTGAACCACTTTTAACAGTTCGGGTTTGTGTGCCAATAGCGGAAGTAATTCGGATGCGTGCGCCTATACCGTTACGGTTGCTCAATCGTCCAAGTAGTTTTATCTTAATCCATCTGTTGCGATTACCACCATCATTACGGTATAGATGCGCCTGTCCATTGGATGTTGTAACAAGTATATCTAAATCACCGTCATTATCTATGTCTCCACAGGCTGTGCCTCTGCCGACAATGGGGGTGGCTAAATCGGGGCCTACCTTTTCAACAACATCAGCGAACTTTCCATCAGAGGTGTTGTGAAATAGATGTGGTTGTTGCGCGTAAGTAACTTCACTCTGAATAGTGTTAATGTCTGTTTCAACATGTCCGTTCGCTGTGAAAATGTCTAAATTTCCATCTAAGTCAAAATCAAAGAAAAAACAACCGAAGGTAAGCGTTAATAGACTTGTATTTCCGAGTTGGGCTATTGGTGCATCGTCAATAAAAAAGTCGTCTTCATTGCGGTAGAGGTTCAACATTTCATTGGAAAAATTCCCAATAATAAGGCTCTCTTTTCCACTATGGTCATAATCAGCGGCATCAACGCCCATTGCCCCAGTAGCAACCCCGCTTTCATTATATGCCATGCCTGCCAACATCCCGACTTCAATAAAAGTGCCATCCCCATTGTTTTGATAGAGTTTATTTGGCTGCGTATCATTTGCTTCAAAAATATCGGGGAGTCCATCTTGATTATAATCAAGTATGCAAACACCTAAGGATTTACTTGACGCATCGCTTATCCCTGAGATGCGTGACACATCAATAAATGTTCCATCACCACGATTTCGAAAAAGTTTACTTGCCTGACCAGTATAAGATTCAGGAGTACAGTAAGACTTATTTTTCCCGTCAAGTGTGCAAAAAATGTCTGTCTCTATACTCCATTCAACGTAATTAGCTACATAAATGTCAAGATGACCATCCAGATTATAATCAAACCAAACACAGCTTGTTCCGAAGCCTGGATTGTCAATGCCAGCGGCTTTCGTAGTATCTGTAAAAGTGCCATCACCATTGTTTCGGAAAAGTCGGTCAGCATTGAGACAACTCAGATAGATATCTTCATCACCGTCGTTATCGTAATCTGCGACTGCAACGCCCATACCGTACAGAGGAATATCTAAGCCAGCAGCTTCTGTGACATCGGTAAATGTGCCTTCTCCACTGTTTTGGTATAGAGCAAGGGTTTGCCTTTTTTTTGTTGAATGTCCTTCCCAGTCTTTCCCATTAACTAAAAGAATATCTTGCCATCCATCCGCATTGTAATCTAAAAATGCACATCCGGATCCCATTGTTTCTGGTAAATATTTTTTTCCAAATGCGCCGTTATTATGGACAAAATTTATCCTCGCTTTTTGAGTTATTTCAGTAAATAGCGGTAAAAAATCTGCGGCGACACTTGTAATTATATGAAAACAGAAAAGCAGCACAATAATTGTCAATTTTTTCATTAAGATACTCGGATATTTTAGATGCTTATGACTCACTTCATTTTAAGTTTTCCCCAAGTCATTGCAAGTTTAGCGCGCGGTGAAACAGCCTGTGGTGTTCGTCTTCCAGGACCGCCATTCGGTATATTGTCTCCAGTTATCTCAACATCATCAAACCGCACGCGAGCATCTGCAACGACAATACCCGCCTGTCCACCTTTTAATGGTTCTGGATCAATTGCGGTGAAAATATGTGGGTCAGCGTCCCGTTCCAGATTTAAATTCTCTATACGGAACTCAAGTGTTCCATCTACAAAAACAGTTGCAGTCAGTTGATACCATGCGTCTTCTTCTGGAACAAATTGAAATCGTCTCGTTGACCAATCATTAAAAGTAGCTTTTACAATTCTGGCAGTGTCAATGACATAATCAATAAAGAACAGATAACGGCTATCTTCTTCACCTCTATCGTGGAGTGTCAGGCCAAGGGTTGGCGGTTCATTTCTATCGTTAACTAATTTCGCTCGGCAGGATACAGTATAGTGCTCCCATTTGAGATCGCCTGTAAGCCAAAGACTCATGAAACCAGGTTTGAAGATTTCTCCAACTGCTTCACCATCGTTAATCCACCACTTTTCATCCTGGCGAACATGGTTAAAGATTTTCCATTCACGGGTATAATTATCTTCAAAATCATCGCGCCACGTGCCTGCAAAGGTTGGTAGCATCACATACATTGAAAGACCAATAATAGTAATGCCAATCATTCTTACAACAATATTTTTCACAGTTATCTCCTTACGGTTCGGTGATTATACACTGTCCCTGTGAATCTGCATAGGGACAAGAACCGCAGTGTTCAAGGTTTTTTGTAAAAATCCCCCGCAGAAGTGATCTAATTTGTTCCTGCAATTTCTGCGAAACCTCTTGTAAGTCCATACTGCTGAAACACATCTGTTCATACCTACCTCGTTCTGTGAAATAAAAATTAATAATCACAGCTGGTTGATCAGGATAGACTTTATGGAAGAGAAGTGCACACAATTCCATTTCTGGTTTACATGCTTGTAAATTTTGCTCCCCAAAAGTTTTGTAATTTAGAATCTGCCATTGCCCTCTTTGATCTTTAAAAAGTCTGTCAAATTTACCTGAGACAATGTGTCCATTGATATCGGCATGAATTTGGCAATTCGTCCGTGTTTCGGATGCAGAAAACACTGTTTTTGCGAACTCGGAATTCAGAAAATTGTTGATGTGCGTCTCAAGCGTAACTTTCAGCTCGGTCAATGTGGATTTACTTGTTAACTGTGGGAAATTCTCCAATGTTGTATCAAGGAGTTTGTCAAGATTGCCTGTCTGTGAATCGTGTTTGATTTGATCAAGAATTCTACGAATTACTGCATCTATGTCGGTTTCATCGAGTACCGTTTGTCTTTTTTCAAGTGCAGGTATTTGTAACACATTTTCCAAGTAATAACGTAGCGGGCAACGCGCGTAGTTCGCAAGTTCAAGTACTGTGAACGATGTGTCAAAATCAGATGTTTTGGGTGGAGAAAATGGGTGTTCTGGAAACTCAACTGGGATTGTTTCATCGGATACTTTATCTACATCAATAGTGCCATAAAGTTGTTTGATCATAGGGATATTTAGTTGAAAAGATTCCGTGTTGGCAGCGTTATTTGAATAGACGTTCAACGTAACAGGCAGCCCCAAAGAATCACCAGCTTCACCGATGTCAAGGTATTCATAGAGCCATTTTAACATGTTATCCGGTTTATTATATGCATTGAGAGAACCTGATAGGATAAGTCGGTCTTCAGCACGAGTTGCGCCAACATAAAACAAACGTTTCTTTTCCGCTTCGTCTTTAGCAGCAGCGCGATCTTTGATCAGGTGAACAATTTCTGGGTCAGTTTTGGCATAGCCTTCGTTCGGTTTAAGCGGCCTAAAACCGATGCCGAGTTCCTCATCAAAAAAAGGTTCTTTTGAAAATTGTCCGCCACGATTTAGACATGGAAGTATCACTACAGGAAATTGTTTGCCTTTTGCTGAATGAATTGTCATGATTTGAACTGCAGTGCTGCTTTCCTCAATTGGTGCTTCTCCCTCGCGCGGTTCTTCCGTAATTAAAATGTCTAAAAAGTCGATGAAATCAGCGAGAGTTTGTCTGTTTTCATCACCATCAAAATTTCTGGCAAGTTCTAAGAGTTTTTGGTAATTTGCCCACCGTTGCGGCCCCTGTCTACCTAATCCCAGTGTTCCGATCATTCCTGTTTCATTCACAATGGTGAGGATGAGTTGGTTTACCGGTAAGCGATGGGCGACTTGCATGTGGTTTTTTAAAGTCGTCATCGCTTTTGTGAGTTGACTTGAAGGGATCTCATAATTTCGTGCCTTTTCCCAAAAACTTTTCCCATCATACAGCGAAATTTCAAACAGTTCTGTGTCCGAAATACCAAAAGCTGGACCGCGTAGGATTCCGACAAGAGAAGTGTTATTTTGTGAGGGGGCATTGATAAAATTAAGGTAATTCCAAATGTCGTAAATTTCTTGGCGTTGATAGAAACCAACACCACCAGTGGTGAGGTAAGGGATGCCTTCCAAAATTAGTGCTTGTTCAATATCGGGCAAATGTCTCCGACTCCGAATAAGAATGGCGATATCGCCATTCTTAATTGGTTGTGGTGGGTCATTTTTACCTTCACCGCGTCCACACCCCTTCTCTTCGTTTGTTACCATTTTCTTAATGTGTTGTGCGATAAGTGCGTATTCGTTTGCTTCCTCGTTGTCGCTTTGTCCAAGAATAATTTCTACAGCACCGTTGGTGTCAGCATTACGCGCATTAGTAAGCGGTTCATAAGGCACTGCATACTCACTTTCTGTTCCCTTTCCCATCAAACGTTCAAAAAAGTAATTGACAAACCCTATATTTTCTCGTAGTGAACGAAAATTTTCAGTGAGTGAAATATCAAGTCCGCCTTGTTCAATGAGTTTTTCTCGCGTTTTTTTAAAGACTTGGACATCTGCGCCGCGAAACCCGTAAATACTTTGTTTCGGATCGCCGACAATAAATAGATTAGCATCTTTGAGGTCATTTGTAAGCAGCATCACCAATTCATATTGCAGTTCGTTCGTATCCTGATATTCGTCTACCATATAGTACTTGTGCCGCGCTATTAGTTTCTTCCGTATTTCTTCGTTGTTAACAAGCAGATCGCGTGTTTTTATCTGAAGATCAGCGAAGTCAAGTTTACCTTGAGAAAGTTTGTCATTTTGATATTCATCAAAAACTTGGGTGTACAGAGTTAGCAAGTGGTAAGTTGTGCTAAGTAGAAATTCGTCATCTGTTTCGTTTTCATCTGCATCAAGAGGGGGTGCGGATTTAATCTTTTCTGCTGCCGATTCCAGTAATTTGATTTCGTTCTCAATACCGGTTGTGTCAACCCCTCTTTTCAGAAAATTAGTTTTTGCTATGCTGCCGCTTTGGATTGTAATTAAATCCGCTATCTTTTTAAGCAAATTCTGCACATCTGGCAAAGTTGGGTTTTTATCGGGAAGTGTTTCTAATTTTGTGGTTAAGATATTAACCTCTGCCACATTTTTGCCTTTAGCAACTTGTAGAGTAGTTGTTAGACATCGAATGAATTCAGACACTTCAGTTTCCGACATCAATTTTGCGTGAAAAACCTTTTGCCAAGTTTCAGGTAGTTGTCCTTCGTCGCGATTGCTATAGACCTCTTTCATGAGTTTTTCAATCATATCTCGTTTTTCTACCATCATAGAAAAGAGATCAACTAATTTTTGACGGTTCCCATAGCTTTGCAGAGAATGACGTAGTACGTTGTAATATTCGTGTGTTGGATCTGTCGCTATCTTCTTAAGAGTATTTTTAATGGTTTGTTGGAGCAGGAGTTTTTGGTCTATGCCTTTCAGTATACTAAAATTAGCAGGGACACCAGCTTGAAAAGGAAATTCTCTTAGGATACGCGAGCAGAATGTGTGTATCGTTGAAATTGGGGCAGTGTTCATCTGCTCAAGATACTTTTCACGTATTGCTGTATTTTCATCTTGCGTAAGCCTTTCTATGACACGTCCTTTCATTTCTGCTGCGGCTTTATCAGTGAACGTGATAGCAACAATCTGTTGCGGCGTAACGTTTCCATTCTGCAGGATTCTAAGGTAACGCTCAACTAACACAGCTGTTTTCCCAGAACCTGCCCCGGCAGTAACGCAGACATGCTTGTTAGTCTTTAAAGCATCTTGTTGGCTGTGTGTAAATTTCATTTTTATCAGTTGGTAATTGGATATTAAAAATCACTATTCGTTTGTAGGCAAAGGCACAATTGCTTTTGGAGACATTGAGATACCAACGGTATCGCCCGGTTTTTTTGTTTCAGTGCCAGGATTATGGATGATAGCTTTGAGTTTTAGCGTGTCTGCAATTCGCAATTCGTATTCTTCAACTCTACCTAAATAAGTGACTGACCCGACTTTTGCGGTTAATTGGTTTGACACAGAATTGCCATTGAGATGAATTGTCTCTGGACGAATGGAACAACTAACTTCTTGTCCGGGAGTGAAATCGTGATATACATTTTCTGTGTGAAGCACACCCACAGGTGTTTCAATTGTGGCTTTACCGTTTGCTATTTCTTGGATATTGCCTGTTATGAAATTTGTTTCTCCTACAAAACTGGCAACAAAAGGATCAGCAGGATATTGATAAATTTCGCGCGGCGTGCCGACTTGGACAAAAACACCGTCTTTCATAATCGCCATTCGGTCAGCCATAGAAATCGCTTCAACCTGATCATGTGTAACATAGAGAGTTGTAATCTGCGTGCGATTATGGATGTCTTTAATTTCATCACGGAGATTTTGCCGTAGCGCAGCATCTAAATTGCTGAGCGGTTCATCAAGCAGAAGAACACTCGGTTCAATCACTAACGCCCGCGCGAGTGCGATGCGTTGTTGCTGCCCACCCGAAAGTGTGTTTACTGGACGGTTGCGGTATTCAACCATCTGCACCATCTCAAGTACAGCCATAATTTTTTCATTGCGAACAGATTTATCAAGTTTGCGGAGCCTCAAACCGTATTCAATGTTCTCAGCAACGGTCATGTGTGGCCATAATGCATAATTTTGGAACACCATACCAGTGTTGCGTTGATGTGGTGGCACATCGTTCATAATCTTGTCATCAAATCGGAGTTCTCCTGTATCGGGACGATAGAATCCTGCAAGAACGCGAAGTAACGTCGATTTTCCACATCCAGAAGGGCCGAGCAGAAAAAACAACTCACCGGGCGCAATCGTCAAAGATATATTATTTACTGCCACTGTGGTATCAAATGCTTTTGTAATTTGGTTTAATTCAACACTAATTGACATATAACGGATACCTTTATCTAACTTGAAACGAGATTCACTATTACCGCATTATTTTTATAATTCGTTATAATAAATAGAATGATGTGCTTCTTATTTGTCTATATCCTTCACACATCGGAAACCGATAGTGCTCCCTGTCGTTAGGTGATACCATCGGTCAGCAACACGTAGGTCTTCAGCACTTCCTCCCCATCCACCACCACGTAAAATACGAAAGTTTTCATTATCAGGAGCGAATTCTCGACCAAAGCGCGGATTGTTTTTAGGTGACATTTCATAGAATTCACCGTTGTATTCGTCAAAACACCATTCCCAAACGTTTCCTGCCATGTCGTATAAACCGTAACCGTTTGGAGGAAAACTCCCGACAGGTGATGTCTGTTTCCATTTGTCTATGCCGCCTACACCACCAAAATTAGCATCATCATAAGTTATTATATCACCAAATGAATACTTTTTACCAATGAGATTACCACGTGCTGCATACTCCCATTCAGCCTCAGTCGGTAACCTTTTGTTCGCCCAGTTTGCATAAGCAACAGCATCGCGCCATGTCACATTAACGACTGGATCATCAGGTTTGTTAAATTTTGAGTCGTGCCACAGAGGTGGAGGCGGATATCCTGTTGCTAATACGAACTGTTGATAGCGTGCGTTGGTAACTTCGTGAACGTCTATGTAGAAGGCATCAATGAACACCTCATGAACTGGATACTCATCTGTGTCCCCTGTGCCTTCCTGCGGATTTCCCATCAGAAAAGTTCCAGATGGAATCAGCTGCATTTGTGCACCATCAATGTGGGAAACAATTTTTACCGATAATTCCTTTGACGGAACAGCATCTTGAGTACTTTCCGTGCATGCACATAGGAGGCAGATTGAAAGCAGAAAAATGCCTTTCATACTAACTTTCAGGAACATCACCTGATTTTGAGGCAACCTCTGCTGCAGTTTCAATTAATTGTTTTTGTTCTCTTTCGTAGAGAGTTCGCACATCAAAACACAATTGATCATTTTCGATCCGCCCAATAATAGGCGTGCTCCCTTGTCTGAAATGTTCCGCGAGTTTTTCAGCCGAAATCTCCAAAGGGTTTAGCACTACAGCAACACTCGGTAGTGTTTCAACAGGCAGCGATCCGCTTCCGATTTGTGAATATGTCTCAGTAATTTTAACCTCAATAGTTTCAGCAAAAATAACCGAGAGTCTGGCAGCAATTTCGTTAGCAGGCCCGTGCAGTTCATCAATAGTCCGGGCATATCGTTTAAACATAGGGAATTGCGTTAAAAGGGCATCCGGATTAAAGTATGCTTGCAGAGTTGCCGACAACGCTGCGATAGTCAATTTATCTACGCGTAAGGCACGCATTAAAGGGTTCTTTCGGATTTGCTGAATCCATTCGGTTTTTCCGACTATAATGCCTGCTTGTGGTCCTCCCAGCAACTTGTCACCGCTAAAAGTTACAATGTCAACGCCGCAAGTGATTCTATCCGCAACAACGGGTTCGTGAGGAAGTCCATAGTTAGAAAGATCAATTAACGCGCCGCTCCCTAAATCCTCCATCGTAGGAATGCCGTGCTCAGTACCAAGTTCGGTCAATTCCGGCATATCAGGTGTTGTCGTAAAACCGACAATCTTATAATTACTTGGATGTACCTTAAGAAGTAGTGCAGTGTTTTCGTTAATCGCTTCAGCATAATCACGCAGGTGTGTCCGATTTGTTGTACCGACCTCTCTGAGTATAGCCCCACTCGCTGCCATCACATCAGGAATGCGGAAGGCGCCCCCTATTTCAATTAACTCGCCACGTGATACGATGACTTCCTTTCCTTGCGCTACAGTTTGTAAAGCAATTAACACGGCTGCCGCGTTATTATTAACGACTGTAGACGCTTCGCATCCAGTCAATTGTTGGAGGAGAGGTTCCGTAATCCGATCTCTATGTCCACGCTTTCCTGTTTCTAAGTCGTACTCCAAATTAACGTAGTTCTGTGCTGCGGCTTGCAGGCTTTTACGGGCAGTAGGTGATAGCAAAGCACGCCCAAGGTTTGTATGTGTTACGGTTCCAGTAGCATTAACAACTGTTCGGAGGCGGGAATGCGTTATCTCTTCAATTCGCTGGCGCGTTAATGCTGCATATTCAGATGGTTCCGGTAGTGTCAAGTCTGCTTTTCCTTGCAGAATTTGGTCTCGAATGTCAGCAACGACTGACCGCAACGCATCTGTTACAAGTGGCCGAGCATACGCAACTTGCAGATCATGCATCTCCGGTAGCGATAAGAGTTTATCAATTGATGGGAGTTGACGTAGCAAACTATTACCGTTTTTGCTACTTTGTCCATCTGTTTTGGTAGTCAATTTCTTTTCCAGAATAAGTAAATGGAAATAGTTCTATAAAATAGTGCGGACATATTTATTCGTTGCGCTATAGATTCTATCAAATTAGTCTTCAAATGTCAACGGTTTGTAAAAACTTTGGGGTGTAAAGCTTCTGGTATGTGTGTCAGCATCGCAGATTTCGCGGATTAGGGTGTTGGGAATGTCAAGTCGTTTTCATAGGATGTACCAATAACGTGTATACGTGTTTATTTATTTTTTGGATGTGTGTATAGAAAGTGGATAGGAATAATCCGCTTTCTCCGTGTTCTCCGCGATTCTGACAACACAACATAATCCGTGATAATCCGCGATTCAGAGAATTAACAATTGTCAAAAGCGAAATCTGATCTACGGAACATCCCACAGCAGCACGATGCCATCCTTACTCCGACTGGCCAGGGTCTTTCCATCCGGACTAAACGCTACGTCCCAAACCCTATCATTATGTCCAATAAGAATGCGCGGGTGTTTGCCAGTTTTCAAATCCCACAAAAGGACAGTCTCGTCCTCACTGCCACTGGCAAGCATCTGCCCATCCGGACTAAACGCTACGCACGTAATATTATCAAGATGTCCGGTAAGCGTCCGTATATGTTCACCTGTTGTTGTATCCCACAACCACACAATATCGTCCCTTTTACCTAAGGGCGTTTTATCCACCATACCTTTTGCAAGCATGCTACCATCTGGACTGAATGCCGTTCCCCACAAATATCTTTTTGTTACTGGCACAGTAAGGGAACATATAAGTTCATCTGCTTTTATATTCCACACACTATAGTTTTTGTCTTCATCCCGAAGCAGTGCAAGCACCCGTCCGTCCGGGCTGAACACTATGGGACTGACCCAATGTTTCAGTTTAGTGAACGTGCGGCGGCGTTCGTGTGTTTTTGTATCCCACAAATGGTAAGCACCACCCCAACTTTTCGTAGCAAGTGTTTCTCCATCCGGACTATATGCTACGTGTAAATGTTTAGATTCAGAGAGTATGCGTAGCTGTTCACCTGTTTCCGCATTCCACAGATGGACACCGTCTTCCCCCGAACTGGCAAGTATTTCTCCATCCGGACTATATGCCACGCCAATGACCTTACCCTTATGCCCGATAAGAGTAGTTATGGGTTTACCCGTTTTCGTGTCCCATAAACGGACAGTGTTGCTCTCATGTCCAGTGGCGAGTGTCTTTCCATCCGGACTAAACGCCATGTTAAAAACATAACCTGTATATCCGATGAGAGTAGTTATGGGTTTACCCGTTTTCGCGTCCCATAAACGGACAGTGTTGCTCTCATGTCCAGTGGCGAGTGTCTTTCCATCCGGACTAAACGTTACATTTAAAATATCAGCATGCAGGATGACAGAACGTAGATGCTCTTCTTCGCCTTGTGTGCTCCAGAAACGGACAGATTCCTCACTGCTACTCGCGATCGCCTTTCCATCCGGACTAAACGCTACACTAAAAACATAATCTTTATGTCCGGTAAAAGTGCGGAGGTGCTTGTTGGTTTCCATATCCCATAAATCAACAAGCTTATCTTCACCACAACTGGCAAGCAGCTTCCCATCCGGACTGAACGCTAAACTTAAAACTCCCCTTATATAACGTCCTTCGGGTCCTTTAAGGTATTGAGCGACTTTACCAGCTGTTGTATCCCACAAGTCAAGCCCTCCAGCTCCCAATCCAATCGCGAGTGTCTTTCCATCCGGACTGAAGGCAACGCTGTCGAATGAATTCTCCTCGCCATCCACACTACCCAAGAGTCGTATATGCTTTCCTGTTGTCGTATCCCACAAACGAATTTCGGTGCCTCTGCCATAGTAGCCTGCACTAGCGAGTGTCTTTCCATCCGGACTAAACGTTATGCTATGAACCCGTCCCGTATGTTCAAAGGGGAGCCGACCTCCTTCTTCACCTCCCATACCAGAGAACAATCTGATATGTTTACCTGTTGCTGTTTCCCACGACCTAAGATAACCTCCGGCATGTCCACTGACAATCGTCTTTCCATCTGGACTGAACGCCACGCTAAAAACGCCCACCTGATCTGCATTGATGAAAGTGTGCAGGGGTTCACCCGTTACCATATCCCATAAAATGAGATGATGCCGATTACTCCCACTCACGAGGGTTTTCCCATCTGGACTAAACGCTAAGCAAGATACACCATACATTGGAAAAAAGTTCAATGCCTTGGCTATCTCTACATCGTAAATCCAAACACCGATAGAACTCCCTACTGCCAGCCGGGTGCCGTCGGGAGCGTAAGCTACTTTATTTATTGCGCCTTTACCGAGCCGTGCGATCGCACCTTCGGGTAGACCAATTTGCGTTGCAGGCTCATATTCACCGAAAACCGTTGATAGACAAAATGTGATGATGAAGGTGGCAAGCCACCAGTAAATGTGAGTTTTCATTTTTTTTTTTTTGAAAGTCAATTTTGATTAGAGACGATATGGATCGCTTCGCAACAATGTGAATAAAATCAAACGTGTTTGCCACGTCCGCCGGAGAAATTGACCGAGATATATTATACCATTCTATAAATTTTTGTCTCATTAGTGGTTTTTAGAAACGAAACGGAGGACGGTACAAACTGGAAAGTTTGTGGGACAAAAGAGAGACATTATATATCAGGAATGGTATTACCATCTGCCAATTATACATTATAAATCCGTAATTGTCAATAGTGCTGTAGGTGTTGATCAGGGTTATTTAGCTTTCGATTTTTCTGGCATATTTTTCACATTTTAATATAAACTAATACGCATGCAAAGTAGAAGACGGACTGCGCGCGGAGCGTGCCTGCTACCTTTAAATCAACGTTAAGTTGACACATAAGGGTAAAGCACAAGCAAACCCTACAGATGATATAAACTATCAGTAAGACTCATTAACTGAAAATTCTTAAAACTAAATAACCCTGGGGTGTAAATCCATGCTGCAAATAGAGAAAATGGTGAAAGATGCGCCTGAATAAAGCGAAAACGATTACAAATTCCACTTTTTACAGTTTTTTGAATTAACGTTCCATGTAAAGTAAACTTGCTTTTTGCTTTTCCGTTACAATACTATCATATAGCAATAAACATTCATGGAGCACACTCTTTTGAAGCCACTGCCTGCAAATAGATACATATTCCTGTTTACGTTCACACTTTGTCTCTTTATTTTTGCAAACCCCGCTTTAACTGCAGAAAAAGACGAATCTAACTCACCGCCTGAAGAGGAGATCACCTCTCCGACTCCAGTGGAGAATCCATTTAGCAAGAAACCTAAAAAAAACACCTGGTTTCCGAGTGAACCTAAAACAACAACAGATGTCCCGCCACAAACTGAAGATATAGATTCAGATATATCTTTGCGTCGTCAGACACTGATCCCCTATTTAGAAACGCTACGCCGCTGGAAATATCCGCCTGATCTTGGTGACCTCTCAGAACTTTACGATTGGAAACCGCGCAGCAAACCTGATACCAAAGGGATTGATCTTCCCATGGATTCTAACCTACAGGTAAAAATTGACCAATCAGTGACGATTGAAGTCAACAAAACCCACTATTTCGGAGAAGGTGATTTGAATCGCTACGGTGGTTACGGTTATGGGAGTTATGGTGACTACGGTTCTGGGCTTGACCTTGGCCTTTCCTCCTCCTACGGTTATGAAGATTTTGGCTACAGCAGTGGGTTGGGCGGCGGATACGATAGTTTCGGTTCAAGCTATGGGAGTGGCTACAGTAGTTACGGCAGAGGCGGTGTTCCGCGTGCTACCGGAATTAATATAAGGCAACAGCAAATTATTGGGTTACACGGTCGTGTAGGGGAACGTGTGCATATCGCAGTGGATTACAATGCAGGTGACACTTATGGTGGTGGGTATGGCGGATATGGTAGCAGCTACGGCGGATATGGACTCGGGGGCGCGAAAGAGCAGAAGATTAAAATCTGGTATGAAGGTAAACCTGATAGTTTCATCAAAACGATCTCTTTTGGTGACATTACGCTTAGCCTACCGAACACCCGTTTTTTAAACATAAACCGTAATCTATTTGGACTTGAAGGTGTATTTGAATATAAAAATACCCGTATGACTCTTTTCGGATCGCGAAGTAAAGGTATCCGTGAAGTACGGACGTTCCGCGGACAGTCCCGAAGGGCGAGTTTCGGTTACGGACCGCGCGGTATTCAGATTGCAGATGCAAACTACATAAAAAACAGATACTATTTGATTCATCAAGATGAAGACGGTTTACTGCATGAGGCATATCTTCCCATTAAACAAGGGAGTGTGCAAATTTATATAGATGATAGTGTTGTTGGGAATAACCAAGGCGGTCAACGAACCAGTCAAGGGTACTTCAATCCGCAGTTCCCCGGACAAGACTACAACATTGACTATGAAACGGGTGAGATTGAGTTCTTATCCCCTATTTCCTCCAGTTATACTATTGTTGTTGCTTACGAATATCTGGGAGATGGCGGTGGAAGTGTTGGAAATCCTGAGACCATCTTTGCGGATGAGAACGGAGACGGCTCTATTGATGAAGAGGGGGAAGAAATTGGCTATGTTGTGTTAAAAGGGAAAGGGTTTCGCGGCACAGTCGCAGATAACGTTTACTTCCTCAGCAACCGAAACATCAATCCTCGCGATTTTCAGTTGACAATTATCCGACAAGGAGAAAGTGAGACGTTTCAAACTGACGCTGGACTTGTGCCATATATTGAGATTTTTGGATTAGACCAAAACGGTGATGGCATCGTTGATCCCGAGTTTATTGACTACGACAGAGGATTACTACGTTTCCCAAACTTACACCCTTTTCAAATCAGCGACCCACAACACCCCTACTACCAATACCGAGATTCTTTGAGTAACGAAGCCATTTATCTCGAATCCCTCCGTAGCACTGACCAGATTTACACAATTGTCGCGGATTATTCCTATCAATCTGAAACCTATAATGTCGGATTATTTGTGATTCCAAATAGTGAAACCGTTCGGTTAAACGGAAGAGTCCTAACGCGAGATACGGACTACATGATGATCTACGAAGTTGGGACCATTCGTTTTTTTACAGAACTTGATGAATTTGATGAGATCGTAGTGGAATTTGAAAAGACACCGTTCGGTGGTTCGCAGCAGGCAGTTGCTGGCGTATGGTTAGAATATACGCACAAGCCAAAACCGAAATCTGCAAAGGAACAAAACCTTAAGGACAGATTCAACCGGCTGGGTGGCATGCAAATGACACAAACAGGTCTGGATAGTAATCTTTCGGGTAACCGATTCTCTGATGGATTTCCTGTTACTGGTACGCGTTCTGGCGGAGGGTTCGGCAATACTGGCTTTGGCCGTACAGGCTTCGGCGGAAGCGGTTTTGGTAGTGGATATAGTAATTTTGGAAGTTTCGGAGGGCGTTCGCGAATCGGACCCAGTTATTTGGGGGGTTACGGTACAGGCATGAATTATTTCAATCCTGTTTACCAAAAAGGGTTTACCGTATCAACAGGCTATATCTTAACTACAGGACAGAAACCTGCTCTGGTCCCGAATGTGAACGAAGCGCCTAATCGTTTGCAAGCATTTAATATAAACACAAGTTTCGGTAGAGAATTCAACATGGCCTGGCTGTTAAACCCGTTACCTTTTGTCAATGTACAAAATTTTCCACTCTCAATTGATTTTAGTGGAGAGTCGGCTTACTCACATAATAATCCCAATAGCGTAGGGGTCGCCCTAATTGATAGCATGGAAGGCGTAAAAGAAACCACTATAATACCCACCTTAAAATATAACTGGAAACCGAGCAGCGTGCCGTCCGTTCCGGAATCGTCACAAACAGGCACACCGCCACATAATTATAGTGTGTTACCCACGCAAGAAAATAGGGTGCTTTTTAACGTTGTTTTGAAAGATAGGGAAGAAGCAGAAGCTGTGGGAAATTACATGCGTAACCGAGATGTGCCAGCATCGTCCATTCAACCCCTTTCACTATCAACGGAGGAGCGGTTAATTATGGAAATCGGGTATGATTTCACGGATGTCGTGGAAGAGTGGGGTGGTTTCTCAAATGGCATTTCAAAATCTGGCGAGGACTATTCCGAACGCGGATTCGTTGAAATGTGGATGCGCGTGCAAGGTGATGACGATGTGATACTCTATCTTAACCTCGGTGCTGTGAATGAAGATGCGGATGCTGATGGACGCCTTGATAGTGAAGACCTCCCACAAACTTTAGAGGATACAAACGGCGATGGTGTTGTTGACGCACTTGACCTTGATCTTGAAAATCTGCCGGAGGCACAGCGGCAACGTGGTAACGGCAGGTCGGATATTGGGGAAGACGTTGGATGGCGTTTTGACGGTCCATTTCAACCTGAGTCTTTTGGTGCAGACAACCAAATTTTGGACAGTGAGGATTTGAATGGAGACGGTGTGCTTGATAGCGTTGATGCGTATTTTCAGGTTGCTATCCCACTTAATGCTATCCCAAATGAATGGGTTAAAGGCAAAAACAAAAACGGGTGGACATTCCTAAGCATCCCGCTTTCCAAATTTGTACCGGAAGGTTCTCGTGTGCCCAGTCTTGTGTTTGTTCAGCACTTCCGTTTTTGGTTAATGAAAAACCGCCCTGGCAACGTTAAGGGAACATTCCAATGGGCGTCTATTGAAATTGTGGGAAATAAATGGGAACAGGGGGTAGTCACAAAATCCTTTGCTGAGACAACCACAGGACTTTCCGACCGTCAAGTTGTTGAAGACACACTTGAGAAGTTCATCGTCGGCACAAAGGATAACTTCAGTTTTGACGACTATCAGAGCGCGTATGTCGAAATTGAAAATGATGAACTTTTCAGAAAACTTCATCCGTTTGCAGCAACCTCCCTCGGTTTTCAAACACAGCAACAACGTGAACAAACGCTTAGCCTTGAATATTATCTCTATCCAGGCTCCCACGGTATCACATCTAAGCAGCTAAAAGGTTTTACGCAGAGCGAAGGGCAGGATTTTAGCAAGCACGATACACTCCGACTTTGGTTATATGGCGATAAAAGCCACACTACCTTTGTCTTACAGCTCGCCCCAAGTGTCCACACAGGTTACCGAAGTTCATTCTACAGTTCCGATCCATTCCTTAATCGACCACAACAGGAGGAAGATGTCAATATCTTTGAAAATCTTACAGATTATTATGAATATACTGTGCCGATTGATTTTGAAGGATGGAAACTGATTGAAATTGACCTGCGCGACCACAACCTGAATGCGTATCCAGATCGGACTGAGGAGCAAAATGTTGATTCAGAAATGTCGACTCAAGAATTAGAAATATCTCCTACACAAAATGCACCTGATGGACATCCGGATGGCTTTACCGTTAGAGGGACAGGAACAAGCGTTAGTAGTACACGGCTATCGGTAAAAAATATCGGTGGCATATTACTCGGTATCCGAAACGATACGGATCGAGAAATTAGCGGTGAGGTATGGGTTAACGAAATACACCTTGGTGATCCACTTGTCCGATCTGGATGGGCACGGCGCGGAAATATGTCTGTTTCGCTCGGTAGTATCGTCCGGCTGCGTGGCGGCTATGCAAGTCAAGATAAAGATTTTGAGAGCGGTGCCGGTGAAATCGGACGACAACGGCTATCCTCCCGCGGCTATAGCACTACAAATAACGATTACAATATTGATGCTGATGTCACCCTCTTTTCATGGTTGCCTATCC
Organism: Candidatus Poribacteria bacterium; assembly: GCA_022825825.1. Taxonomy (GTDB): domain Bacteria; phylum Poribacteria; class WGA-4E; order WGA-4E; family WGA-3G; genus MSPOR6. The sequence continues at coordinate 116,357 of JAJDWA010000002.1, forward strand.
GCTATTCTATACGAGAACAGGAATCTGAAACAGAGGCACAGAGAGGCAGTTATAGCACTTTTCAAAGTGGAAAGAGTGAAACTCTTAACCGAGATGTATCAGTACAATTCAATCGAAATCCTTTTCCAAACCTCGGATTTGCCTATAATTATCAAGATTTTTGGAACGAACGGCAAGGCACACAGATTAGCCATCTATACACAGGCACTGTTCGATACGATATCGGTTCAAAATTAGGTTTCAATGTGCAGTATCGTCACGAGGATATTCTGGCTAAGCCTGAAACAGCAACAGATACAACTGCAACATCTACTTCGTACTATAGTTACGGTTATGGTAGAAATCGGGACGAAAAAACAGATAGCGGGTCTATTTCGATTAACATCAGTCCAATAAACGCTTTTAGTCTTAACCCAAGTTATGATGTGCGGCGAACGCTTGAGAGACGTGATCCGAATCGCTATAGCACCTCGTTTTTTGCGGGAGGCGTAACGGACCCTAATTCTGCTGTGGAAGAGGATTCTGATACCTTACCAGATTTTTCTATTGCTGAACGAGAGCACCGAGTTTCCCTTACCCCACGTCTCAATCGTGATCTTCTTGGATTGCGTCCCACAGTGACAAGCCGTGTGAGCTTCAGAGAAAACTGGTTCAATGTGAAGAAAGATGCTTCACTCAACGGAAACGTTAGCCTCGGTTTGAATCTACGTATTCAAAAGTGGTTCGGTTGGATTTTTGCTGAAAAAAAGCCAGAAGTCGAAACAACAGAAACAGAGGAGAATGGAAAGATTGAAAAGTTAGGTGGACAGACACCAATCGAACAGCAGCTTGAAAAGTTCCGGGATAATGGTGTAGATGAGACCCAAATCCAAAAAATAGTAGAAGATCAAAACGATTGGATCAACCGCGATAAAGCAGAGATGGAGCAAAAACAGCATTCCAACGCTATAGAATCAGGTTCGCTTGCCCCGCAACAACCCAAACAAGAGGGTTTCCTGCTGCGCATAATTAATACATTCACGATCAACACCAGTGCTAACTTCACCGCAGCTGAATCCTTTCGTCAACTTGAATCTGGTCAGTCACTAATAGAAATATGGGAACTTGATCGAGAAGCAGATGAACGCACCAATTCAAGGAATAGCAATCGCTATTCTGTCCGCACTTCTGTGGATCCGTGGAAATGGCTTTCTTTTGGCACAAATCTCAGCACAGCCGATAGTTTTCGGAAAAGTTACGGCAGCACTTATACAACACACGCAGAAACTTATGAAGCAGATATCAAGCTGAATGCACAACAAGCATCAAGTTTCCAACTTCGGTACAGTTTCACAATACGTAACAATGCGAACCTTGAAGTTACTTTGAGCGACAGTGCTGCACATACCCCATCGCTAAGTTGGATACAAAAGTGGAGTGAAAAAACCAGAACTTCATTAGGAGTTCGTACTACGCTCCGTGATCATCTGCGAAGCGGAATTCAGAGTAACGCTTTCATTATTACACCCAATTTTAGTATAGACTATCGCTACAGTACCGAGGGGGGTATACGCTTGCCGTTTTTCGGCAGAATTCCACTTAAGCACGATCTTGACCTGACTAATACCTTCTCTTTGGCAATTCGAAGGGAGAACTATGGTGCTAATAAAGAGGAACGATCTGAACGATACGAGACAACATTACGCGCGGGCTACAAACTCAGTGACCATCTTACAGCAAATCTACACCTGGGACTTAGCTACAACCACGATAGAGTTGAGGAAGGAAGAGATTTCCTCTCCGTTGCAAGTGCACTTACGGTGAGAGGTCAATTTGAGTAATGTCTAAATTATAAATATACTATGGTTTGGACAATTTTAGCCTTTCAGGATTTCCGAATAGGTGTCCAATACGGTTTGTCCGCGCTCTTGAATTAGATCATGCAGTGAAGCATAGCAGATGTAACTGGGCTTTTCATACCGCACAAGAAAATGTCTTGTAGAGATGCTGAATAGGATCGAAATAACCAAACAACTTGTTTGGTATACGATCGACCCCTTGGATACGGCCCCAAAACGCTAAAAAGAAAATGCTGCTGCACAACAATAGGGCTGTACCCGTCCCGGTGTGAACACATTTTGAAAATACGACACAAGTTTCTTTCTGTTCATGTTTAACCAAGGTTTACTTTGTATTCTCTGTTTTCAGCTCTCCCCAAAGCGTGGTCAACCTATTTTCAGGTTCAACGGCATACGCGCTACTTGACCAATCATAAATGTATACGAATTTAGACATACCATCCAATATTTTTTGAGGCGCACCACCATTAAGGGGAACTGCAATGTTGCAATGAAGAGTAAGTCCTCTATTGTCTCTGCCCCTTACTTGGTAAATGATGTACTTTCCATTAGGTGACCATTTAAGTCCTAAAAACCGCGAGTGTTCTTGAAGTCCTTTGATGGTCCGCCAAGTCCGCAGGTTATGAAGTGAGACAATACGAATTTCATCTGCAATCTCTACGAAGTCATGCAAACGATCTGAAGAAAAAGCAAGCTTTTTACCGTCCGGTGAGAAAACAGGCATGCTGCCTACGTTGCTGATATGTATAGTTTTTTCCGTATTGATGTTAAAGACAAAAACACCTTCAGCAGTATCGTAAGCGATTTGCTCTCCATCGGGTGACCAAGCGATATTGGTCGCATGGACTTCTTTTAACAGTGTAATTTTTGGTGACGCTTTTTTTAATTCACGATGGGGTATGAAATAGATACCTCTCTTCGGCAGTGGGTCTCTTTCGTGAATCAGGCTGTTCAAGAAAACGATATCGCCATTTGGTGAAATATCTATATCGTAGACATCCTCAACTCGATTGTGTGTTAGCTTACGCGGTTTTGCCGGAACCTCAGTTGTATCAATAAGGTATCCTTCATGCTCAAAAGGACCGATTCCCCAATCATCAACGGAGATGGCAATAAGAGGACCATTTCTTTGTACAGATAAGTGCATAATTCCATGAAAATCATCGTTTTCTATCTTTAAAAGCGAGCGGGCGTTATCTGTGTTGTTGATGCGGGTAATCCATAATTCGTTGTAATTACGACCCGTTACATAGATGATTTCACTTGTAAGTTTTGTGTCGGCTGTGAACGGAATAAAAAAGATCAAACAGAGATATGGAAGAAGGCACTTCATGATAATTCCTATTATTTCGGTTTCTTCAATTTGCTCAAGACATCTTAGTTCCTCGTCAAGTTTATCAAGCTGCGTTTTATAAGTTTGAGTCAGGGATAGGAGTTCCTGTTGCACTTTTATTAAAAATTGCTGATGCGTTTTTTGTGAGTTAGGTTGTGCAGTGAAGGATAACAAATTTAGCTGGACTTTTCAAGTCATTTTCACCATAAATAAACCTATCAAATTATAAAATCTGCTCAATTATCTGCAAGATAGTTTCTGATTCAAAACCACGCCGTGCCAGAAATCCGTGTAACCGTCGTTTCGCAACCTGTGTTGGTAAATTTTTATATTTTTTGGATTGTTTTTGGGCGATTTGTAGTGCTAACCTTTTCTCGTCCTCAGTCTTAACCTCAGCTAAAACCTGTTCCGCTGTTTCTCGGTCAACGCCTTTGTCAATGAGTTCCTGTTTTAGCACCGTTCGCCCGCGAGGATTTGACTTCTGCCGGCGTTGAACCCATTTCTCCGCGTATAATCGATCTCGAATATGCCCTGACTGGATCAACTCTGCGATGATTGTTTCTATCGTTCGTTCTCTAAATCCTTCCCGCTCAAGCTGCCGCGCCATTTGGGATTTGCTGAATATATCTTCACGTAATATATTAAGTGCATAATTTTTGGCGCGCATCGCTTCGTCTGCTGCAATGAGTTTTTCAATGGTCTGTGCTTCAATTTCTAAACCGACCCGCAACCCTAAATTTTCAACAAGGTTAGCGGGAAGGACGACAAAAGGTTTGTCGTCTAAAAAGAGTTGGTGGTGTGAAGGGAATTGACTATGTGACTGAATGTCGGTGATTTTCTGCTTCATCTTGTGTTAGGAAGCACTTTGAGTTTTCATAGTGTATAGACGGATACAAAATCCATCTATACATCTATTTTTCTGATGGGTTTCTGTCTATGGTAGATTTTTGAGTTAACTATACACTATGAGCGGCGAGGTGAATCAACGCCAAATACGCGTATGGTATTCGACGGGAAACCTCGCCTACCGGGGAAAAGTTGCTATCCGAATAATAGGATTTATTCTCCACCGTTGCTACCAGCCCAAAGTGCACCGCGTTGGAGAAGGGTACTGAACATCTCATGTTGACAGGCTGCTGGGTCGTGTCCGAGTGCAAGATAGAAAACCTTACCTTCACCCCAATTCTTTGTCCATGCAACAGGCATCGCTTCACCTTTCCACAACGCTGAAGCCAGCACATGATTACGTGGATCATAATCGAGAATATACTGTTCATCCGTCACAACAAATTCGTCAAGACCCTGCGTGATTTCATGTTCACTATCCACTATACTAACCTGATAGTCACGATAGCGTGGATGTGTTGTAAAGTATCCACCGACCATTGAACGATATTCTGGACATCCACGGAAAGAATCGGCAGCTGAATGTATGCCGACATAGCCTTTTCCTGATGCGACATAGTTTAGCAACCCATTCTTTTGTGCATCAGAGATTTCACCAACTGTATAATAGAAAACGATAAGATCATACGAATCTAAGTTCGGTGATACCAGAGCGTCGAGATCGTCCTCAACAGTCGTAATTTCAAATTCATCTCGTTGTGAGAGTGCTTTTACAATTTCTTCGCTGCAGCCTTTCCAATTATGAATTGCGCCGCCTGCGAAAACAAGTGTATTAATCTTTGCCATTTTTAGCCTCCTTGATTTATGATAGTGCCATTATATCATAAACACATCAAAATTACAAATAGGGTTAAGGTGAATGTTGCGTAATGGTTGACAAAATCGTGAATCTATGTCAGAATAAAAACGGAGGATTGATTATGAAATTTGCTCGATATGAATTGAATAGAACAGTTGGATACGGTATTGTTGATGGAAGTCGTTTGCGAACTTTAGATGGATGCCCATTTACGGACTATAGTGAAACTGGAGATTCCGTCCCTTTAGAAGATGTGAAACTCCTTGCACCGGCAACACCTTCAAAAGTTTTAGCGGTCGGTTTGAATTATCGGAGCCATTTAGGAGATGCACCTGAGCCTAAAAATCCGGAAATCTTTATTAAAACGCCCTCATGCATTAATGACCCAGAGGGTGAGATTGTGCTACCTGAGGGTGATGATGATGTGCATGCTGAGGGTGAATTGGTAGTCTTAATTAAGGAACGGACAAGTAAAGCAACCCCTGCTGAAGCGGAGGCAAATATCTTAGGCGTGACCTGCGGAAACGATGTCAGCGCTCGCACGTGGCAAAGTAATGATATGCAATGGTGGCGTGCGAAAGCATCTGATACCTTTGGACCTATAGGACCTGTCATTACAACTGATGTTGACTATGGCAACCTACAATTAGAAACCCGTATCAATGACGACGTGGTTCAGTCTCAAACGACTGGTGATCTCATTTTTCCTGTACCGGTAATTGTCAGTTTTATCTCGCAAGCGATAACTTTAGAGCCGGGTGATGCGGTTTTCACAGGAACACCCGGAACCACAACTGCTTTGAAAGATGGCGATGTTGTTGAAGTTGAGATTGAGGGAATCGGTGTTTTACGCAACACTGTTGTGGCGTAACGACAGAGGTGAAAGATGGCAAAAATTACGTTGTTTAAAGGCTATAAAGGGGAACCCCCGATTCCGAAACCGAAAGGGCAGGTGCAAGCTAACGTCGTTACTGTCCAAGATGGTGTACCGGTCAAATATCCGGGGTGTGATGGCATTGGGGTGCGGGTGGTGCATCCTGCTAATCCAAAAGCGCCTGCACAAAATTTAGGGATGGTGATGTTTTTTGTGCCACCGCATGTCGTTTTGGAGCCTGGAAGTCATCATACAGAGGAGTGTTATGTGATTATGCGCGGGGAAGGTACGATGACGATTGCTGATGAAAAAGTATCTGTGAAGGCGGGAACATTTATTCATCTGCCGCCGTGGTGTGAGCATGGGATTGAAAACACTGGTGATGAGACATTAGAAGTACTTATCTGTACTTCACCACCGAATCCATAAATTATTTTAAATTTTACGATTAATGATACACCGTACTTCGGCGCGCTTATAAAGCGCGCCTGCGTATTTTTACGCAATGAGTAGATACGGGATTTTGAATGTTTTACGCAATGAATAGTTTATGATATATCACAAACGCGATATGTCATAAACTGCAAAAGGAGAAATTATGAAACGCACTTTTGAACGGATTACATTTATGTTGATCGGAGCAGTTATCGCTTTATTCGCTTATATCATTGGCAGCATTGATCATGATGTGGAAGCACAAGGACAGAATGAACTTACTTGCGAGACGCTTATAGCCAGCAAGGGCATTGTTGTTGGAAATCCAAAAGAAGGCATGGTTAATATAGTTGTTGACAAAAAACAACTAGTCATTGCTATCTATGGTAAAAGTGATCCTAAGACGCGAGAAATATACGAACAGATACAAATGAAGATTGATAATGGCATTTCCTCTATTACATTAGTAGATAGTGAAGGATCTCGAAGTATTCATACATTTGGTAAAATTTTAACATTAAAAAATAAGGAGTAGTTATTATGTTTTTGAAAATCTTATGTAGCAAGTATCATTAGCTTACTCACTATCGCAATTTTAGGATGTTGAACAGAGGTAAAACCGTCTATTATATCCAATGAATAGATTGGCAGGCAAATGTTTTACCATTAAACTACCGCCCATATTTTAGTTATAGGCGGTTGTCTAATTAGCACTATATTTCTCATCGTGCTACAAAAACATCTTTTTACAACACAAAACAGAAACAAAAAAACGCTATAAATGCAGTCTACAAGTATATTTATAGCGTTTTAAAATTTGGAAATTAATGTCAAAAATTAGGAATTCAAAATCCCGTATCTACTCATTGTGTTCTTTTACATGAAGTTCCCTTACCAGTCTCGCGTGTATCCAGCAGTCCAACCACCATCTACGGTGAGGATAGTGCCATTGACATAGCTCGCCTCTGGCGCGACCAAAAAAAGCACGGCTGCAGCGATCTCCTCAACTTTCCCTGGTCGTCCGAGTGGGATGTGTGATAGAAGACTCGCGGCCTTTTCAGTATATTCGCCATCAGGTCCATAAAAAAGTTGCTTTGTGCCACGCGTCAACGTAGAACCTGGCGCAACTGCATTCACGAGAATCCCTTGCGGTCCAAGTTCCAACGCCATTGAACGTGTGAGATTAGCAACACCCGCCTTCGCCGCAACAAACGCACTCTGAAGTCTAAGCGGTACCAACCCAGCAATAGAACTAATATTAACAATACGACCAGGCACGTTTTCGAGCATGTAGGGTATCACAGCACGACTTGTCACGAATACGCCAGTTAGGTCAACTTGCAAGATGCGATGCCAGTCGTCTAAAGTATATTGATGGATTGGGACGCGGTCACTTTTTGTGTTAATGCCAGCGTTATTGATAAGTATCTGAATTTCACCGAGTTGGGCGGCGATGTTTTGTGCAGCCGCTTCCATCTGTTCAGGGTTCGCAACGTCTGCCTCAACGAAGATACACGTGCCATCCGTTTTCTCAATGTCTTGAGCGGTTTGGGTGCCAGCTTGTACGTCAATATCCACAATTGCAACATGCGCTCCGTTTTCGGCAAGTGCATGTACAATAGCCTTACCGATGCCGTTTGCACCACCAGTGACAATCGCTCCGTATCCTTCAAGCGCGACTTTCATTTACGTCCTTCAACTCAGCATTTAAGATGCTTTCTGGGCAGTAAACTTGAGTTCCGTTTGCCCGTTTAGTCCCGCCACAACAGGGAAAGCGCGTTCTCCCGTACCATCCTTCGTAACATATCTAACTTCAGGTGAAAAATAGGCATAGAGTGCTGTGTTTCTGGGATTTGGTGTTGCGTTAGGACCAGAACCGTGTACCATAAGACTATGAAAAAATAGCGCGCTGCCTGCAGAAAGCGGGACATCCATCTGTTGTTTTGCAACATCCTCGCGATCGGTGAGTTCTGCATCCTGTTGCCGTGCGATTCCCCCCCACTCCTGAACACCCCACAGGTGACTACGGGGAACGACTTTAAAACAGCCGTTTTCTGGAGTAGCGTCATTGAGGGCAATACTCACAGTAACTAATCTCGGTGGCTCCATCGGCCAATATGCTGAATCCTGGTGCAGCCCATGCGATGAACCGTGAAAAGCAGGTTTGAACATTAAAGTACTTCTAAAGAGGAGCAGGTCTTCTCCGATGAGATTTTGAAGCACTGCAATAAGGTTCGGATGTTGTGCTAAGTTCTTAAACACCGCTGAATACAGACGCGTATTTTCGGCTTTCCGCAGCACGGGTAATCTATCGCCTTGTGTTTCGTCTTTGGCAAAAGGTTCGCGTTGTACGTGCCTACGTGCAACATCTGCCCGTTCTTTTTCTGTATCTGATTCCTGACCAGCAGCAAACTGATGCAGCAGTTGAATCTCTGCTTGACATTCTTCCACCTCTGCTGGTGACAATAAGTTTTCTACAATGAGATAGCCTTCCTTCTCAAAAAAGGCTTTTTGTGCATTCTTATCCATTTTATCCTCCAATGAGTCGTTTAATTTCCCATATAATACTTGAAATAGCAAATCCGATATAAACAGCGGATGCAATCAACATCATAATAGTAGAGATTGCTTTAGGTTTTGCAAAGCTTGGTAAAAAGCGGTAGTTCATATATAGTGTAAGTGGGACGTATAGTGCCATAGCAAACCCACCCATATATGCTGCATTAAAGAGAAAACCGAGACCACTAACATTTAACCGCTCCATCACAAACGTAATTACGCAACCAGCGACAATCCAGATACCTACTATGAGCAGGTACCACCAACTTAATTCTCGTTTTTGTGCACCTTTAAAGTTTGTATAGACAATATCTGATACAGAACGTCCAACACCATCAAGTAAGGCAAGTTGTGTGCCGAAGAGAGTTGCAACACCAACCACTAAAAAGATACGGCGACCAAACTCTCCAAAACTTTTTCCTAATATGTCTGCTTCGTCGAAAATTAGCTGGCTCCTGTCAGGGACAATCCCTTCCGGGTGTAAAACAGCGAGTGCGCCAAAAATAAAGAGCAGGATTGTAAAAGTATTGAGCGCCCAAAAGAAGAGCATCTGATCGCGTTTGATGTAACCCCACCAGTCTGCGAAGCGGCGCCGGTTCTCTTCTGTCTCTTCAAAGAGGAATCCGGTTGCGGGGACTTTTTCTGTGCGCCCACGGAGCGGATTACGTAGCCCTGGCACTCGCGCGCCCATTCCAATGTTTTTATCTCGAAGATAGAATGTATAAAATAGGTTAGCAGTGCCGCCCGCACCTGCAAACACCAGTGCAATAAACAGTGTTTTTATCGACATGTTTGGGTCTTTGTACCCAACATTTACTATGCCTGCACCTAATTCTTTCCATGTGTCCCAAGAACCGACCAAAATAGCAACAAGAATCAGTCCAATCGTTACAACGGCAACAAGGATTTCTATTGTGTGTTCTAAAGATTGATAGACCAGCTTCGGTCCGAATAAGATAACTGAGGCTACAACGAATGTTATTATCGTCCAAAAAGTATCTGAACCCCAAAATGTACCTGCTTGCCATTTGGAGTTGAAGATGAGTGCTTTAAGTGCAGCTCCGGATTCGCGTGCCCACCCTGGCGCAATCCACCCTATTACAATAAGTAGAATAAACAACGGTCCAAAGCCTCGCCAAACACGACTGTAACCTGTATATACGGTTTCGCCTGTTGCTATTGTCCATCTACCGACCTCAAAGTTGATCCAAAGTTGGAGAAATACACCGAGGACAGCTGCCCAGACCATGCTTGCGCCGTATTCTGCGGCGATTAGCGGCCAAATCACAATCTCACCTGCGCCAATAGATAAGCCAACTAAAATGGCACCTGGACCCGCAATTTTCCAAAAAGGCAGTTGTTTTTCTGGTAAATCAATAGTTTTAAAGTCATCAAGCGGTTCAAATAATTTAGGCATTTTTTATTTCCTCAAATAGATACGGGACATATTTTATATTTCGGTATCCGACTTAATTGCTTCACTTAGCACTTCAATCGGGTGCTTCGGTAGGATGCCGGTCCCGTGTTCAAGTTGATGTCGGCAGGAAAATCCTGACGCTGTCAACGTAAATTCCCCAGATTTTTCACGGATAGTTGGGAAGAGGCGGAGTTCGCCAATATTCATAGAAAGATCGTAGTGTGACTTTTCGTAGCCGAATGAGCCAGCCATGCCGCAGCAACTGGAATCAATAACTGTGACATCATGCGCTTCTGGTAACGTAAGCATTTGCAGCACAGGTTGAATACCAACGAGTGCTCTTTGGTGACAGTGCCCATGTAACAGGATATCCCGAGATTCAGTCTTAAACGTTAGCGGAAGTTCACCTTTTTCATGTGTGTGTAGCAGAAATTCTTCCAGTGAATAGGTAGCCTCAGCAACCCGTTTTGCATTAGTTGTGTTAATAAGTTCAACATAGTCGTCAGTCAAGGCAGAGGTACAACTCGGTTCACATCCGACAATTGGAATTCCCGCCTCCGCATAAGCATGGAGGTGTTCAATGTTGTAATTTGCGTTCTCAATAGCTTTGTCAAGCATGCCCTCAGAAATCAGCGGTCTACCACAACAACGTTTCTTCGGCAAGATCACCTCAAATCCTGCAGTTTCTAAAACGTGGACCGCTGCCTTCCCTATATTTGGCTCACTAAAATTCATAAAGGTATCGTGAAACAGCACGACTTTTTTTTCATAAGTTTGTGGTGACTTACGTTTTCTGAACCATTTTTCAAAAGATTGATGAACGAAGGTTGGCATATCTCGGCGACGGTCAACGCCAAGCAGTTTTTCAGCTATCCACTTGGAAATTGGGTTATTCGTTGCCCAATTTGAGACAGGGGCAAACGTTGAACCCAAAACAGCAAGAGAGCCAATCTCTCCGAAAAGGCGATTACGCAATGGGAGTCCGTTTGCTTTGCGGTAATGCGCGAGCATCTCATATTTTATTTTCGCCATGTCTACATTAGAAGGGCATTCTGCCTTGCATGCTTTACAACCGAGGCATAGGTCAAGCACATCATAGAGGCGGTCACTGGTAAAATCTTTGTGTGGCAAAGCACCAGAGATTACAGAACGGAGCGCGTTGGCACGTCCGCGTGTAGAGTGTTCCTCTTCTCGTGTAGCAATGAAGGAGGGACACATGGTACCAGTTAGGGTTTTACGGCACGCCCCGACCCCGTTGCACATCTCAATGGCTCTGCCAAATCCGTCTTGTGCTGAAAAATCGAAGTAGGTATCAATTTTAATGGTGTTGTATTTTGCGCCGAATCGGAGATTTTCTGTCATCGGGGGAGGATCAATGATTTTGCCAGGGTTCATAATACCGTCAGGGTCAAAAGCGTTTTTGACCTCGCGGAGTGCCTGATAAATCTGGGGACCAAACATGCTTTCAATCCATTCACTTCGGACGAGTCCATCGCCATGTTCTCCACTCATTGCACCGCCAAGGTCCATAAGTAAATCGCGCACCTCACGTGCGATATTATGCATTTTATGAATATCTGCTTCGGATTTGAGATTGATAATCGGGCGGTTGTGGAGTAATCCAACACTAGCGTGTGCATAATAAGAGGCAGTTGTGTCATGTCTTGTAACAATTTCGTCAAATCGGCGGACGTATTCCGGTAAGTTTTCTATGGGAACAGCAGCATCTTCCACAAACCCAATCGGTTTTGCATCGCCTTTCATTCCCATGAGTAAACCGAGTCCTGCCTTTCGAGTTTCCCAGACGCGTGATTTTTCTTCAGCAGTAAAACATCGCACATACGCATACCCGAATCCCGCACTTTTCAAGGTTTTTTCAAGATGGTTAATCTGTTCATGCAGTTCAGTTTCTGTTTCACCGTAAAATTCAACAGCGAGGAGTGCTTCCGGTTCGCCTTCAATGAAACTTGTTAGCCGTGAAAATTCCAAGGAGCCTTGTGCCATACCGAGTATTGTTTTGTCAATGAGTTCAACGGCAGTTGGATTGCACGCTAAAACGGGCTGCATCGCCTCCATAGAAGTGATGAGCGATTTAAAATGCACTACACACAGACAGGTCATTTTTGGAATAGGAACAAGATTAACTTTCGCCTCCACAGTTGTTGCCAAAGTGCCTTCGGACCCGACGACTATTTTCGCGAGGCTGAAAGGACGGTGTGCATCGCATCCGTCTCGACGGTAGGGTGTTACCTCTTTTGAACCGGCATCCGAGACATATTCATCAAGGTTATAACCTGCGACTCTACGTAAAATTCGGGGATAACGTTTACGGATTTCGTCAGCATTCTCATCACAGATTCTGCAGAGTTCTCTATAAATGTGTGCTTCTAAAGAATCTCCCTGCTTTTTTGAGGCGACTTCAGGAAATGATAGAGGGGCAGCGGTTATCTCATCACCGTTGGCAAGCACAAGGTCTAAGGACATTACGTGGTCAATCGTTTTTCCGTAAATAAGTGAATGTGAACCTGCGGAGTTGTTACCGATAGTGCCACCGACATTTGCACGGCTGCTGGTTGCTACATCAGGCGCATACATGAGTCCATGTGGTTTGAGCTGGTGATTCAACTCATCAAGGACGATACCGGGTTGAACGTTTGCCCAATGCTCACCAACGTTAACCTCAATCAGCTGATTCATATACTTGGACATGTCCAAAACGATTGCTTTCCCAACGCTTTGTCCTGCAAGACTTGTTCCGCCCCCGCGTGGGAGAATAGGGATTTTGCGTTCAGCAGCGATCTGTACCGTTCTGATTACGTCCTGCTTGTGTTTGGGAACAACAACGCCTATCGGTTCAATTTGATAGAGGCTTGCATCCGTACTATAGAGTGCTTTAGAATAAGCATCAAAGCGCACTTCTCCCTCAAGTTCATTCGTGAGAAGTTGTTCTAATGCTGGCTCAGAATTTTGCATCCGTTTTGTGTTCCTAATTATCCTCATTGGTGAGTTGTAATGTGTCTGTGTTTTGTATAAGGACTAAGGTTTGCATCATGGTTGTCCTTTAGTTGTTATTCAGAGCTTGGTGGAATGTAAGTATTTATGCCGTTCCTTACGTTCACTTTCCGTAAGCTTCCATTTGCGCGCTGACTGGGAACCATCATGCTCAACCCGTCCTTCTCTCTCAAGATTATTTAACACACTTGCGATAATAGGATATGAACGATCACGGTAACTATAATTTTCATTTTTTATGCCAAGCCAGTTGCTAATTTCCCCGCGTCGCAACCCCTGTTGTTCAATAAATAAAGTGGCGAGGACTGCTTCTTCTAGAAGAATTAAGCTTGTTTTCGCCAGTTCTTTGGGATTTATCATCAGTTTATTCTCCTTCTAAAAAGCGTTAAAATTAACGTGAACTCGGTATAAGCAATTTTGGAATCTGATGTGGTTTCACACCAAATCCCATAGGTACTTTTGGCATTGATCCCTTACGCAAGATGTAGTTGTGGGTTTTGCACCTAACTGCGAAAGATAAAACCTATTACGACCCTGCCATCTGCAGGTCTTGTAAAAGAGAAACGCCATGCACACATTACACCGATCTTATCAAATTCAGCTAACAATCCAATCCGACCCGCCAATAGTTGGGAGTAATATTCTTCATAGATGCTGTTGACGAAACGAGTGGTGAAAAAAGGTGCGAAAATGTTTGCTTTGCTTGAATAAAAACGATACGATATACCAAATCCACCTTCTAATGCAGCGAACAATCTGTTGCGTATTTCAATCGTTCGTTCAGAAATTCTATATGCCCCTGGTGTGTAACCAGCAAAAAATGATCCATCAAAAAAATAACATAGGTTTGAGTCTTTTATTTCACCTAATCTCAGGATACCGATACCTGCATAAGGTGAATATAAACCAGTATTTGAAAACCAAAGAGCAGGTGCAGCATATATTACGACCTTTGGACTATAATTGTAGTAAATACGCGACCTAAACCTAAACAAAAGAGAGGTATCTGCATCTTCCAACTCTGAATAACTGAAATTGATGCCAGATGTAGTTTTGGTGTGTTTTTTTGTAAAGAACATACTAATTCCTGAATCCGAACCGCTCCAAAGTAATGGATCAGCATAACCTGCTTGCTGGGCAAGCACCAATGTTTGTGTATTAAGTAATATCACGAACACAAAAGTTGAAACAAGTTTAATTTTCAATATGAATTCCTGTAAAGAAGCAAAAGGGTTATGGCTATGACAAAAAATAACACAACCGTTGCCTATCACGTGACAATCGGCATCAAAATATCGGACTAACCGCCAGTTTAAGTTTTCGTCAAGTAGAACACGCATGTGGAGTTGTCTTCCGATTTTATCGTGTTTAATGTCTCAAATACCGTTTCCAACGCGAATTCTAAAAAGGCGATTCCTTGCTCTTCCGACACAGAAGGAAATCCATCAAGAAAATCATCAAGGCTATCTCCTGCTTTTAGATGATCAATCAACGACTTTATCGGCACCCGTGTGCCGATAAACACTGGCTCGCCGCCGTGAATGTTAGGGTCTTGGTTTATCATTGCTTTGTATAAACGAAATGCGGTCCACTCGGTCCCTAAATTTTGCCGAGATGTTTCCAAACCGCTTTTGTAGCACCGTGCTGGGGGACACACTTCTGACATAAGTGGAACATTTATCGCTTGAGATAACTTATCACTTATGTCTTCAATAACGCTTCCGTTACGTTCTGTCCGCTCCATTTTTGGTTTTACTCGGACATATAGTTCATCACTTCTCACTCGCTCCAAAAAATCTTCTGACAACCGTTTAGACACCTGATCACTATATTCCAAGAATGGATAATCTTCTTTTAGAATACGCTCCAGTTCCTGGACAACAAACGGGTTTTCGTGTAGTTTTTCCATTATTTTTTCTTTTCGAGTTTATTTATCTCTTTCTTTAGGTGTTCGATTTCATTTGTGAGTCTTTTGTGTTTTCTATTTATAACGAGTATGATGCAGCCGCTTGTGATGATGATGAGGAGTGCGATAGCTCCGAATAAATATACTGAGACGATTGTAACAATCATGCCGGTGACAAAACCGGTGATTCTAAGGAGTACATGTCGTATTTTCTCTGCCATCATCATGGATTTATCTTCCGTATACTCTCATTGCTGGTGCGAATTAGTGGTAATGAGATATTCCCATTATTTTATTTGTGATTGACGAAAATTCCAATAGTATTTGATAAATGTAATCATAAAATATCAAATCCTGAACACAATTAGAGGATAACACCAATACACCAAAAAGTCAAGTACATAACTACAGCTGGCAGAGTCATTCAATTGTCGGTTTATAACCTGTTTTAGTCGAAAGGTCGCGAACTGGAGCTCGCTCGGACAGGAAGAGGTTTTATGAAAAAAAGAAATTAGAGGTGCGGGATTTCTGCAATAAATTTGACTTTTTACCTATTTAGAGGTATACTTTAATAAGTGCTAAAGATGCCTCTGTGGTGGAATTGGTATACACGGCAGGTTGAGGGCCTGTGCCTTAATTGGCGTGCTGGTTCGAGTCCAGTCGGAGGCATTCCTAAGACATCTTTATGTGTCAACTTAAAAAGATAATAACGCTTAGAACACCTCACCCTACCCTGGTAGGTGCGGTTTCCTAACCGCACCGAAGTCTAAGCAAAAACACCCGTTTATAGTGTCCTCTGGAGAGTCCGACACAACATAAATCGTAGTCTGTCAACGAGGATAACCCGATGCGGTTAGAAAACCGCATCTACCGTTAGTGGATTTGAACCTTAATTAAGGTCGCCAGCCAACCCAGCAATGAGCCGTTTGTTAATACTTGAGTGCAGGCTCCCAATCATTAGCACCATTAGCGAGCAGATCAAAAAGATGCCAAGCTGCGCAGAAAGGATCACCTGGGCCGAAAGCTGCTTTTGAAATATGAACAATTTTGCCGTCTGCCTTTTTGTAAAAAGCTGAAACACCCGGCAGGCAACCTTCCTCATTCTTGAAACCCATATCTTCGGTAAACCTTGAACCATCACCGGAATACATCTTAAATCGCCAACCTCTTTTTTCCGCAAACGCGGCCTGTATATCAGGCGGATCTGGTGATACGACAGCAAATGCTGCACGACTTTCCAGATGTTGAAGCATACCATTAAATCCATCTGCCCACATAGTACAATAAGGACAACTTTTACCCATATTATGAATGACAATTAAATCTTCTTTGTCACCAAACATCTCAGAGAGCCTCGTCTTATCACCACCTAAACCCTTTAAAACGTGGTCTTTTACTTCTACTGCTGGAAGTTGTCCTCTAAGATCGCTCAATCTTTTTTGGGTTTCCATGAGTTCTGCTTCCAAGCGAGCGATTTCATTCTTAAGGGTTGTTTGATTTAATGTCATTTTATTCTCCGTAAAAATCACCTTACTATTTATGAGGTATGTCCTACTCTGCTAACAGTTGCTGATACACCTCATAGGTGCGTTGTGCAATTGTCTCCCATGTGAAGTTTTGCACCCTTTCCAGACCCCGCTTTTGAAGGGTTTCACAAAGTGTTGGATCGGATGCAATCTGGCTAATCTTTTCTGCTAAAGCAGCCGCATCCCCTTCCGGAAAAACTAAACCTGCATCACTGATAACTTGCGGGATTTCTCCTGAATCTGACCCGATAACCGGCACTTCACACGCCATTCCTTCAATCAACACTCTACCGAAAAATTCTACCCAGTCCGCTGTAGTGCGAGAAGGTAAAACAAGGGTATCCATACAGTTGATGTAGTTGGGAACTTCTTCGGGGGGAACAGCATCAATCCAGACGATTTTGTCGGTGATTTGGTGTGTTACGGCGAGATCGACAAATTTTGGCTTATCCTCACCTTGTCCAACAATTAAAAGTTTGAAAGGGAAGTCAAGCATCGCTGCCGCTTTAATGAGCGTCCCTATGCCCTTCATCCGAATTAACCTACCGACATAACCGATGACAAAGTCGTCAGCAAGTCCAAGAGATGTTTTCAATTCGCTCATATCTCGTTTCTGAAATAACGAAATATCAACGCCGTTTGGAAACGGAATCTGGATGCCTACATATCCGCGTTGCTTTAATATTTTGCCTGCATTCTCACTGAGCGGAAAAGCGATGTCGGTTTCACGGAAAACCTGTTTTTCAATCCAAACAGGTAAGGGACCGAAACGTTGTTTAGATGGAATGCTGAGTGAAGTGCGAAAGATGAAACGGCTGTTTGGACAATACTTGCGTTTCAGCCGCACTGTCTGCAAAGCATTAAGACTCCATGCTTCCTCTTCAAGATGGATAATATCGGGTTGGAAGTCCTTAAAGTGTTGTGCTATACCTCGACGGTAAAAAAAACGACTGCCATAACCAGAAAACCGTATGGGGCAAGGGACCTCTTCACAGTAAGTGTCAGACTCCGGCACGAAATGAATCTCCTGAAAACTTTCGTACCAACGGTCAGGTGTAAGAACACGCATAGTGACATCTGACTCAGCTGAGATGAGATTGAACTTCCTCCGATACGGTTTCATTATATAAGAATGCGAAAGCACTAAGACACGCACCGGTTTTGACTTCAGAATGTTATTCTTTATTTTGCGCTTTAAACATGACCTCATCTTCAGAACTCCGTGAAGTCGCATCAGTAGCGCCTGATGTTCCATCTGGTTCTGCGAGGCCTGCCATTAGTCCCTCAAGCTGCTTTCGGATTCCAGCTCGTTCCTCTTCAGTAGCTAACCGAGCAAGCTCGGATGTTTCTTTTAACTCACTATTGAGATTTTCCAACTCTTGAATCTTTGCATCCCGTTGCACGACATCGCTATTGAGTCGAGCATTTTCAGCTTCAAGTGCCAGTTTTTCATCTCTTAATTTTTTGACGGTTGAGATGGCAAGGTCTACGTGCTCTTCCAAAAGCGATACCACGTTTTTCCCTGTTGTTTCAGACATTGAATCCTCCTAAATTTTGCTTTTAACTAATTTCCATTATTGAATATACTAACAACTGCAACATAGTAAATTTTATTTTTTATTACAGCATAATGCGAGATGTTCAGCATCTGCCCAATTCGGTTGACTTTGAGCATAGTGAAATAGATATTGTTGTGCATATCCAACGAATTCACCGAAATAACTTTTGGCAAATTCCTGTATTTCGCGTGGCTTTGCCCGTTTACGAAGATATATTTTCTCAAAAATCCGTTTTATCCAGACATCAACAGGTAGTGCTGTCTGGTGTCCGAGAGAAAAAAGGCAGATGCAATCGGCGACCTTTTCGCCAATTCCTTCCAGTTTCATCAATTCGTGTTTAGCTTCAGCATAGTCCATCCGCTTAAGTGCATCAAGTTTGAGCTCTCCGTTGGACACTTTGCATGCAGCATTCCAAAGATAACTTGCACGGTACCCAGTACCACAAGCATAAATTGCATCAATCCCCGCATCAGCGAGCGTTTGTGGCATTGGGAAGGTGTAATCCACGTATCCTTCAAACGCTAACTGCTGCCCAAAACGTTCTGAAAGCGATTGAATGATGCGCCGGATCCTCTTCATGTTGTTGTTTTGTGATAAGATAAACGACGCGATAGTTTCCCATAATTCTTGATTCAAAAGACGCATTCCCCAGAACCGATTTATTGCTCGATCAATGTAAGCATCAACGTTCACAGCTGCTAAAATTGACGCCAACTCTCTCTGTAGGTCTAAATAGTGATGCAAGTGTGATGTACTAATTGGCTTATCCGTTGAGCTATTTATAATTAAGGTATCACCTTTTTGTCGGATTTTAAGTATCTGTGACTCAACGACACCAAAATACGCGTCATCCACTCGGTTCCACCGAAATGACTGTCCAGATTCTAAGGTATATTTCAGGTTAAAATCTGTCAAATGCTTTATGTGCATTTGACGTTGATTCGTGGTGTTATCCATTTTCATTGACACTGTTCAGAAATTATATGTTAAAACATAATAAAATGCAAGTGTAAAACTAAAATTAATTGCAGAAAAAAATTATTAGAGAATTAAATGGTTCTGATCCTCAAGTTAATCGGTCTACTGGAATAGCTGCCAACTTCTACCGGGGAGGTCAGCGCGAAATACCTCTACGTTACCTCGGTCCGCCATTGTGACGTAACATGTGCATCCATCTGTACCGCCAAAAGCGATATTGGTGCAGAGTTTACCTGTTAATTCAACCTCTAATAGCACTTCCCCTGCAGGTGAAAGTTTCGCTACTGTGCCTTTGCCGTGCCGGGTGACATAGAGATTGCCTTCTATATCACACCGCATGCCATCCATGCCGAAATCAGAAAACTGAATTAACAATCGTTTGTTACTAATTTTTCCTTCAGGTGACAAGTCATAAGCCCAGACGTTCCGCTGTGCCGATTCGTTAACATAAAGCACCTTTTCATCAGGACTGACTTCAATGCCGTTTGTAGTGCCCATGTCCGCCTCTAATAGCGTCACTTGCCCATCGGTATCCACTCGCCAAATCTGTCCGGTCGACTCACCCCAATTTGGGTCACTTGCATAGAGAATATCATTTGCGCCAATAGCGAGGTCATTCGGCTGATTCATTGTCGGTTCGTGTGCGTGTACGCTAATTTCGCGCGTTTGCATATCCACTTTGAGGACATTGTGGTTCGTGTAGTCTGCGATGAACATGAAACCTTCACTGTTGAAACGGATGCCGTTGCCGATGCTGCCAGTTGGTAGCTCGACAAAAACGCTTGCTTCACCGTCAGGTGTTACCTTTCCGATAGTGTGTTGCCGTTCAAAATTAACGGCATATAGGTTGCCATCGACATCACAGGCAGGCCCTTCGATTCCAGACGTAAATCCGTTGACGGGTGTAAATTCTTGACTGACAAAAAGTTGTTCGTTCATTTTGGGATCCTTTGGTTTTGTTTATGGTGTTGCTTGTATTCTATCTATATTTTAGCACAATCATAGAGATAATTGGTGAATTTTACAAATTCTTTAGGTGATGTTGCAAAAAACCAAACAAAATTCTCTTGACACAAGTTACAGAAAAATATATATTAAACCGCATGATGAAACTCTTATCCATAAACGTTTCGAAGCCGAAACCTATTGCATACAATGGTAAAATTATTCAAACGGGAATTTTTAAAGAGCCGATTTCCGGCACTGTTATGCTCAGAGAAAAGAACATTGACGGTGATGGTCAAGGTGATCTGAAGGTGCATGGCGGTACCTATAAAGCAATATACGGCTATCCGATTGAACACTATTCGCACTGGCAACAGGAATTAAACAGAGATGATTTGTCGTCCGGACAGTTCGGTGAAAACCTGACTGTTGAAGGCATGCTGGAAGATGAAGTACATATTGGGGATGTGTTTCAGATAGGGACAACAGTCCAACTTCAAATTACACAACCGCGTGTTCCATGTTTCAAATTAGGATATAAAATGGGACTACCGGAATTTCCGAAACAGTTTTTGGAAAGCCGTCGCGTCGGTTTTTACTTCCGCGTGCTTGCAGAAGGTGAAATTACTGCAGGCGACGCAATTTCACGGCTTGAGATTGCAGCCGAACCGATGAGTGTCACAGAGATTCTTAATCTCCGTTTTTTTGACACAAATAACCACGAAAAGATTGCTAAAGCAAGGAAACTACCCGCCCTCTCACCGAGTTGGAAAAAAGATTTTACCCGTATTTTGCAAGCGAAAGACTTAATTTAATGTGAGTTGATAATTAGATTGCGTATAGTGGTTAGGTAGAGTGCAGCGAAACCCTTATGCGTCAATTTAGCGGTCCACACCCCTGGTAGGCGCGTTTTCTGCGCCGTTAGTAATCTTCAGCACAAGGACTTGATTAGAGATAATGGATATATTCAAAGCAAATACTAAAAAGGAAACAAGTGAAGCAGCAGCGAAAGCTGCAAGCACAAATCTGCAAGAAGCGATCTCTACCAATGGACAGGCCCGTTTTATCGTTGCAACAGGGGCATCACAATTTGATTTTCTCAACGCACTTACCGCTGACACCTCAATTGATTGGATAAAAACGACTATGTTTCATTTGGACGAATACATTGGCATTTCAGACACGCACCCCGCCAGTTTTTGCAAGTATCTACAAGAGCGGTTGGTAGATATAGTGCAACCGGGGACAGTCCATTTTCTGAACGGAGAAACAAACGATCCGCCAGCCGAATGTAACAGACTCAATCGGATTATTTCGCAACACCAAATAGACGTAGCGTTTGTGGGAATCGGCGAAAATGGACATCTTGCGTTTAACGATCCACCTGCTGACTTTGAGACAGAAGACCCTTATATTGTCGTTGAATTAGATGAGGCGTGTCGTCTTCAGCAGGTTGGTGAAGGTTGGTTCAATGGATTAGATGATGTGCCGACCCATGCCATCTCTATGTCTATACGCCAAATAATGAAGGCAAAAACGATTATTTGCACAGTACCAGATGAACGAAAAGCGGAGGCGGTGCAGAAGTGCTTACAAGGTGAGATAACACCGATGCACCCTGCTTCTATTTTACAAAAGCATCCGGATTGTACAGTATATCTGGATGCGGGGTCGGCATCCCTACTAACATCTATTTCATAATGGAGACTCACAATGTCTACACAACATAGCCCTGAAACTGCTCAGTCAATTGGACTTACATCACAACAGAAACAGCAATTTCATGACGATGGATTTTTGCATATCCGAAACCTGCTATCTAACGAAGCACTCCAACCTTTGATAGATGAATTAGATAAAAAGGTTGATGAAGGCACTCAGGCGGCAGTGAAAGCGGGTATTCTTGATCCGTCAAATACGTACGAGAATGAACCTTTTGAGACGAGGTTGGGCATGGTATCAAGTGCCTGCTCCGATCCGAATTGGATTTGGCGAAATAATTTCAGCAATCAGAAGATACGTACCGCTGGCATGTTTACGCTTAGAACAGCACCCGAATTGCTTGACGTTGTTGGTTCACTTATTGGTCAAGAAATTTTTGCACATCCGCAGTTTAATTATCGTGCGAAGCTACCAAATCAGGATATAACTGTTATTCCGTGGCACCAAGATTTGGCGTATCTTATCCCTGAAGAAGCTGGCGAGACTTTGGTTGTGAACGTTTGGCTACCGTTAGTCAGAGCTTATGAAGAGAACGGATGTATGCAAGTTATCCGCGGTTCACACCGCTTCAATCTAATTAACCACAACTATCAAGACCCGACACCAGGGCATACGGGCGGTAAAGGTATTAGTGAAGCGGAATTACCACCTGGTGACATCGTTACGGCTGAACTTGATGTGGGTGACATTTTACTCACAAGTGAGCGAGTTGTCCATCGTGGGCTGCCAAACCGTGGAAAAACGGTTAGATGGAGTGTTGATACGCGCTACAGCCAAATTGGTCTGCCAACTGGGCGCGCGCATGTGCCAGGTTTTGTTGCTCGGAGTCTGAAAAATCCTGAGAGCATTGCGAAATCACATCATGATTGGAATCGGCAATTTGCATAGGTCTGATCGCAACTGTATAGCTGCACAAAATAATTGTAACTCAAAACTACGGTTTCTTAAAAAACACTTGACATATTTTTACTTCTGTAATATGTTTAAATTGATAACATACTATATTATAGGAGGTTTTTTGAATGTATCGGATTATATTTTTTCTTCTAATTATCATCGGACTAATGATGATGCCTTTTTACGCTGAAGCGTTTAACTTGAAGGATAAGGAATTACTGCTTTACTTTTCTTTTAATGATGACAAAGGAAATGCGGTAAAGGACCTTTCTCCACACGGAAACGATGGTGAAATCGTCGGAAGTGCTGAATTTGTTGATGGAAAAGTTGGCCAAGCTTTAAAATTCAGTCAAAATGCCGAGGTTAAGGCACCCCATATTCCACTGAACGACAAGAGTTTTACGGTGACATTATGGGCAAGGCCAATGTTGGCTGGCGGTGATCAGCAATGTGTTTTCTCACAAACACAAGTCAATGGGGCAAACACAAGTCTTCACTATCGTATTTACAACAGTGGTACTGTTCGCATGGGATTTTATGGCAACGACCTTGATGCACCTGCTGCCGTCAAAGCCGATGAGTGGGCACATATCTGTTTCTGGTTGGATGCAGATAAGAAAACTCGAAGGATTTATATTAACGGCGAGCAGAAGGCAGAAGATAAAGACAAATCTCTTTACAAAGGAACTGCCGGCAATACGATGGTAGGTTCATGGGGTGCAACCGGTCAAAAGTTCAACGGTTTCATTGACGAAGTGATGGTGTGGGAACGTGCTTTATCGGAAGCAGAAATTGAGTTTAGCATGGATCCGGGAGCCGCTGCTGTCGACGCAAGCGATAAACTTACTACCACATGGGCTAATGTGAAAGAACATCGATAGATTTTACGCTTTTTCCTATACAATCATATAGGCGCGGTGTGCAACCGCGCCTATATTGCTTTTGGTTTGAGATTCAGCAAAACCTTGTGATTTCCTATACTGAACCGTCTCCAAACTTTTTCTGAAACAGCGATATAGTATCGTGATCTGGGTGATTCGGTAGTTCAGCAGGAGCCTCCCACTCTTCGGGAACATCTGTCAGTTTCACAGGTTTTCCATCGTTTTCTAAAATTGACTTCCACCCTGCAAGGAAGACATTGGTCTTATGCTGAAGCTGCCCAAAGGTTTGCGGCATTTCCTTGTGCAGTGCCATGTTCTGAAATGCCCAGATTGTCGGCACCCAGATTTCTGTCTTATCAAATGGATAACCTGTGCCGGTATGGATTCTAAAATTTTCTCCACCGTAAGCTTCACGCGTGTGAATCTGCACAGTCCCCCATGATCCGCTTACCTGATGAAGTGTCCCATAGAATTGGTGTCCCTCACCATTAACGTGCTCAAAAGTAATGACACCGGGAGGGCTATGCCAACTATCTGCCTGATATGCTACGGACACAACAGGATTTCCGGCTTCAGCAATCGCCTTGCATATCATATAAACACCGTGAATGCCGTGTGTGGGATAGTCGTCGAACGAGTTAGTGGCTGTGTAGCAAACGATTTGTTTATCGCTTGCCCATGCTTTCGCGCGTGAGATGGGATCGTTATGTTCGTGGCTTGATGGTGCAAGGATTGTTGCTCCGTGTTTTTCCGCCAATTCTATCATTTTTCGCGCTTTGGCAAGCGAATTAGCAAATGGACGATTGATAAGGTTCGGTAAACCCGCTTCAAGATAGGGTTCATGTAGGATATGGTTCCACGGATGGTTATAGTATCCACCAGAAATTATGCCATCTACCTTTCCCAACATGTCATCGAAATTCTTTACCGCTTCGCAACCGTAAGACTCCGCGATTGCTTTTGCTTTCTCATATTCAATATCCCAACAGTGCGTAATACGCATTCCAGTGAACGGCGTATCTTTCTGACCGACTCTCGGGTTGATGGCTGGTGCCCACAACGGCATATGCGAATAAGAATCAACGTTCAAAAATCCGACGCGGAAAGGTTCATAATTTTGTGTGTGCTCTTGAGTTGATGCTTGCATGTCTGTCTCCTTTGGGTCTCCACAAAGTTAATGTCCTTCAAATCTGTACAAAAATAGGTTGCCAAATGCCCACAAAAATTGGGTATAATATATAGGACATCAACCGAAATGTCAATTGTTTTAGTAATAATTCCGTTTTATGAAAGGAAAGCAGGTGAAAGCACCAATATATGGACTAACCGTCCGCGGTGTTACAAAACATTTTCACAGAACTAAAAAGCCAGAAGAAAAACTACGTTTTCATCAAAAGATTCGACACTGGTTCAAGCGTGAAAAGGAGACGATTCGCGCTGTTGATGGTATCTCCCTTAATGTCGATATCGGTGAAATATACGGCATTTTAGGTGCTAACGGTTCAGGGAAATCGACGTTAATCCGTCTTATCTCAACGCTTCTCTTGCCAGATGCTGGGAGTATCCACGTATTCGGGGATGACGTTGTTACAAATAGTATGAAGGTGAGACGCGTGATGAACCGTGTCTCTGTTGAAGCCTCTTTTTTCAAAAGACTTTCTTCGGCAGAAAATCTGATTTACGCTGCGCGACTCTACGGTATTCCAGCAGCAGAAGCTGCCAAAAAAGCACGCGATATTTTAGAGCGACTCGGTTTTGAAGCAAAGCGGATGGACGAAGAGATGGAACAACTTTCGCGCGGGATGCAGCAGAAGGTTGCCATTGCACGTGCGCTTTTAACTACGCCTATGCTGCTATTGCTTGATGAACCGACAACCGGACTTGACCCAAAATCAAAACGCGATGTGCAAGCCTTTATTGAGGAAATTCGTAATGAACGAAACGCTGTTATCGTGCTAACGACACATGATATGGCAGAGGCAGAAATATTGTGCGATAGGATCGCTATTATTGATAATGGCAAATTTATTGCTGAAGGTACTGTGAAAGAGCTCATTACCAAAGTACCACCTAAAAACAATGCACCTGTTACGCTTGAAGATGTATTCATCGCATTGACAGGAAAAGATTTAGAAGAGGGAGAAGAATAAACAATGCTGAATATCTGGCGAGAAACCATTATTTCTTACGCTTTCATTGAGCGGAATTTTAATCTGCTGAAGCGGTATCTGAATTGGGAAATCCTGTTTTTCAGTTACTCTATTGTTAATGCTTTAACGATCGGCTTAATTATGGTCGGGCGCGGAAGTAGTGAAGATGTGTTGTACCTCGTTATTGGTGCGTTGATCTGGGGTTTTCTCTCTATTATGATGCGTGAAGTCAGCGATGCAATTACATGGGAACGATGGGAAGGGACGATCGAATATACCTTCATGGCACCGATCTACCGCATCACGCACCTTGTGGGTTCTTGTCTGTTTGCTATTCTGTACGGGTTATTACGAACAGGTTTAGTTTTGGCGATTATGCCGCTCTTTTTTGGTGAACACATTGACTTAGGGAGCGCGAATTGGTTGACAATGGCAGTGACCGTTGCTGTTTCAAGTTTATCCTTTATCGGCATCGGTTTAATGGCTGCGATTTTTCCACTACTCTCACCCGAAAAGGGACAGGCAGCAACAGGCATTCTTCAATCTGTGCTGCTGTTAATTTCCGGTATTTATTACGATATAGCGGTTTTACCGGACTGGCTTCAGCCATTTTCAAAGATTTCGCCTGCAACCTATACGCTTCGATCTATCCGTGCAGCGATGTTAGAAAACGCATCAGTTGAAAGCCAAGCTGGCAATCTGTTGCTACTACTCATTATCGGGATTGTGCTTATTCCGCTGGGGTTTTGGATTTTCCATCTCGCTGAAAAATATGCAAAACGCGTGGGTAGGCTAAAGCGAAGTGGATAACGACTTGTATTACCGTGAATTATCAAAATTTACCACGTATCGCGCACACTCACCCCTTCATCTGCAAGATAGGTTTTGATACCTTCAATCGTGAATTCGCCATAGTGTGTGATAGAAGCAACAATTGCCGCATCAGCATTGCTCTTGACAAAAACATCACGTAGGTGTTGTGGATTTCCTGCACCACCAGAAGCAATAACAGGCACTGGCACAAGATCAGCGATAGCACCTGTTAATTCCAGTTCATACCCTGCCTTCGTGCCATCTGCATCAATGCTATTAACCACAATCTCACCCGCGCCCAAGTCAACACCGCGAACAGACCACTCCAGGGCATCCCAACCAACAGGTTTGCGTCCACCATCAATATAGATTTCATAACCACTCGGAATCTGTTTACTTTTAGGAACGTTTTTCACCTGCATGCTCAGGACGACACACTGGCTTCCGAAAGCACGTGCACCTTCGGAAATAATATCGGGATTTCGCACTGCCCCCGAATCTATGCTGACCTTTTCTGCACCTGCAAGTAGCACACGCCGCATATCTTCAAGTGTGCGCAACCCGCCGCCGACAGAAAATGGGATAAAGATTTCTGCAGCAACAGCAGAGACAACATCTATCATAATATCGCGCCGTTCATTGCTGGCGGTGATGTCGTAAAAGACAAGTTCATCTGCACCACCTTCGTAATAAAAACGCGCCATCTCTACAGGATCACCAACATCAACATTGCCTTTGAAAGCGATGCCTTTGGTGACTTTTCCTGCGCGTACGTCTAAACATGGAATTATCCGTTTTGTTAGCATATATCTCCTTTGCAAATTCTATTGATTGCGGAATCTTCGTTTAAATATATTCAAAATATCATCAAACTCCGTGACTCTCAACGCTTTATACATGCCTATGAGTGCCAACACACTGAATACAATCGGAGCGAACACATTGGCAATACGTGGAATGATCCCCTCAGTGCCAAGCCAATCTTGTTCAATAAAGCCATTTGTTACCCAGCACACAACCCCCATCACCGCTGAAGCAATTAAGATTTTGAATGCCAACGGCACAACTGACCGAAGTCCTAATCGTCCAACTTTGCGGCGGAGCAGAAACAGCAAAACGGCACTATTGAGTGTCACCGTTAGGACTGTTGAAAACACCACAGCACGCGGGTCTAAAAAAAGTTCGCGAAAAATAAACAGATAATTGAGACAGATGTTAAGTGCCACTGCACAGATGCTGACAATCACAGGTGCACGGATGTCTTTGTATGCGTAAAAACCATCAGTAACGATTTTGAGAGTAGAGAATCCGCACAAACCGAATGCATAGACGAACAGAAGACCCGCTGTTTGCGTTGTGTCTTCGTCAATAGTGACGCCCCATTCATAAAGCAGTCGGCATATAGGTTCGGATAACACCATAAGCCCAATTCCGGCAGGTATTGTCACGGTAAGTAAAAGACGAAGAGCGTAAGAAAGCGAGTTGCGAAAATTTTGGGTATCTCCTGCAGTTGTGAATTTTGCGAGTTGCGGGAGTGCCACTGTTGAAATGGCAACGCCAAATATCCCTATTGGGAGATGCACAACGCGGTATGCCCTGCTAATCCATGTCAACCATCCAGAATCTGAGGTAATAAAGAACGTATTGGTAAATTGATTTACCTGCACCACTGCGACACCTAACACAGCAGGTCCAATCAGATGAATGACTTGAAGCACCCTTGAATTTCGCAGACTCAAGATCGGGCGATACCGAAAACCGACGCGATACATAGATGGCACCTGAATTAGAAATTGCGTAATCCCTCCGACTATTACACCGATAGCCATCCCTGTTACCGGATGAATTCCTGCTAATGGAAGCAAATAGTAACCACTTATTCCGATAAGGAGTGAACTCAGGTTAAAGAAGGTGGAAGCAGATGCGGGGATGCCGAATTTTCCCTTGCTGTTCAATAATCCCATAGCAGTTGCAGCGAGGGAAACAAATAGCAGGTAGGGAAACATCAATTGAGTGAGATAGATTGCGAGTTCAATTTTGCTGACAAATCCGTGGTGGTCGACAATGTCTAAATCTTTATCAAAATTGTTTTGAGCCAATACATCAACAATAGTAGGCGCAAAAACGATCCCCAATCCAGTAAGGCAAATTAAGACGAGAGATGTCAAATTAAAGATTCGGTTTGCCAAATTCCATGCTGCTTCTTTTCCATCTTCTGCTTCTGTCGCAACAAAAGTAGTAATAAATGCTTTGCTTAAGATGCCTTCACCAAACATATCGCGTAAAAAGTTTGGAATACGAAAGGCGAGGTAGAAAGCATCTGCACTGGTTTTTGAAGGGAAGTAATAGCCAATTGCAGTTTCGCGCGCGAGTCCCAGAATTCGTGACCCCATTACTGCTAAGCTGACAATTCCTGCAGCACGGGTGACATTTTGGTTCTGCTCCTCAGCAGATTTTGTTGCTTTTTCTTTCATCTTCAGTTTTCAGTAACATTTCAATTGAAGGATATCTATAATGGGTTGGTTTAAAGCATAAGCAGCGGCACACTTGGCCTGGGTCTTTATTTATAAGAGCGCTATTTGTAGCCGGACAGTTTAATGAAGAGACTCATATCAGTTCTCTAATCTTATCTCTAAAATAACAGAAACTTGGGGACATGTTTTGCTCTATGTTCATATATGGCGTAATTTTTTCTGCCCATGTAGATTTTTCTCTGCCGATAACAAACCAAGGTTTGTTTGCAAGCACATTTGCCCCTCCAGGATATATTGCATCAGCAAGACGTTCCCACGTACCGCAAATAGAATCGTTTTGGTAACGGTTGAGTAGATTATTTTTCGCTTTTGGGTAAGCTTTCTTGATAGCGGAAAGGTCCCCAAGAAACCATGCTTCACCCTCTTCCACAGCAATACAAAACCGGGTTTCTACTTCGGGTTTGCACTCATTCAACACATCAAGAAGTGTTTGACGAAATGTTTTCAAACATTTTTTATCTAAATCACAGACTATAATGAGTGCTGTAGAATGTTTAGCTGGATTGTTAGCGTATGTTTTTCCGTACCCTTTGAGCAGCTCAGGTAAACGATTAAGCAAAATACGATTATGTGCATTGGTGTAACTCTTGAGGTCTTTAGGAATATGACCTATTCCTCGGTAACTCATAATTCTACACGTATGTCGTTTTCCAATAATCTTAGGCATCAAAATATCAAGTGCTTTCTTACCTGACAAGTCTTCAACAAGTATCTCAAAGTGCATCATCACCTCGGATCAAGATAATCGCTGTACCAAAGTCCACCCAAGGGAAGTCCCTCCTCAACAAGGTTGTTCACGAGCGTATCTTCACTTGCCCGACGAATATTAGAAAACCCATCTTCACCCTTTTCCAGAATCCAAACCTCTTTTGGGTCTAACGCATCAACGAAGTATGGTTGATGCGTCGTAACAAAAACCTGTGAACCGCCTTTGAGTCCCGTTGCATGCTCTCGGAATTCTGTGGCGAGAATCTCTAATAGTTTATGATACAAGCCGTTTTCTGGCTCTTCTATACAGATAAATGGAGGCGGCGTTGGATCTTCAAGCATTAACAGATAGGCAAACAGTTTAAGCGTTCCATCAGACATCTGCTGCGCGTAAAAAGGAGCTTGAAAGCCTTTATCATTAAATCTAAGTAGTAATCTGCCATCACTCGTTTTTTCAGTATCAATTTGATCTATCCCTGGTATTTTATCCGATATTTTTTTTAGAATTGCTTTGAAACGTTGTGGGTGTTCGCGTTCCATAAATTGCACAACGTTGCCAAGATTATCTCCGTGAATATTTAGGTGTTCTTGTGGTCCCGCAAGTGGCAGGCTACGTGCTGCATCCGGAGTGAAGTAGCTGAGATACCACCCTTCAATAAATCTACGAAAAGCAGCAATTCGAGGGTGTTGCTTTAAGGCACCAAGTGTAGCAATACCGAGTTTTCGAAGGTCATCCATTTCAATTTCCTCCGTTTCTCCAGATTCTCTATCTTCTATCAATGCTCTCAAAAAATCAAAACCTTCAGTGTCTTCAATAATTTGGAGTCCTACTTGTTCACCTTTCCATGCTACGCCACTACCGTTATTAAGAATTAAAAACGAGAAAGGCCAACCACGTGTCTGTCCCTTTCGTCTTTGCCGGAAACGTTCTCGCAATACATAAGGCCGTCCAATCTCATCTGCGGCAATGGCAATTTGGTATGTAATCGGTCTGGCATTCCCGTGCTCCCTATAGTACACATCAAATTCTATAGGATCTACTGCCCCTTGCGTTCGCATTTTATTAAAGCCGCCACGCCCCCGTGCATCACAAGCCTCCTCAATATTATTAAAGTTAAGCGCATCGGACAAGAAACCGAAAGCATCAAATAAAGCACTCTTACCGACCCCATTTTTACCGATTATTGCAGTCATTGGCGTTAGTGCTTCTTCTTTCCGTCTGTCCCAAAGGCGACCGAGCGTCACATCTTTGAGAACTCCGAAATTTCTTACTCTGAAACCTTCTAACGTTGCCATTTTGCGATCTCCATTTTCATTTCTGTGAGTATCAAAAAACTCGCTCTTTATTATAGCACCTCTTGTGCTATTTTGAAAGTGGAAATTTTTTAGTTGTGGTTTGGGTTCTAATCATCCGCTGAGACTGCTGCATCTAACAGCTCTTCGTCCGAAACGGATCGAAAACGTCCTTCCGGGTCTTTCAAGACGAGTCTACGAAGGTCCGTTGTGATGGCATATAATCCCGGCATCACGAACAGCGTCATCAATGTTGCAACGGCGAGTCCGAAAATAATCGTATACGCCATCGGCATCCAGATAGGCGACTTACCACCTAATCCGATCGCCATCGGGATGAGTCCGAAAATCGTCGTCACCGTGGTGAGAACAATTGGACGCAATCGGAGACTACTGCCTTTCAGAATAGCGTACCACTTGTTATACCCCTTTTCTCGATACTTGTTAATGAAGTCGATAAGAACAATTGAATCGTTCACCACAATCCCCGCGAGTGCAACAATGCCAAACATTGCGACGATACTAAGCGTCGCATCGGAAAGTAGGAGTCCTACCATCGCGCCGATCATACCGAACGGAACAGCAAACATAATGATAATCGGTTGTATAAAAGACTTGAATTGCGCACCCAATACGACATAGATGAGCAACAGCCCAACAATGAACAATTTCCACAACTCGGAAAAGGATTCTGTAATTTCATCCAAAACCCCTCGAAAATCGAGTTGGTATCCCGGATACAAAGATTCTATATCAGCGAATGCGCTGATGAGAGATTGATTCACTTTAAAGGCGGTCGTCTTTTCTCTATCTACCGAGGCATAAACCGTAATTGCCCGTTCTCCATCGAAGCGATGGACATCTGCGTATCCCTCTTCCACCACGATGGCCGCGACATCCTTGAGTGGAACAATAGCACCGTTGGGTGTTGTAATCAAGAGGTTATTAAGTTCAGCAAGATTTGTAAGTGTGTCCTCCTCATATTTGACGATGACATTAATCGCCTCGTCTGCTTCACGATAGGTTGTGGCTTTAGCCCCGTCAATCGCTGTCCGAATGGTTTGTGCAACCTGAAATGTGGTTAATCCATATTGATATGCTTTCTCCTGATTCAAGTAGATATGCAGTTCAGATTTTCCGATGCTGAAGTCATCTCGGATATCGTAAACGCCATCTATCTGAGATAGGGCTGTCTTAAGAACGCCAGCGAGTTCAGTCAGGTTCTCAAATCTCGGTCCTTTTACTTTGACTCTCACATCTGCTACTTGTGGTGCACCCCCGTCCTGTGTGACGAAACTCAGCCTTTCAATTCCACTAATGGTTGTGGTTTTCGTCCGTAGTTCTGCGATGATCTCATCCACACCTCGGGTGCGTTCTTGCTTTGGTGTGAGCTCAACGATTACCTCTCCTAAATTTGAGCCGTAGGTAACACTTCTTCTTACCAAACCTGACATAAATGTGTGTAAACCGATATTGCTGACGACCGAATCAACTTCAGTTGATGGAAGTCCTTTAGCCATCTCTTCAATTTGGACAATTACTTCTGTTGTTTCCTGTATTCCGTAGGAAGGAGGCATCTCGGCTTGGACATAAAATTGTGGGAACTCTTCACCGGGGAAGAGTTCCCTGTCAAGAACAAAGAATGCCCCGATGCATGCAACCAATCCGAAGAAGAGGACACTACCTACAAATGCATATCGGTGTCGAATAGTTATTTTCAGGATTCTAACATATCGGTTCCGAATTAATTCAAAAAACATGGCAAACCACACGAAAAAGCTGACAATGCGGACACCGAGGGTAAAACCCCTCGGTGACCCGGTTCGGAGATTTTCAAGCCTGCTGCGTCCTGTGCGAATTTTGGTTCTTCCCCATTCAGCGACGTGTGCTGGTAAAATTACGAAGACTTCAAAAAGAGATGCTATCAACACCAGAATCGCCATAACCGGCACGATCCGCATAAACTGTCCAGTAACACCAGACATAAACATCAACGGTCCAAAAGCACAGATGGTCGTCAAACTTGCTGCTACAACGGGCCAACCAACTTCTTCCGCACCACGAATGGCGGCAACTTTCGGTGATTCACCTGTCTCAATGTGCCGGTAGATGTTCTCTATGACAACGATAGCATCGTCAACAACGATCCCAACGACTAAGATAAGCCCAAACAAGGAAACACCGCTAAGTGTATAACCAGAAATGGACATAAACCAAAACGTTGCCATGAACGCCACCGGTATGCCGAGTGCCGCAAATAGGGCATTCCGCCATCCAATAAAGAGAAGGAGCATTAGCACAACAAGCACCAAACCGAAAAAGGCATTTGTTTCAAGAATTCCCAATCGTTCTTTGAGAACAACGGAATAGTCATTAACAACCGTCAACTCAGCACCTTCAGGGAGATCCGTTCTCCGATTGTCGACTAATTCTCGAAGTTGAGCAACTAATGCAATTGTGTTTCCCTCAGTCTTCTTTTGCACACTCAGGCTAATCGAAGGTTTTCCATCAAGTCGCGATAGCGTTCGCACCTCCTCGTAGGTGTCAGAGATCGTGGCGACATCTTTCAGCCGGAGAAGCGTACCTATCGGCTGAACAGTGATGAGAGTTTCGCCGATAGTGTCCAAATCGGTGAATTCTCCCATCGTTCGGATCATGAATTCTGTGCCTCCCATGTCCATCGTGCCGGCGGGGAGATTCAAATTGTTTGTTCCCAGAGCGGTAATGACTGCTGAAATTGGGAGTCGATATGCCTTCAATCGATCCGGGTTCACCTCAATCCATATTTCCCTCTCACGGAGCCCTGCCATTCGGACAGAGGCAATGTTTTTGATGTCCGAGATTTCATCTTTGAGATTTTCAGCAATATCCTGCATCTGCGTTTCCGCAATATTTCCACCTACAACAATCGTCAAGATAGGAAAACCAAATGAGGTATCAAATTCGTCGACCCTCGGATCATCTAAAATCTCCTCTGGCAACTCATTTACCTGCTCAACAGCAGTGCGTAGGTTTTCGAGTTCCTTGTCAAAATCCCGGTCGCTTATCTCCTCAAAATCGACAAATATAACAGAACGCCCCTCTGAAGAGGTAGAAAACAATAAATCAACTTTGTTGACGTTCTCCTCGATAGCATCTTCAATAGGAGCCGTGACAAGCTTTTCAACTTCTTCTGGGGATGCTCCCGGATATAGCGTTGTCACAACTGCGCTCTGTACTGAGACTTCTGGGGTGAGTTCTCGTGGTAGGTTTATCCAGGCATACGACCCGAAAACGATGATGATAATCATTAACATGTTCGCTAAAACAGGATTGTTTACGGATATCTTGGGAATAGACATAGACGATCGAATTGACTGTGCGGGATCTGGGTACTGAGTGTTTATCTGCGGATATTTCGTCGCACAAAGGGCGAAGGTGATATAAGGCGAGATTGGAAAACCTCGCCTTATCATTCTGTTTAATCGTCAGCTGGGACCGCAGCACCGAATAGGTCTTCGTCTTCAACAGTTCGGAAGCGTTCCTCTGGATTTCTCAAGACAAGCCCGCGTAGGTCTGTTGTAATCGCATATAAAGCAGGCATGACAAACAACGTCATGGTTGTGGCGAAGGCAAGACCAAAGATGATGGTATTTGCCATCGGCTGCCAGATAGGGGATTTTCCGCCAAGTCCCAGTGCCATCGGAATTAGCCCGAAAATTGTCGTCACCGAAGTCAAAATAATTGGACGTAAACGTACGCTTCCACCTTTCAGGATAGCATACCATTTGTTAAAGCCGCGTTCCCGGTACTTATTGATAAAATCAATCATCACAATTGAATCGTTGACCACAATACCCGCAAGCGCAACTATACCAAACATTGCTACCATACTAAGTGTAGCATTGGAAAGGAGTAGCCCAACCATCGCACCTATCATTCCAAACGGCACGGCAAACAGGATTATAATTGGTTGTATAAACGATTTGAATTGTGCCCCTAATATCACATAGATAACAAAAATTCCAACCAAAAACAGTTTCCGTAATTCTGAAAAGGATTCCCGTATTTCGTCAAAAACGCCGCGAAAATCAAGCCGATAACCCGGATACAACGATTCTACATTCGCGAAGGCACTAATTAATTCTTGGTTCACATTAAAAGGTGTAGTTTTTGTCCTATCAACCGCTGCATAGACGGTGATTGCACGTTCCCCTTCAAAGCGTTTGATATCGGCATACCCTTTCTCTCCAACTATTACTGCAACATCTTTAAGGGGAACAATTGCCCCTGTAGGTGTTGCTATCAATAGATTATTCAGTTCTTCTATAGTCTGTAAACGGTCCTCATCATATTTGACGATCACATCAATTGCTTCATCAGCCTCACGGTAGGTTGTTGCTTTCGCACCTTCAATGGCGGTGCGAACAGTTTGTGAAACTTGTAGCGTAGACATTCCGAATAGCGCTGCTTTTTCAGGTTTCAAATGGATCCGCAATTCAGATTTGCCGATACGAAAATCATCGCGAATGTCTTCAACACCATCTATCTGACTTAATGTCCCTTTTAGTCGATCCGCAATTTCTACTAACGTTTCAAAACGTGCGCCCTTCACTTTCACCTCAACGTCTTGCCCTTGTGGTGGCCCTCCTTCTAATTTGACAAAATTGGGTGTCTTTTCCATGCCGCTGATATTAGCAGTCTTTTGCCGTAAGGAATCGATGATTTGGTCAGTGTTCCGAGGGCGCTGATCTTTGGGGACAAGTTCAATAATGAGTTCACCAAAATTTGAACCGTAAGTAACGCCTTCAAGTA
Organism: Candidatus Poribacteria bacterium; assembly: GCA_022825825.1. Lineage (GTDB taxonomy): Bacteria > Poribacteria > WGA-4E > WGA-4E > WGA-3G > MSPOR6. Next base: position 152,236 of record JAJDWA010000002.1, read on the forward strand.
GTCCTGAAGTAGGTGTATGTAAACCGATGTTGCTGACAACAGCGGCAACTTCATCTTTTGGCAAAGTTTTTGCTGCATTCTCAAATTGTGCAATAACAGCAGTTGTCTCCTTTATGCCGTAAGATGGTGGCATCTCAGCTTTGACATAGAATTGTGGAAAATCTTCACCAGGGAAAAGTTCTTTATCAAGCACTACAAAGGCACTGACGCACGCAATCAATCCAATGAAAAGAACACTCCCTACAAAAATATACCGTTTTCGGATCGTTATCTTCAGAATTCTAATATATCGGTTCCGAATAGTGTCAAAAATCGTAGTGAACCATGCAAAAAAGCCAGTGAAGAGGATACTCAAAGTGAAAGCACGCTGAGACCGAGTTCGGAGGTTGTCAAGTGTGCTGCGCCCCCTTCTGGTTCTGGCTTTTCCCCACTCAGATACGTGGGCAGGTAAAATCACGAAGACTTCAAAAAGAGAGGCCACCAAGACGAGAATCGCCATTATTGGCACGATCCGCATAAATTGACCTGAAACACCGGACATAAACATTAAGGGGCCAAATGCGCCAATTGTTGTTAGACTTGCAGCGACTACGGGCCAACCGACCTCTTCTGCTCCTCGAATTGCTGCTACCTTCGGAGATTCGCCTGCCTCAATATGCCGATAGGTATTCTCTATGACAACGATGGCGTCATCTACAACAATTCCAACGACCAAGATGAGACCAAACAGCGCTACGCCACTGAGTGTGTAGCCTGCCAGTGACATGAACCAAAATGTCGCCATAAATGCAACCGGAATACCGAGTGCTGCAAACAACGCATTTCGCCAACCGATAAATAAGAATAACATCAATATAACAAGGATAAGCCCAAAAACAGCGTTTGTTTCAAGTATTCCCAATCTTTCTTTTAAAATAACGGAATAGTCGTTGACAGGTGTCAACACGGCACCTTCAGGCAGCTCGCTCTGACGTTCTTTAACTAAATCACGAAGTTCTGCTACTAAAGAGATCGTGTTCCCCTCTTTCTTTTTTTGAACGCTGAGGCTAATTGACGGTTTTCCATCAATACGGGAAAGGGTACGTGGTTCTTCATAAGTATCAGAAACTGTAGCAACATCGCGAAGGCGAAGCGATGTACCAGATGGTTGAACTGCAAGAATAGTATCTCCGATGTAATCTGGGTGAGGGAATTCTCCCATTGTGCGCACCATAAATTCAGAGTTACCAATCTCCATCGTCCCCGCGGGTAGATTTAAATTTCTGGCTTGTAACGCAGTGGTAATTGCAGTAATTGGTAGATTATATGCTTTGAGTCGATCTGGGTCGATCTCAATCCATATCTCTCGCTCACGAAGCCCGGCTATTTGCACTGATGCGATATTTTCTATCTCTAATATTTCGTCTTTTAGATTCTCGGCAATGTCCCGCATCTGCGCTTCTGAAATACTGCCACCGACTACAATCGTCAACATCGGAAAACCAGACGAAACATCCAATTCCATAACTTTGGGATCGTCTAAAACCTCCTCTGGTAGATCATTCACACCTTCAACAGCTGTTCGTAGATTTTCCATCTCCTTGTCGAATTCTCGATCACTCATCTCCTCAAAATCGACTGAAATAATTGATCTACCTTCTGAAGATGTAGAGAGCATCAGATTAATTTTGTTAACGTTCTCTTCAATTGCGTCTTCAATTGGTGCGGATACGAGTTTTTCTACAGCTTCAGGAGAGGCACCTGGATACAAAGTTGTAACGGTTGCGCTTTGGAGTGCAATCTCTGGGGTGAGTTCTCTTGGTAGGTTTATCCATGCATATCCCCCAAAAATGATAATTAGTATCATGAGCATATTTGCTAAAACAGGGTTGTTCACGGATATTTTGGGAATGGACATGACGGCGATATTTCTCCTTAGTGTTTATTTTCCTATCTACTATACGTTTTGAGTTCTGTTAATTTGCATTACAAAAAAAAATCAATGACTATAAATCACGTATCAGTAGACTTTTAAATATGAGGCATAATAAAGGCGGATGCTGTCCACACCCGCCGCATTTCAAACTAATGTAGTCCGCGACTACTGATCTGCTTTGAGAGTTCCCCACGTTGTTGCCAACTTACTTTTAGGATCAACTGGAAAAGGTTTAATCCCATCACCTTCAATAGAGAGTTGATCTATAAGAAAAGTGACCTTTTTCCCTCCCCAGTTGTTCATGAAGCCGATACCGACCTGCTCTACATCAAATTTATGGTTCCATTTTTTGTTCCCTGCGAGGGTCCAATCATCCTTTTCGCTCTTACGGAAATAGCCTGAAAAAACATCGTCCTCTTTAACAAGTTTGAGATGTAACGGAACATCAAAACCGGTTTGAGGATGTCCATGGTCATTCCAATTTGCTTTGATCATACTCCCTATAAGTGCTTTTTGTGGTTGATTGGATTCCCCTCCGAACAACAAACATGCATAGTTTAAATCGTCATCACTGTAAATAAAGATGCCGATCCATGCATCGGCAGGTTTGTCTGGATCAGTAGAAAAAATGCCACTGACGATAATGTTTTCCGCAGCACTCTTAGGGACATCACGTTCAATCATAGGTTTATCAGCTGTTGTGTGGCCCCAATCACCAGGATTAGTGATTTGTAAGAAACCGTCCTTAACTTCATACTTTGTTTGCTTGGCGTTGTGGTCACGGAATTCCCAACCTTCAGAAAGTTTGTTTCCATCAAAATTATCTGTCCAAACACCAGCAGAAACTCCGGAGATTAGACAAAAAATGGAGATTCCACAAACGAAAATCATTAATATTCTCATAGCCAATCCTCCTTTGTGTATAGTTCAGGACTTACGCATTCCCTCGCTTGCGGGGGGATAAAGGGGGGTAAAACCTTGAAAAGGATAAAAAATCAGGGTTAAAATCCTTGAAAGGACAAAATTCTAAATAGGGATACCCGAATTTGCGTCCGTCCTGTAGTTATTATAGCATGTTGCGTAACGGAGTAGCAAGGTAGATTTTAACGTTCCCTTAATAAATGAACAAGAAGTCCGTAATGTGCTGATAAGTTGTTTATGTTTGGAATAAATTAGGATGGCAAGTAAGAAATTTGGGTTGGAAATGAGTGAGGGATTGTATCTGTATAGGGTAAAAAGGCGGATTTTGTTCACATCCGCCCATTTAACCAAAACAACACCGATAAACTATCTATCAGATTTCAGATTTGCCCAAGTTGTTGTCAATTTTTCTGATGCGTCGACAACCGCAACGCCGCCGAGTACTTTATCTAATCCGTGATCCATAATAGTTTTCAGATCGTCTGCTGTGAGTACGGCTTTAAATATGGCAACTTCATCAATAATGCCGACGAAATATGAACCGCCACCCCATTTGCCGATGTCAACAGGATTAGCAGTCCCTACGCTTTTGCCGGGACGTGTGCTTGAATTGGCACGCTCACCGTTGACATAGATAACAAGTTGGTCATTATTTGCCGCCCCATCATAAGTTGCAGCAATGTGAGTCCAAGTATCCTCTTTAGGAACACCTGCGGATGCTCTCGGTTCCCAACCACCGATGTTGACAAATGTTGACATTTTGTTACCTTCTCCTGGCACATCAATACGTAGCAGATATTCAGCATTTTTAGAAATCAACATCCTATGCTGAGAAATGTCAGTGGCATAAAACCATGCCATCATCGTATGTTCATCACCAAGTTGTAGGTCCGGCGTTGAGTCGATGGTCACCGACTGGCCACCATTAAATTCAAGCCCATCGCCGAATTTTCCATCTTTCCATTTGGCACCGTTAATCGCGCCATCATTACCCTTACCAGAAGAATCTGCGGCATCATCACCAGCACCTTCGTCAAACAACCAAACACCGACTGCTGTGTCTGGATCAATCTTCGCAGAACTAATATGTGGCATCAGCCATACGATTGAACAGACAATTCCTAAAATCAAAGCTAATTTTCGCATTTTATCTCCTTCATTTTCTGCACGCTTTGGCGCGCATTGATTAAATTAAGAATCTAATGGATTTTTCCCAAATTAAACGCTGCTCATTCAACGTCTGTTTCTAATTATAACATTTTTTACGCTATGATGCCAAAAATTAATACTGCACAATATTTCTAATTGGACAAACAATCTAAAATATGGTAATCTGAAATAACACGATTTATGAAAGATAGATAAAGGAAAATACCATGGACCAAAAAGAACAACTTATTGCTGAACTTACTGAACTTCTTGGCTCTAAAAATGTCCTGACAGATGCAACCGCCTTGTCGGTATACGAATGTGATGCAGCACCCTCATTTAAGGCAATGCCTGATGTAGTCGTCTTTGCTGATACAACACAACAAGTTTCGGATATTGTCAAGTTAGCGAACAAGTTCAATACACCCTTTATTGCACGCGGTGGTGGGACAGGATTAAGTGGTGGTATGCTCTCTGTTCAAGGAGGTATTATCATAGCGCTCAACAGGATGGATCGTATTCTGGAGATAGATATTGAAAACGAACGTGCTGTGATTGAACCTGGGGTTGTTAATCTACTATTGTCCCAGGCAGTACAGAGTCAGGGTTACCATTACGCGCCGGACCCATCAAGCCAAAAAGCATGCACAATCGGTGGGAATATCGCTGAAAACTCTGGTGGTCCACATACCTTGAAATATGGTGTTACTTCTGACCATGTGCTTGGCATGGAGGTTGTTATGCCGGATGGTGAAATTATAGAGTTTGGTGGAGAAGTTGAAGAAGTACCCGGCTATGACCTGCGCGGTGTGCTAATCGGTTCTGAAGGCACATTTGGTATAGTAACAAAAGCGACAGTTCGTCTCACACGGAATCCGCAGGCATACCAGACTGCGCTTGCCGTTTTTGATAAAATGGACGATGCCTCAAACGCTGTTTCAACGATTATCGGTGCAGGAATTATCCCTGCTGCACTCGAAATGATGGACACGCTCGTCATCCGTGCATTAGAAGATGCGTTCCAGTTCGGTTTTCCGCTTGATGCCGAAGCAATTCTTATCGTGGAACTTGATGGTATTAAGGCAGGCATGCAGAACCAAACAGACAAAATATTGGAAATCTTCAAACAACATAACGCTCGTGAAGTGAATTACGCTAAAGATGATGCTGAACGTCAAGAACTTTGGAAGGCACGCAAAAGCGCGTTCGGTTCATTCGGCAGACTTGCACCGAACTATATTACGCAAGATGGGGTTGTGCCGCGCACTCGGTTACCAAAGGTGTTAAGGCGTATCTCTGAAATCTCTGAAAAATATCAGATAGCGATTGCGAATGTGTTCCATGCAGGTGACGGCAATATCCATCCGATTGTCCTCTTTGACGAACGCGACGCTGACCAGTGTGAACGCGTGGAACATGTGAACAAAGAAATCTTAACTGTATGCGCTGAAGTTGGTGGCACAATCACGGGTGAGCATGGCATCGGTGTTGAAAAGATGGATTATATGCCACTTATTTTTAGCCCCGCAGATTTGCAGGTGATGGCAAATGTTAAAGAGATTTTTAATCCGACAGGACTCTGTAATCCTGGTAAGATTTTCCCGACTGCTGAGTCTTATGAAAAACTCGGTTTGCAGATGGGTGGACAATAAAGGCACTGTACCTAACATTTGATTCAACCTGTTTGTTATGTTATAATATATTTAACACAAGTCCGTATTTGCAAGTGTATAGATATAGTTTGTTTAAATGTTGAGGTTACTATCATGGCTGAGTATATCAATGGGATTAATCCTGAAATCCTCAAATGGGCGCGCGAAAGTTGCAACTACACTGTTCAAGAAATTGCAGCATTTTTCAAGAAGGATGTTTCAATTATTGATGAATGGGAGTCTGGAGAACGTGCGCCAACTTATGTACAGCTTGAAAAGCTTGCTGGTAAGTACAAACGTCCTGTTGCCTTATTTTTTTTATCCAATCTACCAGAAGAACCAAAATTGGAAGAGAAACTTGCACTGAGAAGTCGTGATGTGAAGAAGTTAGAACCCAGAACACTTTTTCTGTTTCGCCAAGCTTATTCACGACAACTTTCATTGATGGAGTTGAATAACGAAAAAAATCCATCAGAAGATTTAATCTTTCGGAATATTCAACCTACATCTTCTAATATTGATCTAAACGAAGAATATGCATTTGAATTGGCAGAAAGAAGTCGAGTTTATCTGAAAATCAGTGTTGAAATGCAATCAAATTGGGAAAATGAGAAAATTGCGCTTGAGAATTGGCGGAACCACATTCAGGATAAAGGTGTTTTTGTCTTCAAAGATGCGTTTAGAGACGACTTAGTAGATGGATTTTGCCTATTACATTATGAATTTCCAATCATTTATCTTAATAATAGCCGCCCTTCTTTAATTCAGGTTTTCTCATTAATTCATGAGTTAGGACATATTTTAATAGGTAAGAATGGTATCACACCCGATATTGCTGGAACGATAAAAACAGAATCCGCTGAATTGGAGATTTTCTGCAATCAATTTGCACACGAATTTCTTGTGCCAACAAAAGACTTTAAGAAACGACTAAACTTTTCTGAATACAATGACGAAGTAATTCAAGAGTTGGCTAAATTCTATAAAGTTAGTCATCATGTTATCCTATTGAAACTAATCAAGATTGGAATACTACCACAAAAAATTTATAATCAGAAAGTCAGAAAATGGGCAGAACAACATGAATACTTCAAACAAAAGGAAGGGAGTAATAGAGAAATAGGAGGTGCAGATTACTATAATACACAATTAAGTTATTTAGGTCACAAATACACAAGTCTTGCGTTTGAAAAATACCATCAGGAGTTAATTTCCTTTGAAAAACTTGCTGATTACTTAAATGTCAAAGCAAAACATTTAATAGAACTTGAAAAACGATTCTTACGTAAGGCAATCAATAGATGATATATGTATTTGATACAAATAGTTTTAGAGAACTTGGCAGTTATTATCCTGACCAATTTCCATCTTTTTGGCGAGAATTCAATCGAGCAGTAGAAGATACTAAAATTATTACTTCAGTGAGAGAAGTCTACAGAGAATTGGAAATCTATACACGACATGCTCATATAATCACTTGGGTGAAAGAACATAGAAATATATTTAGAAAAACAACCGTAGAAGAAATGAATTTTGTTAATCAGATTTTATCAACAAAGAATTTCAAATATATGCTTAGACACGAACATTTATTTGAGGGCAAACCGTGTGCGGATCCCTTCATTATTGCTGCAGCTAAATCTATTGATGGTTGTGTAGTCACCGAAGAATCAAAAAAACCGAACTCACCAAATATACCAAATGTGTGTGAACATTTTAACATTGAATGCACAAACCTGCAAGGATTCATGGAAAGAGAAGGCTGGACATTCTAAAATGCGAAAAATAAAAGGATTGTCATGAAACACGATAAAACCAATAGAACCTTTGATTGCGAACCCACCCTTACCGATTTGCAGGTGCTACAATTTTGTCATGATGGCTACCTGCAACTTCAAGGTGTTGTTCCTGATGAGATTAACCAACGCACCTTTGATTATCTAAACGGTGATATACCTATCAATCCGAGTTATATTCCCGATGGCATGACACACGCGGATTTAGAGCGAATTCGGGATACCCACGAACCGAGTTCTATTCTGTTGGAGGATTGGTATATTGAGCATGTGCTTCTCAATCGGGAACTTGCAGGTGCATTACGTTCCTTGCTGGGTAAAAATGTCGGGTTACCTGTGTTGGTGAGCAATCATCGGGTTGAATGTCCGATGGAAGCACAACCTTGGCATCACGATGCTGACCACGTTTTTGGTCCCGAAATCAATTTTGTAGAGGTCTTCTATTTTCCGCAGGACACGCCGCTGGAGATGGGACCGACAGAACTTCTGCCTGGTTCACATATCTCACCAACTAACCGTGATATTACAGAGAAAGGTGTTGCAAGCGATGGTCCGGCGGGGTCGTTCGTTATCCACTCACAGAGTATCCTGCATCGGCGCGGAGAGTCTACTGCGACTGGATTACGCCACATGCTCAAATATAGTTATTGGCGCACGGTGCCACCGACACGTGATTGGATACAGGAACCGGATTTTGATTTTCAGATGGCACCGTATGGCGGTCACGGTATAGCGCGATATGTGGCGCACATGTTCTATTGGTTATGTGGTAAAGGTGATGAATTTCATCTTATCGGTGGGCAAGCGTGGCCCTGGTCAAGTGAAAATCAGATTGGACCTTCTTACGGGTTTGGACATTCGGAGGGGTATCTCCCGAATTGGCGTAAGAATAATCCTGATGATTATGCGATTGGGTAGTCCACTTGACACCAATCAAGATTTAAGGTATTATTCCGATAACAACAAAGGAGGACATTTATGGCAACAAAAAAACGCACTGAAAAAGAGATCCAAGACTACCGACACGACGCAAAACGAAAGAACAACCCACCTGCAGGCATTGCAGCACAAGGCAAAATACACGAAAAACCGAAGCAGGAATATGCATACAACCCACACCTCCCGCCAAACCTCCGATTTGACCCAAAAGGTGATGCCGACAAACTCCCTGAACTACTTGAAGAAGCACAGCAAAGACCGCTCACTGCTGCAGAAACAAAAATAATCGCAAACGCGCTAAGACATCATGAACCGTGGCTGGAATGGGCAGGTAAACAGGAAACAAAATCTTTTGCCGTGGATCCGGTTGCACTGCATATCCACGAACGCGTGAGTGCGAAAGCCATTTTAAAGGTAGCAGAACGCGAAAACGTCCAACGCAGCCTCTTTGCCGACCCACAGCAAGAATATAACGAAGCCGTCGATTTTTACCAACACGACGTGGATTGGGCAAACCGACTTATCCTCGGTGATAGCCTTACCGTCATGAGTTCCCTTGCACATCGCGAAGACCTTGCTGGCAAGGTGCAAATGATTTACATTGACCCGCCCTATGGAATCAAGTTTGCCTCTAACTTTCAACCGACCGTCTTTCAACGTGATGTGAAGGATAGAGAACAAGATTTGACTCGCGAACGGGAACAGATTAAGGCATACCGTGACACGTGGACTCTCGGTGTTCACTCCTATCTCGCTTACCTGCGCGATAGACTGATTGTTGCAAAAGAACTGTTGACAGATAGCGGCAGCATTTTTGTGCAGATTAGTGATGAGAATATTCATCGGGTGCGGTCTGTGATGGATGAAGTTTTTGGGGGTGAGAATTTTGTATCTTTGATTACTTACAAGGTTACAGGGGGAACACAACAAAAAGGGGCACCACGTAGAATCTCCGACTACCTTGTGTGGTACGCAAAGGACAACGAGTCTCTAAAATTTCATCGCCTTTTTCTTGACAAAGAAGCGAACAAAGATACTACTTTCTCCGATGTTGAATTTTCAGATGGAACACGTCGATCCTTAACAAAAGAAGAGAAAGAAAATCCCAATTTATTACCTAAAAATGCAAAGTTCTTTATGACTCTTCCTATGCACGGTCAAGGCGCTGGAGAAAATACTCTGAGACATTTTCAAGGGAATCAATACGGGATTCCTGAAAATGGACACTGGAGACATACTTTAGAGGGATTCAATCGTCTCGTCAGTGCCAATAGGGTTCTTGCCAACATAAAAGCATTAAGGAGTGTCTACTATTTTTCTGACTCGCCAGTCTCGGAAATTACGACAACTTGGAATGACACGGCACCAGAGACCAATAAAGTTTATGCTGTTCAAACGAGTCCAAAAATCATTCAACGCTGTTTGTTGATGACTACTGATCCTGGCGATCTTGTTCTTGATCCGACTTGTGTGCGTAAAGGGACAATGATTTTAAGACCCCCCTTTATCCCCCCGCAAGCGGGGGGAAATACTGGCACATCTCCCACGCTTACGGGAGGAATTGGAGGCACATCCCCCCACGCTTACGAGGAAAAGATAGATCGCCCCCAAGACCCATTCCCCCACGCTTGCGGGGGGGTAGGGGGGGTAAATCCCAAAAAGCATCTCTCGCTTGCGAAGGAACAAAGGGGGATAAATCCCCTATCGAAAACCTCAACCCCGGCGACTGGGTTCTTTCACATACCGGTAATCCACGTCGCATTCGCCGAGTAATTCGCAAGCGATATCGCGGACAACTCATCGGCATTCAGCACAACCAATCCCCTACAACACTTTGGGTAACAGCAGATCATTATATTCTTTGCAAACAGCGCATTCTCTCTTATGAGACAGATCGTGCATGGGGCAAAGTCCCTCCAAAACACTTCCAGCGAGCACGTGAACTCCGAAAAGAGATGACTTTTGCAGAAAAAACCTTATGGCAGCAACTCCGAAGTAGGCAACTCGGTGTCAAATTTAGAAGGCAACATCCAATTGGGCCCTACATTACTGACTTTTATGCCCGTGATATAGGACTAATTATTGAAGTTGATGGGGACACACACTTCACGCCTGAAGCCGAAGCCTATGATTCCGTACGCACCGATTACCTGCATCAGTTAGGATTAACCGTCCTACGTTTCACGAACCATGAAATTTTTCAGCGTCTTGATGGTGTCCTGTCCCAGATTCATCAGGCAATTCGTGCTGTTCATCCCTCTAAAACACCATTTCAACAATGGCGCAGATCAGACACCTTACGAATTGGTGACACCGTGTACTTTGATGTCCACTGCAAGCCGGTAGAAATTGTCAATATCCAATACACAGATGTTGATGAAGATGTCTACGACCTTGAAGTTGAAGCGGACCATTCTTATCTTACTGAGGTATGTGCAGTGCATAATTGCGGAGGCGGTACCACCGCTTATGTCGCCGAACAGTGGGGTAGACGGTGGATTACCATTGATACCAGTCGCGTCGCTGTCGCCTTAGCACGACAACGTCTCTTGACAAGTAGTTTTGAGTATTACCAACTCAAAGACGAATCGAAAGGCATTGCAGGCGGATTCGTCAACAAAAACGTCCCGCACATAACCCTCAAGAGCATTGCCCAAAACACCGCACTTGACCCAATCTTTGAAAAGCATGAGCCGATTCTCAAAGAGAAGTTAGAAACGTTGAACAGTGCTTTAGTGGAAGTTACGCAAGAAATCTGCACCAAACTCCTTGCTAAACTTGCAGAGAAGGAAACACGTGAAGGAAAAAGATCTATCACGGATGCTGACCGTCGGCGTTGGCAGCTGCCTGAGACAGCATGGCAGGAGTGGGAAGTACCCTTTGACACTGATCCGGACTGGCCCGAAGCGTTACAAAATGCGTTGACAGATTACCGCGAGGCATGGCGCGCAAAGATGGATGAGGTCAACGAATGCATCGCCGCATCCTCCGAAGGTGAGGAGTTAGTCGATCAGCCAGAAGTGGACAGAAAGCGGATAAGGGTAAGCGGTCCCTTCACCGTAGAAGCAGTGCAACCCGCAGAAGAATCGCTCCATACTGAATCCCCCCTTGACAAGGGGGGCGAGGGGGGTTCACCTATCGGCGGTGAACCGATAGAAGAGCTGGACACTTATGAAGATAAAGAAGGGGACGAGGCAGTTAATGCAGAAGCATATCTTGACAAGATGATTCGTTTGCTTAAAAATGATGGTGTGCGGTTCGCAGAAAACAAAACGATGAAATTTGCCACACTTGATCCGATTGAAGGCGATGTACTTCACGCTGAAGGTGAATGGGAAACAGATGACGATAAACAACGTCTTGTCGCTGTTGTTTTCGGTCCGCAACACGGTCCTGTGACTTCGGTGTTAGTCGAAGATTGCTTGCCGATTGCTTCGCGCAGAGGTTATGATGAATTGGTTTTTGCAGGATTCAGTTTTGATGGTGCATCGCAAGCGATAATCCAAGAAGATCCGAATCCAAGAGTTCGTGCCCACATGGCTTATATCAATCCAGACGTTGCGATGGGAAAACTGCTAAAGGAAACACCAACAAGTCAGCTGTTTACCGTGTTTGGACTGCCACGTACGGAACTCAAAACAACGGACAGTGGAGAATATATTGTCAAAATGGAGGGTGTAGACATCTATAATCCTGTAGACAACACGGTGAATTCTGCTGGTGCGGATAAGGTAGCAGCGTGGTTCGTTGATTCTGACTATAACGGTCGCGATTTCTGCATCACCCAAGCCTTCTTTCCCGATAAAAGTGCGTGGACTAAAATCGCCCGCGATCTCAAAGGCGTGGTTGACCCTGAGTGTTTTGAGAAGTTTAGTGGTACAGAATCTTTGCCGTTTGCTGCAGGTGAGCATGCGTGTGTTGCTGTCAAGGTGATTGATCCGCGTGGGAATGAGGTGATGCGGGTGCATAACCTACGTGATCTGGGGTATTAAAAGTCCCGGTAGGTGCGGTTTCCTAACCGCACCGAACCATTGTCTGAATCGCGGAGGACACAGATAACAAAAAGTAGGAGGTAATAATGTCTCAAGAGAAAACCCATGACCTACACGACTTCATGCAGCAGCTACAGGACAGAATGGCTGCACATTACAGGCAGATTCAAAAACGAGCATCTGAAGATCCGGGTACCGCTGGAGACCAAGGCGAGGAGAATTGGTGTGATCTATTAAGTGGGTGGCTTCCACGCACCTATGAAGTCGTCACAAAAGGAAGAATTATCAGCCAAGATGGACAAGTAAGTCCACAAGTTGACGTGTTAGTTCTAAAGAGTATATATCCTAAGCAGCTAATTGACGAAGGTCAAAAAATATATTTAGCTGCTGGTGTTGCCGCAGCATTTGAATGCAAAACTACGCTGACAGCAGCAGATATTGAGAAAACCGTGAAAAATTGTGTAAAAATCAAAAACTTGTATCCTGTCCGGGAAGGGACACCTTACAAAGAATTGCATGCCCCTATTGTTTGCGGACTGTTAGCGCATTCTCATTCTTGGAAAGCCCCTAACTCAACACCTGAGAATAATATTGAGCAAAAGTTACATGAGTCTGATGCCTCTTATGTTTCACATCCTCGCTTAGGGCTTGATATACTTTGTGTTGTGAATCTTGCTACATGGACCTTGAGTAAAACGACGTTTATTGATGCACAGCAGATGTCCCAGTGGCTTTCGGAACAAAAAACAGTGGGAGGAGCATTGAGTGTATATATTGGACACATGTTATCTCCAAGTTATCAAGCTGAACATTTTACTCCAGTTGGTACTCTGATTGCTAATCTATCGCGACGACTCGCGTGGGAAGATTCAACACTGCGTGACCTTGCTGACTATTATCGGGTCACAAACATGGCTGGCAGTGGGCATGGAAACATCCGTATTTGGCCTGACTCCATATACACTAAAGAGGTTAAGCGCCGTTTTGAGACTGATAATTTGTCAACTGGTAAGGGTTCATTTTGGGATGAATGGAGCTCCCTTTTCTACTAAAAGGTATCTTTTAGGGTGGATGCAAGATACAAAAATCTCGTTCTATGGTATGTTCTGTTTGATTTGATACGATATAGGAATGCGTAGAAAATGAAGATAAATACCGTCTATTTACTGTTGATAGCATTATTAGGAATCATAGTATCCGCGTCAATTGCTCAGCAAAATCAAAACGTTCCGAAAACGGATACGGAAGTTGAGAAACTCAAAATCCAACTTCAGACTGTCGAAAATGAGAAGATGAAGATAGAAACGGAACTCGCTAAGGCAAATGCAGAGCTTATTAATACAAATATTGACAAGTTAAAAGGTGAATTGAGAGAGTCTAATAATGACTGGTTGAAGGCATGGACAATTTGGTTCTGGACTATAATTGGAATTTTTGTCGCAATTCTTATCGGTGTTAGTTACGTTTTTGGGTATTGGCTTAAGTCAAGGACAGATAAGTTAATTGAAAATGAAGTTGAAAAAAGCCTAAACGGATTTAAAGAAGCCGTTGAGAAGGTAGAGATATTGGAAGATCAGTTCAGAATACTACGAATAGAACATGCAGCATCTTTATTGGAAGGTTTATGAGTAGTGCTCTTATCGAGTTAGAAAGTCATCCTGAACGAGTCAAAGCACTCACAAAAGAAGTGCTTTTGGATGTATTTAGCGATAAAACACGTGATTTGGCAATTAGGTACACTGCTATAGAAGTCCTGGCTGCAAGGAAATCCCCGTTATTGGTTTCTCCCGTGCTAACATTTTTAAATTCTATTGTTGATACAGAAATTGATTGGGGAGCGTCATTTGATGCAAGTCGTTATCCTTTCCTTTTTTTAGATAGACTCAGAAGAATCAGAAATGAGGAAACTTATCAAGGACTCAAAACTTTCCTTAACCGTTTGATAGAAGAAAATCCTGAGAATAGGAATACCTTCTTGTCTTGGACAATATTTTCACTTACAGATGTTGGACTTAAATTGGACAGGGGTGACTCTGCTGATATGTTGAAAAAGGTGATACCCGATTTGAAGAATTTAGAACAAAATTCAACAATGTTAGAGATATTAGTTGACTATTTTGATAAGTTTCAAGAACCTGAAGGTATAAAGGAAGTCTTGACGAATGATTTAACAGATAACCTACCCGACGTAGAAGAAAAATGTTTAGAGTTATTGCAAAAGCACGATCCCAACTTTGTAAAAGAATGGAAAGCACAAAAAGAAACTGCTAACACAGAAAATGAGGAATCTTCATGAACAAAGACCAACTTCAACTCCCAATCCAACCTGTTGAACAACCTATCTTATGCAGCCCGTACGAAGAACCAACTACACATTGGATTTACGACACACAAACAGGTGAGGCATCCAAGAATCCAGGACGCCGCGAGGCAGGATATTGGTACAAAACGGAACGCACTGGCAGCGATCAAATCAGTCTTTTCCAAGAGGAACAGCGAGATGATCTACCGTTAGTGAACGCACTCCGCGATGATGTCCGGCGGTGGCGTAATTCAAAATACGAAAGTGCTACAAATGTAACAAAAGAATTGCTGCGGCATTGGGGACGCGAAGACCTGTTAAGACGACTCTTTTTCTGTCAACGCGAAGCAGTAGAAACAATTATCTATCTCGTTGAAATACTTCAGAGAGAGAAGGGACCACGCTTTACGCCTAAATTTTCCAAAGATGACCTTTCCAAATTAGTTGATTCCCCTAACAATCTCGATATTCCAGATTTGATTCGTTACGGTTGTAAAATGGCAACCGGCAGCGGCAAAACTGTTGTGATGGCAATGCTCATCGCGTGGGCATTTTGCAATCGTGGCAAAGTGTCTTCTGATGAACGTTTCCCTGCAGCAGCACTTGTTGTCTGTCCGAACCTTATAATTAAACAACGGCTGCAAGTGTTACGCCCTGAGGATAACGATAACTATTACGATGAATTTGAACTCATTCCAACAAAACTCCGTCCGTTGCTGAATAGTGGGAAGGTGTTGGTTACCAATTGGCATCAATTTGCCCCTGAATCCGAACATAAAGAAGGCGGGCAGACCTACGCAGTTGTCAATAAAGGCGAGGAAACACCAGACGTTTTTGCCAAACGTGTGTTAGGTGAACTCCATGGCCGCGCGCCGATTATGGTGCTAAACGATGAGGGACATCACGCCTATCGTCCTGCACCGACTGAGGAAAAACTCTCTGCAGAGGAAAAGCGGGAACGCCAAGATGCTACCGTGTGGGTAGAAGGTTTGGATAAGATTAACGTCGGGTGTGGTATCAAATTCTGTGTTGACCTTTCAGCGACACCGTTTTACATTAAAGGCAGTGGTTACCGTGAAGGTTCTCCGTTCCCGTGGCTTGTGAGTGATTTTGGATTGGTTGACGCAATTGAAAGCGGTATAACGAAAATACCTCGACTGCCAGTAAGTGATACCACCGGGAGACCTGAACCGAAATACTTTCGGCTGTGGAAAACGATTGTTGATGATCTTTCGGCTGTAGACACAACGCCAGGAAGACGGACAAGAACACCGAAACCGGATGCCATCTATCGTGAGGCAGAACCAGCACTGCTTACACTTGCCAGCCAGTGGACAGAACGTTTTGGATATATTGAGGAAGCATCAGATGCCCAGGAAAAAACACCGCCAGTCTTGATTATCGTATGTGCCAATACTGATATTGCAGAGATTTTTTATCAAAAAATTTCTGGTGAACAAGTCGAAGATGTCGTTGACGACAGCGGCACAAGCGGAAAAAGTAAAAAGAAAAATAAGACGAAAACAGTCTATGGACGAGGTACTATTTTCCCCGATTTTTTTTCCAATACCGAAAACGTAAAACGAACGCTGCGTATTGACAGCAAAATGCTGGCACAAGCGGAAAGTGTCAATCCAAATCAGAGCACATCACAAGCCGCAGAAGCACTCAGAGAAATTGTTGCAACAATAGGAAAACCTGGTAAGCCAGGCGCACAAATAAGATGTGTTGTCTCTGTCGCAATGCTAAACGAGGGATGGGATGCAAACAACGTAACGCATATTTTGGGGTTACGTGCTTTTACCAGTCAGCTGCTCTGTGAACAGGTAGTCGGGCGCGGGTTACGCAGAATGAATTATACACCAGACCCAGAAACAGGGTTGCTTACCGAGGAATATGTTGATGTTTACGGTATACCGTTTTCGGTTATCCCGTTCAGAGGTAGACCCTCAAAAGGCCGCGAACCAGATGACAAACCGAAAAATCACGTCAGGGCATTATCTGATCGTGAAGATTTTGAGATACGATTTCCGATTGTAGAAGGGTACGCCTTTGCCCTACAAAAAAACGAAATCAAGGCAGATATTGATTCAACGGAACCGCTCAGCATCCAACCGGAACTGAATCCCACTGCCCTCTATGTCAAACCTGCTGTGGGATACGAAATTGGTACACCTTCAGCATCCGGTCCGGGGGGTACTCTCCTTCAAGACCGCGAAGAATATTACCGAACCACACATTTACAAGCCATCCAATTTGAGATTGCGCATCGAATTGTTCTCAAATTAGTCGGGGACAGACAAACCGCCCCAGATCCGGACAGCAATCCAAAACTCAGATTGTCTTCTCGACACCGTCTTTTTCCGCAAGTCTATAAGCATGTTGATGCTTATGTTAGAACAAAGGTTGACTTCCACGGATGTGACCCTTGTGAACTCGGTCAAGAGAAATACGTTACGCTAATTGTAGAACGTTTGATGACTGCTATTCAACCCGATGAGACGAAAGGTGAAATTCCGATGCTGCCGATTCTCAACCGCTATGCCCCGATTGGCACATCGACTGATGTTGACTTTCTCACGGCGCGGCCATGTGTGGCAACAGAACGGAGTCATGTGAATCAGGTAGTGCTGGATACAGGCACATGGGAACGTGCTGCTAAATTTCGGCTTGAGCAATCTGATGTTGTAGCATGTTACGTGCGGAACGACCACCTCGGACTCGGCATTCCGTATGAATACAACGGTTTTTCTCATCTCTACGAACCAGATTTTATTGTACGACTCACAAATGGAGTCCATCTCGTTTTGGAAATAAAGGGTTTTGAACCGGATCAGGTTCACGCGAAACATGCAGCTGCTAAAAGGTGGGTGTCCGCGGTGAATAATTGGGGTAAACTGAAAAAATGGGAATTCCATGTTTGCAAGGACCCACAATTGCTGGGTAAAGAATTGGCAGAAATCTATAACAAATTAACTGAGGCATAACATGAAAATAGCACTCCTCTCCTATAGCCATCATGGACGCAGCATGGCAAACACAGCAGAAGCACTCGGACACGAAATCGTAGGCGTGATGGATGCAGAACATTCACCTCGTGAACAGTTAGCAAACGACTTTCAATCGCCAGCATTCGATTCTGCAGGCAACTGTCTGGATGCTACTAAACCTGACGTTGTACTTGTCGCAGGCAAACATACCGAAATGTCATCTCACGTGCAAGCATGTGTAGACAGACGTATTCCCTATCTTTTGGATAAACCGTTTGCGGATTGTGCAGACCGACTGCGTCCTGCAGCGGAAGCATCCGAAAAACATGGTGTGTTCAGCGCGCTTGTTTTGCCGAACCGCGCAAGCAAAATCGTAAGTATTGTTAAAGAGATGCTTGACGATGATAGCTTGGGTGACCTTGTGTTATACAATAGCAGACTGAACAACGGTCCGCCATCACGTTATGACCCGACACCTTCCTACTGGCACAACGATCCGAGCATATCGGGCGGTGGGTGCTGGGCAGTTGAAGCAGCGCACGGTATTGACACATTCCTTCAGTTTGTGGGTGATCAGGAGATTACAGTGGTTGGCGCGGTGATGTCTAACGCGATGTATAGTCGGAGTGTGGAGGACAGCGGTATCGGTGTGTTAAGAACAGAAGACGGTATCACAGGGATTATTGAATCAGGTTATACCTATCCGTCAGGCAAACGTGGTGGCGATCACTTCTTCCGATTTATCGGCACAAAGGCATCGGTCTTTGAGCAGTATGGGAAGAATGGCGAACCGTTGATTGAGGTTCACACAACCGAAGGTGTGCAGTTCAGTGAGGACATCTCACACGGTGCCAGAATAAAAGGCGTGATGGGCAGTGCGTTTGACGCTATCCGTGATGGGAAATTTTTCACACCATCGGTTATTGATGCTGTGCGGATACTTGAAATTCAGGATGCAGTTTATACGCATGCTCGGCAAAATGTGACGACCCACGGCCCATATCCAATGGGGTAATAAAATCTTTTATTTTCAGGCAAAAAGGAGTTAAATATGCCAAATTCACAAACTACAACCGTAGAAGGTATTCTCCCAGCAGACTCTAAACTTGAAGAAGTGTTCAACGATGCACATTTCACAGAGGGACCAACCGTCGCGCCAGATGGCACGGTCTATTTTAGTGACATCACCTTCACACATCAAGCCGATATGCAAGCCGGACATATCATGAGATACGATCCTAAGATAGGCGAAACCACTGTTTTTCGTTCACCGAGTGGAATGTCAAACGGGATGAAGTTTGACGCGCAAGGACGTTTAGTTGTCGCAGAAGGGGCAGATTTCGGGGGACGGCGGATTACTCGAACAGACGTGGAAACGGGGAAAAGCGATATTATCGCTGGGCTATATGAAGGAAAGCCTTTTAATTCGCCTAACGATCTCACCATTGATGAACAGGGACGTGTCTATTTTACCGATCCACGTTACGTTGGACATGAACCGGTAGAACAACCTGTGATGGGTGTCTATCGGATTGATACAGATGACTCTGTCCATCTTGTCAGTGCTGATTCCGGTAAACCGAACGGTATCGCGGTTTCACCTGACCAGAAAACGCTTTATGTCGGTAGCAACGATAGCGGTTCGTTCAGGGAGATGCCGGATGAGTTGCCAACCTGCATGGGGCGGATGGCACTCCTTGCTTATGATCTTTCATCTGACGGCACTGCAACTTTTCGTGAAATACTCGTTGACTATGCTCCAGAACACGGCCCTGACGGTTTTGAAGTTGATGTGGAAGGGAATCTCTATGTGGCAGTTCGCGATAAAACCAGATTCGGTGTATGCGTTTATTCTCCTAATGGAACGGAATTGGCATATATTGAGACACCCGAATTGCCGACTAATGTTGCTTTTGGGCGTAATGAAGCGAGTAAGATGCTCTACATCACAGCAGGAGGGAGTCTCTTTAGAATTCCGGTTGCGAAAGACGGATATCACCTGCCACAGAAATAGCGTTCACATCGCTTAAACGTCTGGGTGAAGATTATGCCATGAGGTTGCACTTTCATAAGCATGCCCAACTTGACATAACAAAGGTTCTGCCAAATGCTTGCCAACAAACTGAATACTCAACGGTAGTCCTTCGCTGCTCATACCGCACGGCACAGATAGTGTCGGCGCACCGTTGTAGTCAAACGGTGCCGTGAATCGTTGAAACCTTGCGGGCCTGGTCTCTTTCGGTCCGTATAGCAACTCTGGCGTAACTTTGTGTGGTGGAGCAGACATTGATGGACATACCAATACATCAATATCTTGAAATACACGCCTGATATGTCCTGTGCAGGCGGCTCTCAAGTTATTCGCTTCGGCATATCCAGCACCTGTCACCTCTGCCCCCATATCAAGCCATCCTTGGAACCAAGGACCGTAGGCATCCCGCTGTGAAGGATAGGTAGCTGCATGCGCTGCTACCGCTTCTGCTGAACAGATCGTTGGCCACGCTAAGACATATTCATCCATGTTAGGCAACTGTACCGCAACGATTTCTGCTCCTAATCCCTCTAAAACGTTTACGCCAGCACATACCGCTTCGGCAAGTTCAGTGTCAACGTCTTTCATTGCGTAATTCTCGTCAAACCCTATTCGGATACCTTTAATACCCTTATCTATCCCTTCAAGCAAATTAGGTACAGGATTGGGCAGAGAAGTTGGGTCATTCGGGTCAAAGCCAGAGATTGCCTCAAGCATAATCCCCGCATCTGCGACGCTTCGCGTCATTGGGCCGACATGATCCATTGACTCAGCAAGTGCAAGTACACCGTATCTACTCACTCTACCCCATGTGGGTTTTAGTCCGACAATACCGCAAGCAGCCGAAGGGAAACGGATTGAACCGCCTGTATCGCTACCGATTGAACCGGAACACAATCCTGCAGCTGTTGCAACGCCAGAACCGCTTGAAGATGAGCCGGTCCATCGTTCAGGGTTCCACGGGTTTATAGGTATATCAAAATCTGGATGGTAGCCGCCCATTGCCCCTTCTGTTAGATTGAGCTTGCCGAGCAGTACCGCCCCCGCGGCTTCAAGCCTTTGGACTACCGTACTATCAAACCCAGGAACGTGATTTTCCAGGACTTTTGCTCCACCCATCGTGCGGACACCTTTAGTAAAGCAGAGATCCTTGACTGCAATTGGGACACCGTGAAGCGTACCGCGATACGTACCTGCTGCAATTTCCTGCTCCGCTTTCTGTGCCGATGCGATTGCGTGGTTTGCCATAACTGTGACATAGCTTTTCAATCGGTCATCAAGCTGTTCAATTCGCTGCAACATAACGGTTGTCAGTTCAACTGGTGACAACGCTTTTGAAGAAATTAATTCTGCAACTTCAGTAATAGCCTTATAGTGAAGTGGACTTTCAGACATGTTAAGCCTTCCTTGATTTCAATTAAGCACCTGGGCGGCTGCGTCCTAACAAGCTTAGCAGACGATCACTTGCATTTTGTAAGGCATCTTCTGGCACAGGGACACCGTTACAAAGGCTAAACCGCCAGTATGCCCAATATGCCGCATATTGAGATTGTAAAATATAACGGGTTTTGTTCGACAAGTTCGGTGCCCCGCGATGCCAACATTGTGGATCCTGTAGGTAAATATCACCCGCTTTGCAAAAAATAGAGACCGGTTTATTGCCTTCAAATTCAGGATTTTCTTGATTGTTAGGGCCTCTGCCTGAATAATGGCTACCAGGGACATATTGTGTCGGTCCTTCCTCAATTGTCTCAATATCGTTCAGTGCTATCTGAACCGTAAACCACATCACGGGCATGCGTAAGCGCGGATCGTGGCGCGGCATTTTATCAGTAACAGGGAAATGCACCGAACCGTCTACATGCCAAGTACTAATAGAGAGTCCAGGCAGATTACGAAGCACATTTTGACCACAAAACTTGCAGTTCTCCCCGACTATCGCCTCAGCCAAACTCAAAATCGGTTCACGAAGTAGCATATCCCGAAAGATCGGATCCAGTTCAATCGTATTCCGTAAAATGAAAGGTAAATGTTCACCCGATCCAGCGTGTGCGCCCATCTGGATATATCGGACATCTGCCAGGTCAGGATTTGTCCGCTCAGCAAGTTCTGGGTCTGCGAAAAACGCATCTGTTTTGTTTCGTAATGCAGTGACCTCATCTTCAGTCAGCACACCCGGAATATGGACAAACCCGTCACGGAAGAATTGTTCGGCAATTTCGGTTGTTTTCTCTTCACTAAAGGCTTCACCCTTCAGGATAGAACTGTTTTCCATTTTGTATCTCCTTTTTACATCCAAAAGGTGTTCTAATCCGAATCGACATATAATGTTATAAATGTGCAATTGACTATCACTGTGAATTTTGAGAATTAATAAATATCACCACGATTGTCGATTTGTAGGATCCGGATTAGTCGATTAACTCTGTCAACTCGATAGATGAAACGGATATCTCCTATGCGATAACGATAATGTCCTTCTTTCCTTCCGCGCAGTTTTTTAATTGTTGTTGGATTTTCGTGTCTGAACGGCGATTCGCTGATATATTCAAACGCAAGATTGATACGCACTTGTGTTTCCCGATTAAGCCGCGCGATAAAATTTTCCACCTTTCTCGGCAATCGGTCAAGTGTGTATTGCTGCTGATTCACAGTCCGATTTCCTTTTTAATTTGGGACCATTCTTTTCCGCCACCATCATCCAATTCCTTTTCAGCTTCGGCAATTTCTTCAATAATATTTGGTTCCAAATTCAGCAAAGCAGTTTCACGCCATTCATCAAGAAAAACGGTCAAAGTTTCAACATCTCTTTTCCCTTCTGACACATAAATTACCAGTTTCAGTAATTCGTCAAAAAACTCAACAAGTTCGTCAGATTTTAGACTTTTTATCCAATTTAGATGTTTGGAAGTTGTAAACGACTTAACAAACAACTGATCCTTCATTAGGTGTCCTACGACAAGTTTAGAATTTTTCATATTTTCCTTCAATCCAAATAATCCATCTCTGGTAAAAGATTCCATCGGTACTGGTCAACAGGTTGTGTGCTGCGTGCCCATTGGCCAAGAACGCGTGTATCGGCACGTTTCGCTGCCATCTGGGCAGCAATCTGATCGGGGTCCCATCCATCCAAAATCTTTTCCATCAACGCCATTAAGATGTCCCGACATGTTGGATCGTCTGATCGGTCATATAATTCATTTGGGTCTACCTTCAAGTTAAACAGTTGGGGCGGCTGTCCGTGATAGTAATTCAATTTCCAATCTTCATAGCGAACCATTCGATGATAGCATCCTTCATCGGTGCAATATTCCGAAAATGCAATGTTTTCCCACTCAGCATCTTCGTCTTGGAAAAGCGGTAGAACACTTCTTCCGCGAGAATTCGGCAAAGGTGATGCACCAAGTGCGTCGATCATTGTGGCATTCAAATCAAGGGAACTGATAACACGATTACACCGCACATCTTCTGGCAAGTTGCCACGCCACGATAAAATAGCGGGAACTTTCACAGAGTGTTCATAAAATGTCTGTTTCCACCAAAGCCCATGTTCACCTACTTGCTCACCGTGATCGGAACTATAAAGTATAATCGTGTTTTGATCCAATGCGTTTTCTCTGAGTGCACTAAGAATCTGCCCTATCATTATATCCATCCGCGTAACCAATGCCCAATATGCTGTGCGTGCCCGAAGAATCTCATCATCAGACACCTCAGTTATCCCACATTTTTCACGCCACCATCGGAAGTAGGGATGCAATTTGTCAGAAAAATGTTCAGGGTTTTGCGGCATCGTCATTCGCCCTTCATAGAGTTGATAATCTTCTTGACGCGCAACAAAAGGTTGATGCGGTAACATAAACCCCACAGAAATTGAAAACGGTGCATCAAGCAGTCCTGCTCTTTTCTGAACACCGAGTCGATTCAGATAATCAACTGTTGCGGCAGTCACATCCTCATCGTGAACCTGATACGCACTTTGCCCTGGCCCAGATTTTTGTAGACTTACACGGGCTGGTCCCGCTGTTCCGGACAGCTCACCGTGATCAACACCGCCACCACCTGGATGGTTCGGACCGTGGTCCCCGACAAGACGTTCGGTATAACCGTGCAGCTGATCCGGTCCCAAAGCATGCATCCGTCCGACGAGAATAGGTTCATACCCAGCAGCACCCATCGCATGTGCAAAGGTCGGAATCCCAGAGTCAAGAATATGACTATTTGTCCACACGCTGTTTTCATAAGGAAACCGTCCGCTCAACATGGACATACGGGAAGGCACACAAATAGGTGACGGACAGTAGGCATTTTCAAACACAATCCCTTCTGCAGCAAGTTGATCAAGGTTTGGGGTTTGTGCCAATTCATCACCATAACATCCCGTAACATAGGGATTGTGTTGATCTGAATGGATATATAGCAAATTGCGGTGCTGCGTGTGCATGCTTTCTCCTTGTAAACAGTGCTGAATTCATTATACATAACATAAGATTATCGTCAAGAAAAAACATATCGCAAATACCCCTGGTCGTTTCCCTTTATCCTTGCGTGGGTTTTTAAGTTTTGCTAAAATACCTAACAAGTGGCAAGATTTTCTTCTTGTCATTATTCATCTCAAAATAGGTAGTTTTTAAAGTGAAGTCCAACAGATATGGTGTCCAAAATCACGCTATATCTGCTTTTCATAAATACTAACAACTGTGATAAATATGCCCGAAAAACCTAAAACTAAATAACCTTGTCCTTGCAATAATTTCTATATTAGGGTAGACTATGGTTTACAATATGATAACAACCAATTTTATATCCTGTCGGAGACTCACATGTCCAACCAGTTAGCAATTTCAGGCGGTCCGCCTGTCCGAAACACACAAACCCATCCGTGGCCTTCTTGGCCGATACGGACATCTGCTGAATGGGAATCTAAGATTGAACCATTACTTCGTGGTGTCTATATGAGTGGTAACGAAGGTTCTGGTGGCGCAATGATACCGCGTTTTTGTGAGCAGTATGCCCAGTATTCTGGCACAAATTACGCCCTTTTTATGCCGCACGGGACAGATTCTATTAGTGCTGCTTTAGCCGGTGCGCTTGACCTTGACGGGTTCAGCGATGGTGGAGAAGTGATCGTACCGAATTATACGTTTGTGGCGACTGCAAGTGCCGTTTTAGAACGCAGATGTACCGTAGCATTTGTAGACGTTTGCCCTGATACGTTTACGATTGATCCTGATGCAGTAGTGGCTGCGATTAGTCCTGAAACCCGTGCGATTCTTCCTGTACACCTCGGCGGACACCCTGCTAATATGGGTGCGTTGCAAGAGATTGCTCAACGGCATCAGCTCAAGATTATTGAAGATTGCGCGCAGGCACACGGGGCAGAATATCTTACAAAAAAGGTTGGGAGCCTTAGCGATGTTGGTGCCTTTAGTTTTCAAGCATCCAAAAATCTTACTTCTGGTGAAGGTGGCATGGTTACCACAAACGACAAAGATATTCATGACCGGGTTTGTGCTTTCATGAATGTAGGGCGTGCGCCTGGCGGCGCAAGATGGGAGTATCCTCGACTCGGCTGGAACTACCGCCCTTCTGAATACCTTGCTGCGATATTGTCGGTGAGATTGGAACTTTTGAAGGAACAGACAGACATCAGGAATCGGAATGCTGCCTATCTTTCCAACGCTTTGGAAGCCATACCCGGCATTACACCGCCTAAACTTGCTACATGGGTTACAAAACACGGGTATCACCTTTATTGCATGAAGTATAACCCGGAGGGTTTCGGTGGAAAATCACAACAGGAATTTGTCAATGCATTGTCAGCAGAAGGGATTCCGTGTTCTATTGGCTACCGTTCTCCGCTTTCGGAGGAACCCGGCATGGCACACGTCGCTGAGAAATACCCACACCTGATAAGGTCATTATCATGTCCAAATGCTGAATCAGTTTGTGAACAGAGTGTATGGCTTTTCCAAAATCTTCTCCTCGGTTCTGAATCGGATATGAATCAGGTGGTCGATGCGATCTCTAAAATTCATTGGGCATGGAAATAGTGTTCAGTCGAGTGCTAATAGATGTATATAGCCGTTTGAGTTTGATGCGTGCGTTGTCTGTATTAAACCGCCAACTGCTATATGCTTAGGCTATAGTGAAACTGAAGTTTTTCGGCAATACACATGGCTTGATGTGGTTTTCTCAGCTAATAGTCGAAGCGTCCGTCTTAAGGTTCGTTTTAGCCGTTATGAGCAAACTTTTGGTTTGATGTGTCAGACCGCTTTTTAGGACACAGTGCAGCTGTGAGCCCATCAAGGACAAAGGTTGGACGGGTTCTCTCAATGGTAGGTGTTGAGACTTCAACAGTTTCTTTTCTTTGCTTATCGGCGTAGGTAGGCCCAAACTCGCCTGCGTCGGCTTTCAACAAGATTCTGACACACGTCAGTTTGCGTGCTGATTCGGTGTCAGAAGAGATCAAATCAATGAGATAATCTCATTGACACTTTTCAGATTTACTATCAAACAATTGTTGACACAGCAATAGTTGCTGGATGAGGAGAAGATGGATGGGACCGAATATGCAACACTCAGGGCATCTCTATAAAAGAATTCCGATTCCAGAGACATTTCTCAATGAAACGGCAGGGCGCTCGTGGGGTGGTGATATCCGCATTGGTGATTTGACAGGCAATGGCACCGTCGATTTTCTGGTTTACAAGTC
This sequence comes from Candidatus Poribacteria bacterium, assembly GCA_022825825.1. Classification (GTDB taxonomy): domain Bacteria; phylum Poribacteria; class WGA-4E; order WGA-4E; family WGA-3G; genus MSPOR6. The sequence continues at coordinate 178,639 of JAJDWA010000002.1, forward strand.
ACTTGGTGGTATTCACCCATGTTACCTCGGGGCGTTTACATTGGAAGGTGAACCGCTCTGGTCTTTAGGGGATAAACATCTGGAAATCAGAGATGCAGATGCGGAGGATAATATCCTAACAACACTATCACCTGATCGCCCAGGGCCCGTTGCAATTTACGATATTGATGCAGATGGACAAGCAGAGGTTATCTGCTTTTGGATAGATTCGGATGTTACACAAGCGAGTAAATGGAATTTGTCCGCAATTCGTCTGATGATTTTAGATGGGGCCACGGGTGCTATTAAACATTCTGTCGTGTCTGAAGCACTTCAGCAGTGCGATGCGGACGCAGATGGTGAACGTCATATCCCCAATTATGTTCATCAACGGTTGATGATTGCCAATTTCAGTGGAAATCCGCGACCGCAAGATTTTGTGGTTAAGATTGGCGTTAATGTACTTGCCTTTAACCATAAACTTGAACTGCTTTGGCAGCATACTGATAGGTGGTTTCGGTATCCAAAGCATTCCGCATACATCCCCGCAGTTGGAGACTTTAACGATGATGGTCTTGATGAAGTTAACGGAGGCAACTTTGGGCTTGCTGCTAATGGGACAGTTCTATGGGATAAATACCTTGGGGAAAATATCGACTCAGTTTTAGTTGAGGAGTGGGATGGTGAAATGCGGGCTATCCTCTCAGGTGGTGGGCAAGTTGTTGACGCCGAAGGTAATCCTGTGTTCTCACTCGGCTTTGACGTTGTGCCGCATGGACAAGAGGTCCGATATGGAAACTTGTTGTCAGATACGTCTCCGAACTTAGTCATCCGTTATAACGGGCACCATCCTGATTTGATAGTCGTGAATAACAGCGGACAGATTCGGAGCAGATTCCGCGTTGATGAAACACCGAATAATACAGGATTAGAGGTTATCCGATGGTACGGTTTAGACAACCCTGAATTGATTTACAGCCCCGCTGCACTCTACGATGGGAAGGGAAACAAAGTGATAACTTTTCCAGACCTGCCACCACCGACTGGTGGTAAAATGGGATGGTATCACTGCTTTCCAGCAGATGTCTGCGGCGATGCGCGTGAAGAAGTTATCCTCTACGACCCTTATAGCGATGCTGTTTATATATATACTCCCCATCCTTTTCATCCTGACCGATATGAGGGGTATCAACACACTGCACGGCAGTGCAATGCAAGGTTAATAGATTAAAATATGGAAACCAAGTCTGTCAATAAATTTCTACTCATTTCAATTGATTGTTGGCGGTATGACGCGCTCAGCCGTACTAACTCTCTCTTCAATACACCGAAGTTTGACCTACTGACCAAGGATTTTTCGCTTGCGGAGAAGTTTTTTGTAGCTGCCCCCGCAACGCGTCCTTCTCATACCTCATACTTTACAGGGCTTTATCCGTTTGAACATGGCGTTTATGGGCAAACCTACCTCAAGATGTTTGAGGGTATCCCGAACCTATTTCAGTTGTTTGCTGATGCGGGGTATCACATGACAGGGCGTTCAGAACGCGCGGAGGTGTTTCGCTTCCTTGATTATGAAGCGTTTATCACACCTATAGACCCGAACGCTAAAGCACAGCAACTCGGTTCGCTTGAAGACCTGATGCATCATCTCAAACAACCTTCGGAGACACCGCAATTCTGCTTTCTACATTTTTGGTATACACACGGTGGATACGGCATGAGTGGCATTCCGGGCGCACCGAGTCTCGGATCCCTTGTCCAACAGGGTAGAACAGATGAAGCGTTACGTTTCTATTATGCAGCTGCTACGCACATACTTGAGTTTAAATTGGTTGAAATTCTGAAACAACTTGACTTGCCAGAGTGGGCAATATTCATCTTTGGGGACCACGGTGAGGGAATTTGCGATGAAATAATTGATCACGGTAGCACACTTAATCAAAACGTGTTACACGTGCCACTGTTAGCACATATCCCTGGCGTAGAAGGGTTAGCGTTTCCAAACGCACCGATTTCGGCTATTGACCTATTCCCAACAATCATAAACCTTGCTGGTATTGAAACGGACTATCAGGGCTATGGGCAAGATTTACTATCCTCATCCGAAATTGATGACAACCGCTTGGTATTATCGGAGTTAGATAGTCTTTACGGCATCGGTTTTCTCAGTCAGAAGAACTTGGAGATGTCGCATCATCGGGTGACTTCGCGGACGACGGTTGACAACGAAGAGATTAGCAGGTACTCGGAAGGGGTACGTCTCTGGTCGCTAACGGATGGTGAATACCTTTACCGTGAAGATGAACAGACAGGTGAATATGTCTATCGGCACATTATGAGCAGTGAGGACAGGACTTGCGAAGACTCTGAACGATTCCGTGATGCTTATGACGAGATTTTGATGAATTCTAATTACCAGCACTTACAAGCACAAGTCTCTACCCCTGAGGAGAAAAAGATTTTGGAAGGTAGGTTACGGAATTTGGGATATATTGAGTAATTTCAATCGCCTTCCAGTAGTCAAGAAGTGAGCAGCGGTTTGTCTAATACTACCCAAGCTCGTGCATCTTTTTTCGGGAATGGAAAAGGGTTTTTATAGGCAATCACATTGTCAACGTGAATGAGTGTCGCATACTTTGAGGCGGCCCATTTTTCCCAAAACTCTTGAAATTGCGAGTCGACAAAAATATCACGATGATAACGCCTATTAATTTCGTTTAGCATTTCGGGTGTCAAGTCCGTATAGGTTTCCACTTTGGAGGCAATGAATTGCCCTTTGACGGGTCCTCCACTTTCCTTCAGGTAAACGATATCACCAATATCAATTTTGGCATAGGGGGCACATCGGATTTTGGTAAATCGGCTTTCTATAGTTTTCTTGCCATCTAAGATAAGTTCAAGCCAAGGTTGCGTAAGAATTGCAAGATGGTATTGCATTACTATGTTTCCTTGGATGTTATCTATTATTAAATGAATTGAAAACTTTCAATGGGCCCCGTAACTAAGGAGAAAGATTATGGATAAATATACTTTTGAAGATCTTCATGAGGACATCTATATACTTGAGGCGGTTGGTTTGAAAATGATTGCTTATGCAGATGGAGTCTTAAGAGCTGCGGCTGTAGAAATTGAGTCGCGCCTTGCGTATTCCGTTTCAGCAGCACAGATAATTTATGTATCAGAAAAGACTGCATTCCTTGAGTTGTATCCCGATCCGAAACAAGTTTCAGTTTTCCGCATGCTGTTAGCACATGGCACTTTATGTGAAATTCGTTTATTAGCTTCCAATTTGCAACAAGAATTACGAGACCACTGGGAAAACTTTTATTTTCGACAAGATGATACCAAAAACTTGGAAGCAGATCAACTCAAGTACGGGAGAATATTGATGAATTGTAGCAACACCGCGTTTGAAACGATGGATATGAAATTAATCCCTGAACCTGGCAAAGAAAGCAAATATTGGGATAGGATGGTAGAGGTAGCAGATGCCCTAAAAGGCACTAATGTAGCTCAACATCTATTTTGATAAATTTATGGTAAATTCCACAGATCAGAAACATAAACAATTAACCTATTCAGATTTCATATATTGTTGCCTCAAGTGTCTCCAATTCCACAACGGCAACCGTCGCTTTTCCCGTCGTCCAACCGCCTGTCTCCCCTGGATTAAGCAATAGAGATTTATCCTTTTGGATGTCTATCTTATGCGTGTGTCCATAGACTACGATGTCGTAATCCCCACTCTTTGCTATTGGAATAGCAAGTTCAGGATAGTGCATTACTGCAATGGTTCTGCCACCGAGTGATGCGCTGGCAAGGTTCGGATGCACCTCACCACCGATGGCTTCAAACTTTTTCGCAAGGACAATACGTTCACCATCATTGTTTCCAAACACACCGACAACACGGCAGTTCAAATCGGCTAACGGATCAATCGCAAACGGAGCGATGAAATCGCCTGCATGCACAACGAGGTCTACACCGATTTCGTTGAAAAGTGAGACAGCGCGTTTGACATTCGGAATGTTGTCGTGGCTGTCGGACATAACACCAAGTTTCATTGCTAAATCCTTTCTATTTATGCGGTTACTGAAACAGGCACTCTATGAATAACATTTCCGAGATACCCTTTGGGATTCCACGGTTGGCTAAAAGGCTGCGCGTTGCCCTTATCGTCAAAAGCGCGTGCCCATATTTCATAATAGCCTCTGTTTGCAAAAGTCAATTCGGTTTCCCAATGGGTCCAAGCATATCTATTTGATGGTGGGATCAACATGGTTTCTTGCCATTGAATACCGAAATCTGTTGAGACAAGGACGCTATTGATATAGTTTTCACCTGCCCATGCATGCCCTCGGGCCTTTATAGGCATGCCTTTGCTAAATTGCAGATGAGATTCAGGTTGCGTAATAAGCGATTTAACCTGCAATGAGGTTGCGATACGCATATCCTCTGCTGGTGCTTTATCTCCCGGTTCCACAGGATATGCAGGAATGCGGTAGGAATATCCGCTCATTTTTTCTGAGTCGTGAACCTGATCTCTCACCCAGATGCGGCTAAGCCATTTCTGCATAGAGCTACCGATCCATCCGGGCACAATCAATCTCGCGGGAAAACCGTGTGCTGCAGGTAAAACCTCTCCGTTCATTTTAAGTGCAATGAGTGTGTGTTCATTCATCGCCTTCTCAATTGGAATACCTCGTGAAAATTGCTCACTGCCGTCAGAGGGAAGATCGTCGCCGTAGTTTCCAGTATAGACAGCACTCGGTTTTAAACCTGCTGCTTGTAGGACGTCGCGTAAGCGAACGCCTGTCCATTCACTACAGGCGACAGCACCGCGTCGCCACGGCGTGCCATCAACCTTTGGCACAAACAGACTTCTGCCGTTTCCTGCACATTCTAAAACTACCTGCATAGTAACCTGCGGAAAACGAAGCAAATCCTCCATTGACAAGGCAAGTTCTTTATGTACTTCGCCATCTATGACCAATTTCCACCCATGTAGATCGTTTTTAATCGCTCGTTCTGGGATGCCGCTGTTACTGCGGACGAAATGTCGTGCCGTGGGCGTAACATCGTCATTGAGGAGGTGCGGCGGCAATTCACCATTGAATGGAGTTTCCGAATGGACAAGCATATCCGGCTTTGGGAGTCCTGCTGCTTGCAAGTCTTCCAAGACAACGGGCATGAGTCCTCTATCCAACAAGCCTCGGTTGACAGCTTCACAGCCTGCGCCAAACATGCCCAAACTTGCAAGTAACGCGCCCTTACCTATCTTGGCAAGGAAATCCCGCCTTGAATTAGGAATATTTTCCTGCCAATCTGTAAATTTGGGTTTATGCGCTATTTTCTGCATGATTGCGGTTCTATTCACAACAGGACTTACGCAGTTTGAGCAGAGAAAGGGACATTTTATTTAAAAAGTCCGGTCTTTTTTACCCCTAAATCCCCTTATCAAAAGGAACTTTAAGGGGAAATGCGTCTGCCCTGTCTTACCTTATTGTTCGGTATTATTTTCGGGTTTTGACGGTGGTGGTTCGTTAAAGGGGACTCCCTTTTCAGCTGCCTCTTGTCGCCGTCTTTCCCAATCTGCATACCAGGCGCGATACACTTCATCGCGTCCCTTTGTAATGCCTTGTTCAAGGCCGCGTTCATAGATTTGTTGTTCTAAGAGTTGATAAAAAGGCGATTCTCGCATGATTTCCTCCAATATAGCGTTTTGAAAAAAGAGAGGGTCATGGGCTAAACTACCAAAAATTGAGAGTGCAAGCAACAGTGTCCCGCGTGTTTGATTGTCAACCGGGGCTGCTTCAACTATCTCCACACATTTTCGCAACCATGCCTCCGTTTCCATACCGGCAGCCGGTTTCATCAAAGGTGTGAATGGTAACAACCCGATTGAGGCTGCGTTCAAAAACGCTTCACCCTCTAAATCTTCCAAACGGATTACTTGATATTTGTGCTGTAAATTGAACTTCTCATTACCATAACTATAGCCACCGGGGTCCGTGCGCCCCGCATTCGGTGCTAAATACAACACCACTGAATACACGGGTATCTGATAACGCAACAGTAAAGTGCTTGCATACGCAAGCACACGCAACGGCATCGGTTTATCCCGACTATCCTCTGTCTGTGCCTCTATATGCAGCAGCACCTCTTCACCTTTCAAGCGCACCTTAAAGGTCATATCATTACGATGCACTTTAATCGTCTGTTGCTCCGTGTCGAGTTTATTAAGCACTTCAAAGGCAGAGGTACCAAAGGCAAGCTTCACAAACTCGTCTGAGAACTGGTGCATCAGGTGTTTCACAAGCTCATCATATTGTTCCATATCAATAAGATACCGTACTTCATAAGTAAACGGCAATTTTTTTTAGATTTCAGCTGTCGGCAGATCGTTGTAGACGGTTGCGTATGACTTTCTGCCGCAGATAGCTCTTGACCGATTGCTGATTGCTTGATAGGTATCAATCATCGTCGCGTTCACTAAGTAACTCACCTCGCGCGAGACGTTCCGCGTTCTCGGTGGACCACAGAATGTTCTTCATCAGTTTCTGTGCTGTGATGTAACGGGTCGCTGCCAATAGATGCATCCGTTGTTCTTCAAAGTCGTCTGATAAGTCGTAGTGTCGAAAAGCGACTTCAAGTACCTGGAACATGTGGAGCTCTGCGTCTTCACGTAGCAGAATGTGGGCAAGCGTCCGTTTTAGTGCGTCTACATCATGCCCTTCTTCAAGATATTGATTTACCAGAATCTCCGCTTCGTAAACTTTTTGGAAGTCAGCGAATTCTTGAAGCCGTTCTAACATTTTTTTAGGCGAATCGTAAGTCTCATCAGGGACCCGTTGTCCAGGTTTGGGAATACGGGCAGCAGGCATGTTCAACCAGCGCAGATATGCCAAGTAAACCACACCGTGAAATATACCACGTAGTAGGTTAGCATTTGGTGCATATTGAAAAGCATGATAAAGGGCGTGAGAGTATGAGTAAATGTTCGCAACATCGTGCCAGTCACCTTCGTTTTTGAGATGGAACCGGGCAGTGCGAATTGCGGAAGCATAGGTCATCGCGCGGCAGATGTCGGTTGGCTTGACCCCTTTGCGAAGCTGCTGCTCTACCTCTGCGACAGTAGGTTCAAACTCATCAGCGAGGAGCGTCTGTGTAAATGCCGATATATCCAGTTCTGCTTCGTTCGCTTGATTGTCTTCCCATATACTATCGATCCTTTTAAAGATGGGGCGTAAGACAGGAACAGAGTCTGCCCATCGAGAGGTCTCCTCATGGCGTGTTCTACTTACAAGGTCAACAACGATCGGACGTAGAATCTCGTGGGACCCTTCCCAGTTGACATAATCCAACGCTTCAAACATTTTATTCGCAAAATCGAGCGCGTGTCCGTCACCAGTAAAGTAATAATCAGTTGCTGCTGTATACACGAAGTCTGCGATAACAGATTTGTCATAGTCTCTATCATTAAGTGTTAGTAAGATACGTTCCGCAGCGCCTCTGTGGCGTTTATTCACAAAATAACGGAACCATCGTTTCAATGTTTCCAGATCGTGATCATCTTTGACGCGTGGGAAGGGTGCGCGATAGGGGCGTGCACTTCCCGTTGTTCTACGACTGATCTGGCTTAACCCGTGCACGAGAAACAGGTTATGATCATCTGGGTCAACATCATCCCACATGTTTGCTGCCAGCGTTAGGATTGCTACACCTGACGACCACCCGTCACTGCTTTTATGTGCTCCGTAGTGGAGTCCTTGCTGAATGATCTCCGCTGGGTCTGCACCTGCGTCACGAAGCGCTGTGACAGCTTTAGCGATAAAGAAGGTGCTGCGGTCCTTGAGCCCACGTTCAAGTGCACGTTTACCGTTTGCGATGACACGTTGTTTCGCTGCTTCTCGCTCGCCTTTGGATAACCCGACGTATAAATAACCATCCCGGACTTCAACAGGAAATGCTTTCAGGTCATCACCGGATGCCAGGAAGCATGCCCCCGATTTGAGGTCAAATTCCCAGTGGTGCCAATGGCAGATCAGTACACCATCACGGATACTCCCTTTGGACATCGGATATCCCATGTGTGGACAACGATTGTCAACTGCGTAAAAATTGCCGTTATTCTTGAAAACAGCCAGATGCGTGCCGTTGACATGAAAGGGTTTGCCTTCCAGCTCCTCAAAATCCTCAGCGGGACAGAGTTGGTGATAAACAAGTTGGGTTTCGTCTATTTCCGTTGGTGGTAGTGGTTCAACGTGGATGGAACCGATACCGGTTTCTTCAAGAGTAGAAGTTGGATTTTGCACAATGAACCTCCTATTTAAAGATTTTTGTTTTATCGTTAGATAACTGCTGTGTTCCTTTAACTTTATGATACCACAAAACGTTTGAAGTTTCAACTTGAAACGGATCAAAAACATTTTTTGCACAAAATCTGAAACATTTGTCAAAATCATGGCAAGAATGGAAATAGGAATTGTTTAACCCTTGATACCAATCCTTTCGGCTGCTTATGGTAGGCGGGAACTCCGATTCCCGATCCCTTTCAAGTCCCATCAATTAGCACTTGACTAAGCGCTAATTCTTTTCAAGCAAAAAAAGGAATTCCCGGTTCGGTTTTTCGGCTGCGTTCACCCATTCAAGTGTCCATCTCATACCTGCCATGACGTTCCGTTTGTAATTCATCTCAACGACAGCGAGAAGTTTGCCGTTTTTTTGCATGACTGCGTTTAGTTCCTCAGCAGTTGCACGTCCACCGGAGCTATAAGACAGGATAATCCATCGAGCTTGTGTTGCCATAATCAGTTCTGCTATTGCTTCAACAGCGATAAAACGTCCATTCGGATTAAGTCGAAACTCCTCAAATATAGATGCAGAAAGTTGATCGGATGTATCCTTGCGCCGCTTCGCCTTACCAAAAAGGGTTGGTTTGTCAAAGAGAATAACACTTTTCCAGAGATGGTAGTATGCCGCGTATCTCACACGAGATGGCGGCATCTTTTCGTTGTTTGAACCGTAAGGAGGATCGAAGTATGCAAGGTCTACAGAAACGCGCGAGACAAGTTCAAAGATATCGGTTTGGTAAACTTTGTGGTTGCCTTCTGATGTAAAGACTTTTGGCACTTCAAGGATAAGTTCTTTATAGGAGCGCGGTGACCAATCTTTGAGATAGGCGGAAAAATGACCAAGCGTACTGTCAACGCGATCTAACCCCAAAATTAGACTTGTCAGTGCTACTGCTTTATCAACAGTGTCAAGGTTGAGATTTTCAATTTCCTGCCGAATTGCATCTAATTTACGGGTGTTGTGTAACTGCCACGGTTTCTTAAGTCCATCTGTTTGGATTGCACATCCGTCATTCACATGTCCGCCATAATGCTCGGTGAACCAACCATCAATCGGCGGCACAGTGTTTAGATGGTCAATAAGGGGTTGATAGGCAGATGGCTGTTTTGTGTTGAGCAGGTAACAAGTGCCAAAAACTTCTGACCACGGGGCAATATCGTTGCAAATCACGGTATAGCCGAGTTTGGCAAATGCTTGCGAGACACGGGTTGTGCCTGCAAAGCCGTCTAAAATTGTTTTGGCGTTAACTTTTTTGGCGAGTTGGAGGATTTGTGGGATAAGTTTTAGTTTGGAGCCGGCGTATTTTATGCCTTCTGTGGATGGGACATGAATGTGCGGAAACAATTGTTGCATCGTTTATGTGGAGTTTTCAGTCACGGATTCAGATTGGTTAGCCTTTCATCACTTTCCACTACGTTATTCTCAGAATCATGTAAGCGATAAATACCAGGTTTTACTCGCCAATATTTATTCTCGCCAGAACTTGGAAAAGCAGGATCATTATTCACAGTATCCGAAACCAAAATTCCCATTACAGTATTGGGATTAAAATCGGAATACTTCCTTACAACAAAATCTTTAACATCTTTCAGGTTAAATTCAGTGTTAGTTTCTCCACCTGTTAATTCCGTTACTGCCTCCCAAATTATTTGTCTTTCAGTTTCCCTAGACCATTGCGAAGAACGCGATGCAGTCTTTCTTTGTACTCTTGGTGCTGAAATATCTTCATCCCCAACTTTTGCCTCCATACTGACAAGTTTTTCTCCAGACTCCGTCTCAAACGTGGAAACATCAATACAATTTATGTCCATGCCTTGTGAAGTCCGTAGAAATCGACAGACACGCGCTATCTGTGTTGGAATTTCTTCTGCGACTATAAATAAACGCAAACCCTGATTCAGCAAAGGAAGTTCATCGTTTTCAAGTACCTCAAACATTTTTCTGAAAGTATCTTGAAAAGTTTTTCCCTTAAATTCATCACGAGCTTCAAAGTAAGTTTCAGCTATCTCATAAATTTGTTGATCTGATAGTTCGTTTGCCCACACTGCATATTCAAGTAGCTGTGCCACTACCTCACGCGGAGCACGATTCTTTTTTAATTCAACAACGACGAGATTTCCTTCAGAATCAACACCGAGCAAGTCAGGAAAAATAGTTCTTTTTTCGTCTGTAGCACTCGTTTGTCTCCCAATCCAAAGAATAGGTTCTTGAGCAAGCGTCCAAGGACTATTTTCAAGCCAGTCCTCCAAATGACTTTCAAGTTCCAAGTTGGTTTCCTGGGCAATGACGAGTTTAGCTTTGGATATGTCGTCACCTTCTAATCTAAAAATAGGCATTGTCTTAAACTTGTATCTCCATTAGTCCTGGAACGTGTTCATCTTCATAATTCTCAATAAGGACACTGATAAAATCCATCACTGTAGCTAATATGTGGTTTTCATTCTCCCCGACCACATCAATCAGATTATCTAAGATTCTTACAAGTTCTTGGTAATCGCGGTCCGTCAGTGTGGCAAAGAGATGCGTTTCATTTTCACCAACTGTTTCAATTAGATTTTTCACGGCAGTCACAAGAAGTAGAGAGGTAGACACAGTATTCGGGTTAACCATAGTCTTAATGAATTGTCTATTACAGATTTATCGCACAAAACAGGACAAAAATTCATGAGAACGTAGCAGCCCATCCGATTCTGCTTCCCATGTCTGCCAATAACGATAATCTTCCAGCTCAACGCTGAAAATGCCATCAAAACCTTCATCTTCAAGGCGCTGCACTACTTTTAGCCAATCCACAACACCATCACCCGGAATTGTATATCGCCACCAATCTTCACCGAACCCACGTGGTCCGTGAAAACTCGGTCCCAAATTGCCGTGCAAATAAAGTGCTTCCTCGTCAAGTGCGGTATCTTTACCGTGGACATGCTTAACGTAAGCAGCGAATTCATTGAGTGCGCGAATGTGGTCAATACCAATTCTGACAAGGTGGGACGGGTCATAGTTGAGACCTAAGCCAGGGGACGGACATTCAGCAAACATGGCACGCCACATTTCCGGTGTGCAGCCAAGCGCAGGATACGCAGGGGCACCACCGGGCCAGCCTTCTATCGCAATCGTTACACCTTTGGATTCAGCGAATTCTGCAATCGGTGGCACGGTGTCTTTCCATATATCAAAGTTTTTTGCACGTCCAAGACTCGCATCTTCAGGGACAAAAACACAAAACATGATGTGAACATCGTTGTCAGCAGCGGCTTGAATAGCTGCTTTTGCTTTTTCCGCACCTGATTTCTGCGTAGATTTCTTTGCGCTGAGAAGTTCGCGAGTCCCAGGCAAATCCGCTGTTCCAATTTCCAAACCTGCATCCCGGGCAGTTTTTACAACTTCGGGGGTTGCTTCACCAATATCAATTGCTTCAAATCCGTTATCAGCACACCACTTACAGAAATCCGAGAACGGCATTTGTCGGGCAGTGCCAGGAATACGTAAACCTATTTTCATATAATTTTCCTATCGTTTAATGTCAGGATATTCGCTTTTTTCAATTACTAAAATCCCATTAAACCGCAACAGCGGCGACATACCGGCATCGGTCCATCTGTGCTAATAGACTGACGAAATTTTATTGCTTTCTGATTATTCCACATATCAACGACCTTGTCATCTTTGATGTTACCGATGATATAGTCATGGTAATCACGACAGAGGCTCACATCACCGTTGCTATCAATTTCCAAAGTCATGAAGATGCTCACACACTGGTTGTATCCAAAAGTTTGCTCATGGTCAGTATAGTAGGTTTGGATTTCACCTTTTGAGTTTAGCCTCGGCATCATGACAGGTGGACATCGTTTCTGCTTTTCAGAGAGATCCTCCATCTCCTCAAACCGATCCAAAATTACACCGTGATCAAAGTCATGCCAAGTGCCAATCCATCCGTAATGTGTTTGCGGTTTGAAACCGAAACGTCTCTCAAAATCTTCCGTGTGTTCCTGTGCAGACTCAGCATCTATCCACCATGTCAAATAGAAGATTTGTGCATCCGCATATTGGCTGGTGAATTTATAGAGGTCAACGACAACATCAATGTTATACATCGTGACACAGCTAAGCGGGATAATATAAGGAAAATTTTGGTTTCGCCTTTCTTTCTCCGCACTCAGGGTTTCCAATGCTGCTTTAACATCTTTGAAGTTATCATAGTTTTCCGAAACACCGGGGCGTTGCGTATTGTGGATATCTTCATTCGGTCCATCAACGCTTAGGTAGATAATTTTGCATGTTTCCAAAATATCGTCCGCGCGTCGCGCGATGTTAGTCGCGTTACTGACGAGAGAGATAGGCATCCCTTTCTCTTTGATATAGTGCATTAACTCAATGATACCCGGATAAAGCATCGGTTCGCCCCCCCAGATGTACCATACAGGCGACCAACCCGCATCTACAATCTGGTCAACGAGGTTTTTATACACTTCTACAGGCACTTCACGTTGTTTTAATTCTTTGAGCGATTTGCCAAGAAGATATCCGTTATCGCCCCACTGACCACAGGAATGACAACGTAGATTACACATATCTGTAATACGCAGACTAACTAACTGAATAGCATCGCCCTTGCCATGCTTCGCGCCAAATGGGTGACGTAAATTAAAAGATTCCTTAGCAAGTTGGTAACGCATGAATTTGCGCGATGTACGCCAGTCTTCTGATATAGCGGTTGCAAGTTGATTGACAAGGAACCGCGATGAAACTCGACTTCTTAATGCCATTAATACTCCTTTCTGTTTTTATAGTAAAATCCATAATTATTTACACACCACGGTAGGTTCGGTTTCCTAACCGAACCTGTGTAAATGGTGCGGTTAGAAACCGCACCTACCAGAGGGTATGGACATATTCTTGGATTTCACTATAATTAAGATTTGTCATCTGACTTAACGAGTGTGAGCGCTGCCGAATTGAGACAATAACGTTTGCCTGTCGGCTTGGGTCCATCATTAAAGACGTGTCCCAGATGTGCATCACAACGACTACAAACAACTTCAGTCCGCGGCATGAAAAAGATGCTAAAATCCGACTTTGTCTCAATGCTATCAGGGGTAACAGGGTCCCAAAAACTGGGCCATCCAGTCCCGGACTCGTATTTTGTTTCAGAGGTAAAAAGTGGACTTCCACAACAGATACAGTGATAAGTGCCTTGTTCTTTGCAATCGTGATATTTCCCTGTAAATGCGCGTTCAGTCCCTTTCTTCCGAGTGACTTTATATTCTTCTGGTGAAAGTTGCTCTTTCCACTCTCGGTCTGATTTTGTTATTTTTTCATTACCCATTTCTCACTCCTCAATTTACTTGGTGTATACTATCACATATTTTAGAAAAAATGCAAGAATGTTTTTCTACAGTACCAACCAGTCCACATAAATCGGGCGGACAATGCGCTTGATAATGCTTCTGATATACCTAATTTTTATCCTTGACACGCCCTAAAACTCTACATGTAGTGGCAGAAAGGATTTCATATCGGACTCCCCCCCAAACAATCTTTCGTTGAAATGCAGCGTACAAGGCATTGATGCCCGCAAGGAAAATGGAAAACGGTGCAGCGTATTTACTGATACGGAGTGTGTCTTGGACTCTTGGCATCTCGCGAAGCCACTGTGGAAGGTTTCGGCAACAAAGTTGATAACTGATTACCTCAAAAAATGGTATAAAAACAACCGGTAACAGCGCATGTCGTGAAAAAATAAACGGTATTGCACCAAAAATCAGAACGGCTTTGGGTAGAAAGAGTATCAAACTGCCGAACCACTGTGCCCACAATCCCATGTGTCGAGTCATAATCATCTGCCTATTTGTAAATTCAAAAACCTGTCCCCATGTGCGGTTTGCAGTGCGCGTAACCGCTACACAATCAGGAACGAAATGAATTTTACATTTAACGTCTCGTACTGCGCGAGTCGTGTTTAGGTCTTCAATTGTTGCTTGTTCCCAACGTTGCAGTATCTGTCCTTCTTCAAGAAATTCGCGGCGAAATGCGTTAGAACCGCCCCATACCATCGCGAGTTTATGATCCCCTTGTAATGCCATTTGAAAATTGACCCATGTCGCTTCAATAAGCGATGGAAGGTTCCAAGTTTGTGGAAAATAGAATCTACCACCGACCGTCACACCGATTTTTTTATCCTGAAGTGGTGTAACAAGAAGGCTGAGCCAATCTTTTTGAATTGCTACATCAGCGTCTACAAATGCGATAACTTCAACATCGGCAGGCAAACTCTCTATCACGGTCATAAGATTCTGCACTTTTTGAGAACGGGGCAGGTTGTTATCAACGATGTTGGGTGCCAAAAACACATCCGCATGTGGAACATCTTCCACAAGTTCTCGTAGGTGTGGGTAAGAAACATCGTACCCTGAATTATCTTTTTCGTGAGTTACAAAGCAGATTTGAAAGTCTCCTTCGTAATCCTGATCAAGTAGGCTCTTTGCGTGCTCAGCAGTGTCATCATCCCATCCGTAGTGGGGAGCGACTATAGCCACTTTTGGTGTATATGCGGGTCTCTCGGTCTTTCGTTCGCGGCGTGTATAGAAAAAGGATTGACCAATCAATAACATCTCAAGGATGAAGAAAAAGTAGGTCGTTAGAATAATAAAAGATGTATTCATAACATTCAATGTTAAACCGATAAAACTGACTTGTAGATGTTGAGAGATATCTTCAGTCGTTGGCTTTCTTTCCTCCTGTCAATTGGGCGAAGTGTAGTTAATAAATTGTCGGGTGTTACTCTTCTTTGGCACGGAGCCACTCAACCTTCGTTTTCAGTTTTGGAATTATCTCTGCATCAAGCAGAAAAATTTGATCTGGTTTGTTTTGAAGCCTCGCATAGTAACGTCCAGACGGATCAACTTTTCCGACTTGCAAGGTGAAAACTTTCTGAACACGTAATTCTACAGTAATTTGTATTTGTGGCGAATTGAAACCGGTTGTAGCATTTGGCAATTCATTTTTTCCACCGCCGAAGGGTTCACCAACAAATTCTTCTGCTCTTAAATCGATCAGTCCATATAAGATGGCATTCACTTCAGCGTTACTTGCGTTTTCTTGGACGGGCGAAGTCAATCGCCAGTTTGTCCCAAGACGCTGGCAGGTGAATTGGACACCATTATATTCTTGTGAACCGCCATTATATTTTACAGTAACCCGGATTGGATCATCAATACTAAATTTGAAAATTTGCTTGTCTCTTAACCACGTTTCACCTTTTGCAATTTTATCAATCAAGTCGCGTTTCACACGCATAATCTGCTCTGAATTGTTGGCTTTAACATATACGCTATTTTCCTTAGTATTGTTACCAATAAGTAAGACTGCCGGTTTATCTTCACCTCGAATAGTAAATAACACTCGCATTTTGGGGTGGTCTAAACCGTACAAGGCAAGGTTATTAGTAGAATCGGTAACAAACGCTACAGCCTCCAACGAATCTACACCAAAAATCAAATCGCTCACTGCTTGTGAGTCAGCCAATGTTTTTTGGGTGTTTTGTAGTTGCCATGTATTTTTATCCAGTTTGATGCCAACAATTTTTTGCATGCCGCGTTGAATTTCAAATTTCGTTGTATCACTCCGTTGAAAATCGAGGATGCGTTTATCGCGCAAATCAAACACCGATTTATTGAGAATACGGAAAATGTCATCGGTAACGGTGTATATTCCGCCTTGATGGACAGACTGGACATAAACGTTTTGTTTATCAGTAGTGGAGGTCACTGCAGCCCCAATATTAAGTCCAAACTTTTTATTTTGATCTTTAAATGTAAATTGGATACGTGGCTTATCTAACCCGGACTTTTCTAAAAGCGATGTAACGTTTTCGCCATCTGCTTCAAAGGTAGACACTTGTAAGGTATGCAATTCCGATAATATGTTCTCAATTTCCTCAGTATCAGCATTTACAGATAGCGGATGCGTCATTTTCCAGATGTTTCCCTCTTTCTGGCAAGATAATTTCTCCGGTTTCTGAAACTGAATTTCTGTGATTGTATCTGGACTGAACTTAATCACTGATTTGTCACGGATATCTGTTGGCGATTTTGACAAATCATCAAGTGCACTGGATTCAATTAAGAAAATTTGCGTTTCCGATTTCTCCTTAGTATAAACAGAAAAGTTTATTCCCTTTTTTCCAATAAGAAAGGTCTTTGATGAACTTTCAATGTCTTTCCACAATTCAACTGTAATTGTAGGACTTTCCAAACCGTATTGTTCATACTCAGATACTTCAAAGGTCTGTCTAACCTGTTTGTTAAGAAAATCATCTAACATTTCATTAACTTTTATGCTATCTGCATGTGCTTTAAAGGGTGTTGTTAACTGCCATGCTTTATAGTCATCCTTCTCTATGGTCAATGTTTGATATGCTGCATTTGCGTACGAAATTCTAACTTTTTGAATGTCTTCACGAGGCAGGTCATAAGCTTCAGCGATTCTGGGTTTGTCGCTCTTAAAAGTGTCTTCAGTAGGTTCATTAAAAAATAGAAAGTATGTTCCCACGATGCCCACTAATATAATGATAATGATGAGGGTTGTTCGAAAATTCACGGTGTCCCTCCTGCACGGCGACGCCACCACACGACCATGCCCGCAATAAACACAATTAGAGGAATCAGAAAAATAGAGGTTATCTGAACAAGTTGAGCATCTTGAACAGTCATTCTACGTAAGATTTGTTTTCTCCTATCAGGCGGCGCAATAGCGATAAGGTCTTCGTCTAATGTAAGCCAATTAACCACAGCTAAAAAGAGGTCTCTATTTGCTGCTCTAAAAAAGAAGTTCATTGCAAACTGCGAACCTCCGAAAACAACGATTCGAGTTGGGCTACCTTCGGTTTCAGTTTCTGTGTTTGCGTCGATCTCCCGTTCAACGACAACTGCAAGAGACACGGGCGCAGGCGTATCTACATCAACCGTATAACCATTTGAACTAAACTTCCCATCAGTTTCACGCCCTACCTCTCCCCAACTGACTCCTGTTCGATTCACCGTTTTGGCAAGAGATTTAATGCTGAGCCCGGCTTTTCCATCTTCCATTGGCGTAACAGAACGGGTATTAGGGAACGCAAGAGGATTTCGCAATTCGCGAGTAATTTCGTGTAATTCAAAGTTTGGAACTGGTGCACTTGGGCCAAGGTTAGCGTCTCGTCCAACCATGTCTAACACGAGATCATTACCTACAGACACACCCCATTTTTTCATAAGTTGAACAAGCCCTTCATTCACATCCTCAGCATCTGTAGATGGGTTGAACAGCAACATCAGTTTTCCATTCTTAGATAAATATTTATCCACCAGTCCGATCTCTTTTGAGGGTAATGGATTTGTTGGTCCTGCAAGGATAAGGAGATCACAATCGTGGGGTATATCTTGTTCTGTCAGGAACGAGAAAGATTTTGGTGCGTAATTCTGATGCTCTAATTCGGTTTTTAACTTGCTTAATCCAGCATTGTTTAAATCTCTTATTTCACGTTCACCATGACCTTCAAGAAAATAAACATTCTTCGTTCTGTTTTGGATGAGTTTGAGAATGGCACTTGTGAACTTTTGTTCGCTGACAATCGTTACCCTTTCCTCTTTTTCTTTAGTCTTAAATACTATTGTTCCATCAATCAATTTTGTATCAACGAGTTGTGTATCTATGTAGGGATTCTTAATTGAGATTGATATGAATTCGGATTCACGTTCATATAATTTCAACCTATCTATTGCTCGTATCGCCATTTGTGAGGTCTGATCACTAAAAAACGCGATGACATCAACTTTTTTATCCAATGTTTTAAGAATCTTTAGTGTTGGTTCAGAGAGCGAATTGTCCCGTAATTCTGTTAAATCTGCTCTAATATCAAATCTTTGTGCAACAATAATATTGACAAACACCGCTATACCTATTACACCGAGAATACTCAGGATGACGTTAGTGCCGTAACGTAATTGCCTACTGACAAAAAAGTCAACGAACTCTTTATAACGTAAGACCGCAAAAGCAGCAAGTGCAGCAATAAAGAGGAGAAAGAAAATCCAAAAAGCGATCCATGCTTTAAGAAAAAAACATATAATTAAGACAAAACATAAAATAAGGGTGAGAAACCCAAACAGTGGTCCTGCTATGTTTTTTCTTGCCATACCTTATCTCCATTTAGAGGATTCAATCGACTTAAACGTTGCAAACAAGCAGACACAAGTAAAACTGATATAGTAAATTATATCTTTAAACGACATAACGCCGCGAGAGAAATCGCTATAATGCTCACTAAAAGAAAGATAACTTAGGAATTTTCCAATAGTTTCATCACGATTTGAAACAGCACCAATAATCCATAATACCAATAAAAATCCGAAACTTGTTAATGCTGCAACTATCTGATTTTTGCTCATTGAGGACATCAGCAAACCCAGTGCAAGAAAGCAGGAACTAAGTAGGATGAGACCGAGGTAGCCACTCAGTATAAGTCCACCGTCTAAGTGTCCGAAACGTTGTGTAAGAAAGGGGAAGAGTAGTGTCAAGGCAAGCATGATAATTACGAGTGTCAAACTTGCAAAGAATTTGCCAAGAACGACTTGCCCATCCGTAAGTGGAGATGTCAAAAGCAATTCAATCGTGCCAGATTTTCGTTCTTCTGCAAATAGTTTCATTGTTAACACTGGTGTGAAAAAAAGCAGGATGGTTGCCATGCTACCGAAGGCAGTCTGCATAACACCAGCACCGTAACCGTTATTTATGCTTGCTTGGATTAAATAGAAGAAAAAAAAGTACCCCGATATTGCTGCAAAAACAAAACAGACGAAATAGGCAATTGGTGAAACAAAATATGTATAGAGTTCTTTAGTGCAAACTGCCAGTATGTTTCTCATTTTTTTTCAGTTCTATGAAGTAGTGTTGGATAGTAGGTGCCGCTAACCAAACTGCTTTAGGACCTTTCCGACAAAGAACGGACCAAGTGATTCAATATATTTAGTTGTCTGCTCTGTTTTGCGCATATCTTGTATCAGTCGTGATAATGGATATAATTCTGGACCTACTAACCCAATCACAAATTCGTTGTCATTGGTATCTAAACCGAAACATGCCAACCGAATATCACTTGCATAGCCGCCTGCAGCGTAACTACGACCAAGCATCGCGTGCTCACCTAATATTCTGCCACGCTCGCGCGGTTCAAGTTGGTAAAATTCCGATTTTCGACGAAGGGGATACCAGATCGCCCAAGGGAAATCGGGATTGAGAACATTGTTACGCGGTTTGTTGAGAAGCCATTCTTCCAAATTGGGTTCTCTACCGCTTGAATAGGTTCGTCCCGTCATTGTCATTTCGGGACGATAAATTAGGTTAGAAGTCTCTTGTGCATTTTGTAATGAGGAACGCGTTTCTGTCATTAACGCCGCGGGGTTTTCTGCCAGAAAAAGCACACCGATCCCAGTCGGATGATTCAGGTCATCATATAGAACAGCGTTCAGATTACTATTTTCAAGTGTTTCAATGAAGAATGTCGGGTCAGAACATTCTTCAAAAACATGGAGTTGAAAGTACAATCGACGGTCACTATATTGCGGTTCTCCATCAATAGGAGTCCCTATTTCTCGAATGTCCAACGGTTCTGGTCGTGCAGGTCTCTCTGTTTGCATAATATGATTTTTTTATGATTCCTTCGGTTCAACGTTTTGTGGTGTATGATTCACGGATCCATTCCTCAAGTACTGGATCAGGATTTTCCACAACCTCTTGTGGAAAGGTGAATGATGATTGTCCAGTGTTCTGCTTAATTAAGTTCAACCCGTGCTGATAACTTTTCAGAATATCATCACATATTTGTGGTATAGATTTTTCTTGTGCTGACGCGCGCGCACAAATCGCTTCTGTCGCTTCTGCGTCAAACGCAATCTGCAGATCGTGATCGGCGTGAAATCGTGCTTCATATCTGCGGACTTGCTCGCGCATCACCGTGTTGCGATTGTAGTTAGCATCTTCCGTGATCTTCTTTAGCTCAGCATCAGGATCATCAACAACTTCGGCAGTAACAACAAATTCCGTAACACCTGTAGACGGAAGTTCAAACTTATAGTTGCGTAGGACCTTTTCACAGACAGTCATCAAGGCTCGTGCACCGGTTTTCTGTTCAATCGCTTTTTCTGCGATTCGGCGCAATCCACAGCCGGAAAACAGAACGTTGATACCGTAAGCACGAAATGCGTTTTCATATTGCCGAATGATAGAGCCTTCTGAATGTTTTAAAATATAAAAAAGATCATCAACAGCCAATTCACTACATACGACGTGAACAGGTAGCCTACCGATAAATTCTGGTTCAAAACCGAAATCTATAAAGTCTTTCGGGGTAACATGTTCTAAATATTGCGCTGCATCGTCTTTTTGGCTGGCGACTTCGGCATTGAAACCGATCCTACTTTGGTGCATGCGTTTTTTGATAATCTTCTCCATGCCAGTGAACGCACCGCTGATAATAAACAGAATATGGCGGGTATTAATCACCTCTTTTTCGACCTTGCCACTTTTCTGGAATTCCATTGCTGCACGCATCTGAGACGCGACATCGTTACCGCCTCTAAGGTCAACTTCGGTTTCCTCCATCAACTTGAGAAGCCCGATTTGCACGCCGCGTCCACTCACATCGCGTCCGATGATATTCGGTGGCGTGGAGATTTTGTCCGCTTCATCAAGATAGATAATGCCATAGTGTGCCAATTCAAGGTTATCATCTGCTTGTGCAACCAATTCACGAATTAAGTCATCTACATTTGCGCCAACATAACCAGTTTCACTAAATCGGGTGGCATCTGCTTTAACAAACGGCACACCGATTAACTTGGCGATGTGTCTGATGAGATACGTCTTGCCAACACCTGTCGGGCCAAGCATGACGATGTTCTGTTTAGAGTAGTCGGTATCCGCGGCATCAGGGTTTTCGTGGCATTCTCGGACGTGGTTGTAGTGGTCACAAACTGCTATTGCAAGTGCTTTCTTTGCCTCATCCTGCTTGATGACATACCTATCCAAGTATTTCTTTATGTCCTTCGGTTTGAGGTCGAACTTTAAATCAAAGGTTTTCTGAGGTTCTGGTGCTTCTTCCACCGTTTGATCGGGTGAGACATGGGGGCCAGCCACACGCCCTAAGCTAACGCTGTAACCGTCGCCGTACTTTTTCCGAAAAAATTCCTGAAAATCCTTTTGTATTTCTTCTTCTGTTGGGATTTTTTTGTTAGTAATCATAGTGTTCAATTAGCCTTTTGTTTCAGTTATTAACTCATTACATTCGCATAGAAGAACGGGGGCATTGTCAAAGCAACAACATCATCATCGCCCGAAATTCCGCGTGCCATTGCGAGGGCATCGTCTAAGTTCTTTGCCCACTCAACACCTAATCGCTGTGCCACGCGCGGTTCTTTTGGACCTACCAAAATTACCTTTGATAAATATTTCAGTGGATAGGTTGCCCAATACCAAACTGTAAATGGATGAAAACCGTGATGCGCAAATTTGTTCCGATAGCACTCAATTAAATACTCGTCCTTCGCGTATTTTTCCTGATACTTCTGTTGCATCTCAAACGGTTCTGTTGTATCGGCAAGCACCTCATCATAAAACATCTTATATGCCACGTGATATTCCTCGTGAAATATTTCGTAGGTCGGGTTCATGATGATGACTACACCGTTCTCTTTGATAATCGGTTTGTTATAGAACCAGTTGAATACATACCCTAAGATGTCGCTCACGACTAAAACAGGATTGATACGCGCATCAACTGCATAGGGGCTCATATCGGGCAGACCAAACACTAAGGTACTGTACTGCCGTGGAATATCAATTGCTAATTGTTCCTTCATTGATGCCAACGTTTTTGCGTGGACAGCATCAATGTCACCTGCATTCACTTCTATCGGTTCATAATCTGTCCGCACGCTTTTGAGTATATTATAGCGGACTGATTCAGGTAAAAGTGATAAAGTTGCAGGTGTAAACGTTTTGATAATCTTTTCAGCAATGTTGCAATCTTTATTGGGTTTTCCGACATAACGGAGATGGAACGGATATATCGCGCCATTCATCGCGGCTTCAAGCACTAAAATCGGTGTCTCTTTTTGAATGAGACGACTCATCCGTTCAATACAAGCATGCATGTGTGAGCCTTCTGGTTGCATCACATGCGGAGATTCCGATGTCATGTGCGGTGAGTGGTGCGGGGCGATAGAGTTATACGTGCCAAGACCTACTGCAACAGATTTGTGTCCACCGTTGAGCGGAATCTGGATCATATCTACATAAATGATTAGATCAGCATCAAGTGCAGCTCTGTCTGTCTCAACGATTTCATCATGCTCTGTTTTCCCTACTTCAACAATCTGTTCGGTATCTTCAGCGTCAAAATTTCGGAGTTGATGTGGATAGAACTCGTCCATAATGTCTTTGCCTAACATATAGGCAAGTTCATGTTCCTTCATCTTCCGGTGGAGTGCCACCGCACACATCAGTTGGATATTCTGTTTTTCTACGCCATACTCATATAGCATCTTCAACAACGTTTCGATCATAATCTGCCGCATATCAGGCTTTTTGGTTAGCGGAAAAGGTTGGCAGTTATCGTCAAAGAGGATAAGCACCTTTGAATTGCCATTCACGAGTTTACGCAAGGGTGGCATCTCAAGTGGGTTCTCAAAGGCGCGCTGCGTCCGTTCGCTGAGTGCAGCACGTTTTATGCCCGGCAGCGGTGGTTTTGCGTAGAATACCTCCGAATTGTCCGGTATTTTGGCATTTATGAGGTGATTTCCGAAGTAGGTAAAGTATTTCATTAACTGAAAAGACCTATCTCATACTATGTTTATTGTAGCTTAAATGCTGTATTTATTTTAGCATAGTTGGTGGGATTGTGCAAGTTTTTTATATGATTTCCCAGAGGCATTCAATTGTTGGTTTATTACCCGTTTTAGTCGTAAGATCACGAGCTTGAGCTCGCTCGGACAGGAAGAGGTTTTATGAAAAAAGAAATTATTGGAAAATTGAATGACTCTGTCAGATTTCCATAGAAGCATATAGTAACGTGAGTTTGATAATTATTGAGTATAAGTGGTTAGGTAGAGCGCAGCGAAACCCTTATGCGTCAATTTTGCAGTACCACACCCTGGTAGGCGCGTTTTCTAAACGCGCCGTTAGATACTCTTCAGCACAGGGACAGGCGCGTTTCCAAAACGCGCCTACCTTGGGGTACTAAATCGGGCTTAGAAAGTCTACGGGATTTATCAAACTCACGTTACTCTATCCGCAAGTCAAAAATAGTTTTAACCGTAGAAGTTTTTCCTGTATTAAGTGCAGTTTGAATTGCACGCTTATAATCACGTAGTGAAAATGGCGTACCGACCATCGGACGCAACGGCTCTCCATACTCCCGCAGGAGATGCAGGCCGAGTTGAAATGTGTGAATCTGTTCACCGTTATATGTTTCAAGTCCATACGTGTACGCCCCTTTTACACGTAACTGCTTATACCAGATAGATGTCCAGTCAATATTTTTCGGTATCCCCGGCATGCCGAGTAATATGACTTCACCACCTGCCCGCGTGAAACGCAGCGCATCGTCTATTGTAACACTTGAACCGATACAATCAAAAGTTAAATCCACCCCACCAAGCAAAACTTGTTGTCCGAGTTCGGGTTGGTAAGATTCTGCATCAATTAATTCGGAGAAAATAGCATAACGACTATTATTTGCAGGTATCACAACATCAGCGCCGAGATCGCGTGCTAATTGCTGTTGGTGGGGATGTTTGGCAAAAATGACGATTCGGTTTTGATAGCCGAGCATCCGCAGTGCTGCTACGGTAAGCAATCCGATGGTACCGCCCCCAATCACACAGATGTCATCTTTATCTTGGAATTTCGTCTGTAGAACGCCATGTATCGCACATGCAAACGGTTCAAGCAGGACAGCCAATTCGTCCGACATATCATCGGGAACGAGATGCAGTTGTGATTGATGCGCAAGGACATATTGACTCCACCCGCCCCCTGTATCCCGACAATACCCTGTTTGAATGCCTGCGGAAATGCTGCCTTTTGTGATATTTTCACAGTTGGCGAAACGGAAGTTTTGGCACTGATGGCACGGCGGATCAATCTCTCGCACTGGACAAGAGAGTGCAGGTTCAATAACTATCCTTTCACCGATAGAGAGCCCCTCAACTGCATCACCGGTTTCAGCAATTTCACCAACGATCTCATGTCCTAAAACAAACGGTGTTGATGTAAAAGGCGAAAAATAGGGACTTCCTTTTGCAGTAATCGTTGCTAAATCGGAACCACAGATACCGCTGAGTCGTGTTTTGATTTTGACCCATTGCGGGGTTGGTAATTGTGGTTCCGGTAGATCAACGAGATGCACACAGGAGAGCGGGGACGTATAGAGACTGCGCCACCTTTTTCCAAGGTAGCGTATTGCGAGATAACGTGGGATGCTTTTGGTGTATTGGATAGATTCCACTGTATTCAAAAAACCGAATTATATTGTCAGGGACGTCTTAGCTAAGTGTATCACCTACGGAATGTCTAATGCAGCTTTCAAACAGACATCTATCTGTTGCATAGCAGGAGGAGAAAGTTTACCGATAATACGAAGAATTAGATTTCGGTTGTATGTAATTAGGTTTCCACACCGTACTACGGAATTAAGAAAAAGCCCTGTTTGTTCACCTTCATCAGTCAAAATATCTATAAAAAACTGCGTGGGAGTTGTGTTGTTAGGGGAGCGGCTACTGGTTATAGGAGCAAGAATAGTGTCATCAAGCAGCCGATTCCATAAATCTGCTTGTACAACAAGTGCAGGTCGTATTTTGCTCCCAATTTGATCGCTGTAAGGAAAATCTACGATAACTATTTCCCCGCGTCGGACATTCATGATTCCTCCACAACAGATTCATCACAATTTTGGCGTGGATCAAGTTTATTGTAAACGTCCATCTCTGGATCGTCCCATCCAATGCTGAGACCAACTTTAGCAAGCAGCGCGCGCTGCTCCTCAATTGTTAGCGGGTTTGCATCGTAGAATATGTCTTGCACCTGATCAAAGATCTTTGCGGGTAATACAACGTACTCCAAATTCGTGTCTGGATCAACAACTCGTACAGGTTTATCATTAGCATCTTGAACTGCTTGTTGAATTTCTTCGGTAAGTGCGATCATGATTCTTTCCTCTTAGAAGTTGTAATTGGAAATTTTAGGATGTTAAAGGGATAACATTCCCAATGGAATATAGCAACAAATACCAACATCTCTCAATTTACACTACTTTGATAATACGCCATCAAAATTTCAGCAACTTCAGGACGTGAAATTTCGGGTGGAAGCGGTTCACCCGCCCCAAGCATTTCACGCATTTTCGTGCCAGAAATTGAAAAATAATCGTCTGCATCGTGCGGATAGTCGCGCATCATGACGATTTCATTACGCTTTTTGCTCCATACGGTGAAATCACCACGGAAGATACCGATTTCGAGTGCGTCTTCAGGGATTGTGTCGAAAATCTCTTGTGCGTCAAAATCACCGTAATAGCCGCCTGCGCCTGCATGGTCCCGTCCGACGATGAAGTGCGAGGCACCACAGTTTTGACGGAAAACGGCGTGGAGGAGGGCTTCACGCGGTCCTGCGTAGAGCATATCGAACCCGTAACCCGTAATAGAGACAGTGTTTTCGGGGAAATAGTGTTCCACCATCGTACGGATGCAAGCATCACGAACAGCAGCGGGAATGTCCCCAGGCTTTAGCTTACCGAGAAGCATGTGAATTAGAATTCCATCGGCATTGACTGCCTCTTGTGCGATTTTGCAGAGTCCCTCATGGGCACGGTGCATCGGGTTCCGTGTCTGAAATGCGACAACTGTTTCCCATCCACGCGCCGCAATGTCCTCTCGGATTTCGACGGCTGTGCGGAATGTATCCGGAAAGTCTTCGCGGAAGTAAGAATAGTTCAGCACTTGAATAGGACCGGAGAGGACGTTATCTCCGACATCTGCGAAAGCGGGGACACCGGGATGTTCCGGGTCGATAGTTCCAAAGGTCTTTTTGATGAGGAGTTGCTTCTGTTTTGGTGTTAGTGTCTCAATAGCTGAAATCTTCATCACTGCAAGTGGCGGATTGCCATCAACGTTTGGATCGCGTAGGGCAATTCGGTCTGCGTTTTTCACCGCATCTGTGAGTTGATCTTCAGGGACAATGTTCATGATAGGAACTGGCCAAAAAAGTCCGTTAGGCAGTTTCATATCAGATGCAACGTTTATTGCCTCTGCGATATTCATGTAGCCCGTCAGCGGGGTGAAGTATCCTGATGCGAGCATTACGGCTGATGCAGCGGCACCTGAAGAGAGTAGGACAGACGGAAGTTGCTCCGCTTCCTTAATCAGCTCGGCGCGTTCTGCATCATCCGATACATAAAGCGGTGTTAAGGTTTCAGCCCCATGTGGCTTAATCATTCAATTCTCCTTAGTATTTTGAAATTATAGAAATCACATTGATTAGTGTGTATTAGTAACTAAAAATTCGTATAAAATCTATAATAATCTACAATGATATATTAAATATATGGTTATTTTTCCTCAGCAGCGATCTGTTCAACGATACATCCGCTCCATATCCAGTGGATGTGTTTCTTATCAGTCTGTATCCGTTTTTTAGGTGTGTAAATTACAAGAGCAAGATAGCCGTTTTCCACCTCAACTGTGGCTTCCTTTTCAACTTTTTCATTGTGAGGCGGCACAATGAGTTTTTTTATAATCCGCTTTCCATTTGCCAACATATTGATTTCGTGCATGGCAGCTTCTGCGGACTGAAAAATGTTGGTAATACGATATGTACCATTTGGCAGGTCAAGTCTAAAAGCAGCATCTTCTTTGCCATAGACAGCATCTCTTGTGAGTGGTGTGGAACCCTCTGGTGGTCCGAGATATGCTGCACGTGGTGAAATTCTCCAGTTTGTGGTATTTGTCTGTTCTCTGGGATTCCACTCTGTATCCCAACCATATTTTCCACTCACATACATTGTTTTTGGTCCGACAATATGGTAGTTCTCTTCAACTTCAGCATTGTCAGGCTGCATATCAAAACGGATTATCAGGTTATCCTCAGCTGTCTTATCCCAAAGGTCAAGTGCCGGTTCTTGCGTTTTTCTTTTGAATAGTTTAAGGTGTTCCGTTTGATGGATAATATCATAATTAGGTTTAAGGTCTGCAAACGGTTCGGTTTCTGGATAGTACCACGCAACAACATAATCCGCGCGAATATAACCTAATCCTACGCTATCCTTATTGTTCCGATTTACTGGAAAATAGTAATAGTTAGCTTCATAGTTTGCCATGTGGACAACATCATCCGCATATACGCCATAGAAAGCTTGTGTATGTATAAAGGGAGCGACAGGGTCAACCCGCCCGAGCGCTTCGGATTTATGCCCATCTGCGGTACGAATGGAAAACGTCGTATGTGGTTCTATCAACTTTGCACCTGATGCAAGTTCAGCCATCTCTGGCGAGATAGATCCGTGTTCGTAGGCGGTCCTACCGAAATGAATCAGTGCGAAAATGATTAGGCACGTCGTAATACTGTATCGCACGAATTTGTGCATATCTATGATTAACCATGGTGCTAACATAAGCAAGATGTAAATGTAAATTCTATCGTTAATCCATCCGCCAGGTCCGTAACTCCAAGGTGCCTTGATGAACATATAAGTAAACATGATAGCAATCAGCAAGAATACGTCGGTCTGTTTTATCCACTGCTTCCGATAAATTCGGTAACCAACCGCAATGAGTACAGCAATTCCTAACACAACAAGTAAGAAGTGGTTGGGATGAACATGCCAACGTGTAAAATAAACAAGACATCCGATATCAAAGAAATAGTCTCTAATATAGTCCATCCCCCTATGATTGCCTGTAGGATGCAGTTTGATGCTTTTTAGATAGTATTCCATTAGGACAAAATAGATCGGCACCATATAGAGAAGGAAACGGAAAAAAGGCTTGAGGCTAAATATGAATTGTTTAATCATTGCAGTGGCACGCTCATGTCGAACTCGCCATGCTTCTGCTAATGCCGCACATCCCCATATACACCCCGCTGCAACAGATATACCTAATACGACAAGTCCATAAGATGCAATGTGGGATAAATAGGTAAGCAGTAACAGCACATATAGGACGCAGATATGCTTAACCTGCATGTTGTCCTTGTGCTTCCACCAGAATCCGAAACTAAAAAAGAAAAATGAGATGCTAAGGGTGAAATTGTAAAATCCCATGTAGAGAAGATAGTTGTAGGCAAATGGAAAACCGAGCCAGGCGAACAGAAACCTCTCTTTGTGATCTTTGTGGACAGCATGAATAAAATAGAAGAACGCAATTGGTATCATGCCGATTGCGATCGTCAGGAAGACTTTCTCTGCCATAACAGGCGGAAAAATGTAGAGAAGTGCAGCAAGTGCGATATGGGATAACCAGTTCGGAAAGATGGTGATATTAAGTTTCCACGCATCCCGCATCTTATAATTTTCGTGCTGATTATATTCTTTCAGCACTAATGCGTTATATACGTGGCTTGGCCCGTCTTGAGAAGGGAAATAAGCAAAAATCCAGAGCGGAAGGATATGTAATATTAACAACACAACAAATAGATGTTTCCATGATAAATTTCTCCAATTAAACATATCCAGTCTCCAATAAATATTAGCTAATTTAAGTTTGTAAGTTCTCTTTATAGTAAAGACAGTGCTCCGTTAAAGGACACTGTTCACACAACGGTTTTCGGGCATTACAAATTTGTCTTCCGAAGTAAATCAGGTTCATGTGAAACGGGTATGATTTACCCTTCGGGACAATCGGTGGTAACTCGTAATGTGCCTTTTCCGCACTGCAATTCGGTTGAACCAACCCAAGACGTTTAGATATTCGTATGATATGTGTATCAACGGGAAAAACTTCTCTGCCGCATGCAAAGGAAAGTGTAACAGAAGCAGTTTTGATACCGATGCCTTTATGTTGAATGAGGAAGTCTAAAGCATCCTCTGTTTTCATATCGTGGATAAATTCTAACGATAGTTCACCATATTCCGTTTTGAGCCACGCGAGAAAGTTTTTAATTGTCTCAGTTTTCTGTTTGCCTAACCCGACAATCTTTATTGTCGCTTCTACTGCGTCAGCATCCGCTTGTAGGACATCTTCCCAGGTAGAAAACTTTTCTCTGAGCTGAGCATACCCCTTATCACGACTGACATCAGTCGTATTTTGGGACAAAATCGTTAGGATAAGACACTCAAGCACATCTCTCGTGCCATCCCAATTCGGAACACCAAACAAAGACTCAAGTGTATCTGATATGATTTCTGCTTTCCGTTGTAATTTCAATTTTATACCGTGCCTTATGTTTTCGTAATATTATAATCAGAAAAAGAAAAAATAGCAACGCTTTTATGGGCAACAGGGTTATTATGTCAGGAGGACGTATTTTTTCTTATAGTCCCTGATAAGGGGTTAAATCACTGAAATAAGGACTTTTAAGCCTCTAACCCCCTTATCAAGGGGAATGCATCCATCCTGATAGATTTCAAAAAACGTGTTCTTGATTTTGTTGAAAATGGCGTTAGCAAAGTTTTGGTTGAAAACCACATATTAATCTGATAAAATATATATACTAAAATCAAATTCCACAATTGTTAAAGGAGCGGTATGCAACAATTATACGAGACACAAGCACCAAATCCACCGTCTCGCGCAATTCTCGTCGGTGTAAAACTACGAGATACCTTAATGCACGAAACAGAGGAATCGCTTCAAGAACTCCGACAACTGACTGAAACTGCGGGAATTGAAGTCGTATGCGAAACAATTCAGTCGCGCAATGTACCGAATCCAACCTATTTTATTGGGGAGGGTAAAGTTGATGAACTTAAGGCGGTGGTTTCGGAACTTGAAGCGGATGCGATCATCTTTGACGAGGAGTTATCACCTGCACAGACGCGAAATATTGAAAACATGCTTGATATTGCGACTGTTGATAGAACTGGGCTTATTCTGCAGGTGTTTGCGCAACGCGCATTAACCAGTGAAGCACGGTTACAAGTCTCTTTAGCTCAGTTGGAATATGCACTCCCGCGACTCACACGGATGTGGACACACCTTTCTCGGATTGCGACCAGTGGCGGTAGTGGTAGTGGTGCCTTACGTGGCCCCGGCGAAACGCAGCTTGAAATGGACCGTCGCTGGGTTCGTAGACAAATTTCTCAAGTCAAAAAGGCATTAGAAACGGTTGAAAAGCGTCGGCAGGTGCAACGGCAAAACCGTTTAGAAAAAATCAAAGTTTCCCTCGTAGGGTATACCAACGCTGGAAAATCAACTCTTTTCAATACATTAACAGGTGAAAACGTATTAGCAGAGGATAAACTGTTTGCTACCTTAGATTCAACCACACGGCGGGTGAGTTTACCACAAAATCAAAACATCTTGTTGAGCGATACTGTCGGTTTTATCAAAAAACTACCGCATCAGCTTGTGGCTGCATTCAAAGCGACGTTAGAAGAGGTTACAGAGGCAGACTTGTTGTTGCATGTTGTTGATATTAGTCATCCAGAAGCGGAAGCACAAGTTGCTGCGGTAGATACGGTGCTTCAGGAATTGGATGCCTCCGATATTCCGATGGTCATGGCGTTCAATAAAATAGACCAACTTGAAAAGGAAGACCAATTACATATTCTAAAAAGCCGTTTCCCTGAGGCAATATCTATCTCAGCACAACGTGGAGATGGTATTGAAACGCTGACAGAGACGTTAGCACAACGTTTTGCATCGCACGGTGCGATGCTTAATCTTAGTATTCCTTATACGGATGGAAAAGCATTGGATATGTTATATAAGCATGGGACGGTATTAGGTGCGGAATATGCTGAAGATGCTGTTCATGTCAAGGCACGTCTACCGAGCCGGTATCTCAAATCGGTATCGCAATTTGCGGTTGCGGATACCTTATCGGTAGAATAGTAATATGTCGGGGCACAGAGCCCCGACCTACAACGGTTGTGGTATTTAAGGCACAGAGACCTCAACCTACAATGGTTGTGATATTGTGTGGTAATATGGGATGGTTAGACAGTATTGAAATAGGACACGACTTGCAAATCTGTCCAGATTGTAATCGTGAATATGAAGTACTTGAACAGTTTTTAGGAAAAACCCAAGATAGACTTACAAACTGGATTGATGCTGTTTTTAACGATACGTATTATATCGAACTTCGGTGTCCACAATGTCTTGAAACACGTTACTTGTGCATACAAGCGTTAACATCTACACAGTTTTATACCGAAAAGGAGAAGGATAACAAAAAATGAAAATAGGCGTAACCCAAATAATTCTCGGCAATATGTCACTGGATGAGACACTCTCGCTCTGCCAAGATGCAGGCTACGATGCGGTTGAACTTACCTTTGGTGAAGGCAAGGACACAGACATAAATATGAGTGATACTGAACTCAAAGGTATTGCAGCGAAGTGTGAAGCTGCTGGTGTTGAGATTGCCAGCATAACCGCGGGGTACGCGAACCGTGGTAACCTGCTTAGCCCTGATGCAGAACAACGTAAGAACGGTGCAAAATCGCTTGCGCGTGGTTTAGAAGTTGCAGGCGCACTTGGGGTTGGTGGAATCTTGCTACACCCCGGCCAACTCTCCGTTGAAGGCACATACCAACAGGTGTGGGATAACCTTGTCGAAATTCTAAAAGACCTTGCGCCTTCTGCTGAAACGCACAAAGTTGCCATCGGTCTGGAAAACGTATGGAACAAATTTTTACTTAGTCCGAAGGAGATGCGCGAGATTGTGGACGAAATTGGTAGTGATTGGGTCGGAACTTATCTTGATACGGCAAACATGATGGCGTACGGCTATCCTGAACACTGGATCCGTGAACTTGGACATCGTATTAAGAATGTGCATTTCAAGGATTTCTCGCGTGGTCAACATCGTTTTACGAACCTGTTAGATGGTGATACAGATTGGGCAGCGGTTATGGAAGCGTTTCGCGCTGTCGGTTATGATGGTTACGTAGTCCACGAAGTTGGCGGCGATAGAGAAGCACAAATTGATCTTGCACAACGGATGCGCAAGATTGTTGCGATGTAGGGACTAAAAGAAGTGGCGATGGCTTGCTAAAACCATCGCCTGATGCCGGAGGTCGGACTCGAACCGACATGGACCTAGGGCCCGCTGGATTTTGAGTCCAGTGCGTCTACCAATTTCACCACTCCGGCAGTTGTTATAAACAAAAACAATTAAAATATACCATATTTCAGGAGAAAAGTCAAAAAATTATGGCGAACCAACGCAGAGGTCTGGCATCTGAAAGTATCTTTAAACGGGTTTTTACTGCCGTGATAGCGTTTTTGTCACTATTGATTGAAAAGGAGACATGGCAAGCCTTGGCTCGTTGGGGGTTATGGCGCGCTTTGCCGAAACGGCGCCGTATCCTTAAATTAGTGCAAGAACTAAAACCGTTAGCTGAAAATGCTGCCCCCGAAATGCATGCCTTACGTGATGAAGTATTTTCAAAAAGTTGTCTTGAACTGCGTCAACTACAAGATAGACAAATCCTGCTGGAAATTCTCAATCATGTAGAACAACCGCTCGGATTAGAGCAGATATTTTTTGCAGCACTGTACCCAGTTTTAGTCAAGCGGGATTTGGCTGCAATTCCGATCCCAACTGAGACGCCTCATCGGCTTGAGGTAGAAATCGGTTACCTTGCACACAATGAGGATTATTTTTTCTGGGTATTTGAAATTGACAGTAATAGACGGATGTCTCTTAAAACCGCCCTTGATGTTAGAGAAGCACAACGTGATGACAAACGTTATGTAATTTATACACTCGGTTGTACGGGGCTCGTTGAAACAGATTTCGCTGCGTATGCGGAGCAGTGGCTTCTTAATACCCAGCGTTTAACAATTGCGTTGCCGCTTCTTGCCACGGCGTATGCGGAGCAGTGGATCCTTAACACACGGATATACTTTGCGCATATTTTAAAAGATTTGAAAAAACGGAATTATAAGGTCACAGCAGAGGCAATACCTGATTTTGAACGGGCGCGGTTGTCAATACTACGCCATCTCTCCCTGCTCCGGCTAAATAGACGTCAATTTCAGTCCGAACGCCGAAATCGGTGAGATAGATCCCCGGTTCTATTGAGAAACAGATACCCGGAATAAGTAAACGCGTATCTTGTGTTTCCAGATTGTCTAAATTCACGCCGTTTCCATGGATAACAGTGCCAATGTTGTGGCCCGTGCGGTGGATAAAGTATTCTCCATATCCTTTTTCAGTTATATACCCACGGACGCAATCATCAACAGTATAGCCGGGGATCGGCTCGTTGGCTGCCCATTTTTCACGGATGAACGCTACTGCTCTATCCCGTGCTTCCTTTACGATTTCAAATATTTCAACATACTTATCAGGAACGGTTGTTCCTGCATAAGCAACCCACGTTGTATCAGCAAAGACAGCATCTGGGTCTTTCTGTTTTGCCCATAAATCTATTAAGATAAAGTCTCCCGTTTTAATCTGTTGTGTGCGCGTCTCGGTAGGCGCATAATGTGGGTCTCCGCTATTCGCGTTGACAGCAACGATGGGCGGGTGTTCGGTTACCAATTCCATTTCATCAAACTGGTTGAGAATCTGTTGCTGAACATCGTATTCGGTGATTGTTCTGCCTGCCTTAAGTTGCCCCCCAATCCAGGCAAAGGCATAGTCTTTTGCTTGCAGGACTAAATTAGCAGATTTTTGATGCCCCTCGTACTGTGCTTTGCTTAAGCACGCTTCAACATGTTGTACAAGTTCCGCTGAAGAGTGCACCTCAATTCCAAAAGAGCGAATCCATTCTAATGTCCCAGCGTCTACGCGTGAAATATAGGGAATTGAGGCGTTAGGCGAATACTCCATCGCAACCGATTTAACATCACCGAGAAAGGATTCTATCTCTTCGTTGAGTTCCTGCCACCCTGCGTAAAGTGAGACAGTTCCCCGCACATCGGAGAAATTTGACGTTTCTATCCGATGAATTAGCCATTTTGGTTCGCCTTGCACGGGAATTAGGCAAAACCAACGCCGGGTAATGTTTGCTCCGGTCAAACCTGCTACGTTTTGTGAAATCGGGTTGATGCCTCGAAAATCGTATAGCAGCCAGGCATCAAGGTCTAATGTAGTTAAGGCAGTTTGGATTTCAGATATTTTCATATATTAGAAATATTCATAGATGTAGAATTTAAACAAATGGACTGTAAAACCATAATAGCAGAGAAAGAGACTGTTGTCAATGGATTTATAGTGAATTCAGAGCCATTCAATCGTCGCGAAGCGCTTTGTCCGCTCGATTTCTTTTGTCCGAGTGACCGGGAGGTCGCTCGGACAGTAAGAGGTTTTGGAAAAAAGGCAGAATTATTAGAGAATTGAATGGCTCTGTAGTGAATTTTGAAAATAAATACACACTTTTACACCACGGTAGGTGCGGTTTCCTAATCGCATTCAGTATTTGTGATAAAAAGTTATCTCCTATTATTTTTGTCCCACATGCGGATCTAATTCCTTAGCTTTTTCAAAATCGGATTTCGCAGATTCCTTTTGTCCAAGTGCCTCCTTTGCAAGCCCGCGCTGATAGTAAACAATCGCCGCCTCCTCTGGATTTAAACGGATGGCTTTATCAAAATCTGCAATCGCACTTCTATAATAGCCGAGTGTCTTTTTCGCAAGCCCACGTTGATAGTAATAATAGTCTTTATCTGACTCGGAGCTAATTTGGAGAAGTCTATCAAAATCTTTTATCGCACCTTTAGCATCTCCAAGCGCAATCTTTGCAAAACTTCGTGTTTGGTAAGCAAATTCGTTGTTTTGATTTTGTTGGATAGATTTCGTACAGTCATTTATTGCTTCTTTATACAACTTTCTGGCTCTCACGATATTTCCTTCCTCAGATTCAAATTCAGCGAAGTTATACTGCGCCATCCCCCGGTAATTGTGTAAACTATGAGATTCGGGGTTAATGTTAATAGCTCGTGTGAAGTCTTCAATCGCCTGTTCATACAAATGGCGTGCTGTAATAGTTTTCCATTGCTTAGATTCAGATTGTCCAAATTTATGTTTAACGGATGCTCGAAAGTTGTACAGTTCTGCCTTTTCAGGATCAATTTTGATAGCCTTATCAAGGTCAACTATTGCGGCTTCATAATCACCAAGTTGGAACTTTGCCACTGCACGAGTCTGATAAGCATCAGTAAATTTAGGCACTAATCTGATGACTTTATCAAAGTCAATTATTGCTCCTTCATAGTCACCACTGGTCAACTTTACAGCTCCCAGAGCAAGGTAAGCCTCCACAGGTTCTGTCCTCTGCCTATCTAATTTAATACCTTTTTCAATATCAACTATCGCCCTTTCATAGTTGCCGAGTTTATGCTTTGCCGATCCGCGTCTATAGTAAAAATTGGCAAAGTTAGGATTTAGTTGGATTGCTTTATCAAATTTAGCTATTGCGCTCTTATATTTCTTGTTAATCAATTCCATATTTCCTTGACTTCCATAGACATACGCTCTAATTGGTTTTCGTTTTTGCCATCGCGCCAAAGGTTCTGTTAATTTTGACCGAGTAAGCAGTACTTTGAGTATGTTTGAAGGAACAGCATAACCGTAATGCTCGCTTCCGAGAGCGCAAATCCCAATGACTTGTCCCTTACGGTTTACAATTGGTCCGCCACTATTTCCAGCCCCCCAACTATTTCCCGGAAAAAGATCTGCTTTTAAACGAATCAACTTTTCACCATTCTGATTGTTACCTACCACGGTCGCTATAGTATTTTTATATTTCTCATCAGGAAAACCCGCAGCCAAGAAAAATTCACCTCCCTGAACAGAATCAATATTGGCGAACGGAAGCGGAACACCTCTTTCCATAACTTTTAGGATGACAAGATCATTTTCTACATCATACGCTGCCACTCCTTCAACTGTCCATTCCGTTTCTCTGTCTGCCGATTTTACAAGAATAGGTCCAGGCCGTGCAACAACGTGAATGTTCGTTGCAATCTTATCGCGTTCCACGAAAAAACCGCTACCCATACCAATTTCATCCTCAATTGAGACTATGGAATCTCTTATTTTTTTAGAGATTATGTCAGTTGTTGGTGCATTTAGTTTTTCGGCAACTCCCTGCGACACAAGTGCACAAGAGAACAAAAGTGCTAACGTTAATAAGCGTAAAAAAGTTTTCTTGTTGATGTTCATAAATAAAGTCCTCTAATCTTATTCTTTGAAATCATTTGGGTCTAATTCCTTAGCCTTTTCAAAATCAGCTTTTGCAGCTTCTGTTTGCCCAAGTGCTTCTTTCGTCTGTCCTCGATATCTGTAGGCATAGGCGTTTTCCGAATCTAATTGGATGGATTTTTCTATATCAATAAGCGCTGCTTCATATAATTCTTGAGATACGTCCAAGTCTCCGAATACGACTTCAGCCTTTCCAAGTAAATACTGCGCCCATCCGCGATTGTTGTATGCATCCGCGAATTCTGAATCTAAATGTATTGCCTGCGTACAATCCTCTATTGCACCTATAAACATTTGTCGTGCTTGTCCTTTACGACTTTTTTCGACGTGAATTTGTCCCACCTTGCTTTTTATCCACGCCCTATCGTTGTATGCATTTGCAGACGTAGACTCAAGTTGGATTACTTTAGTAAGGTCTTCTATAGCCTCATGATATAGGTTTAGTGATTGAACCATATCTCCTTCAAAATTTCGCTAATTCACTCTTTATCCATGCCCTATTGTGGAATGCTTTTGCAAACTCTGGCTCAAGGTGGATAACTGTTGTAAAATCTTCTATTGCTTCTTCATATAGCCTTCGAGCGTTCACTACGTTCCCTTGCTTAACTTTAGATGTCCCTTGATCGGACTTCATTTGTCCACGACTGTAGTATATTCTAAAGTTCTTTGGCTCTAATTGGATTGCTTCCGCATAGTCTTTAATTGCTGCTGCATACATTCTTAGTGCTTCCTCAGCATTTCCTTTATTGGATTCAAATTTACTGATCTCATACTTTGCAGCCCCGCGTAGGCTGTAAGCATCGCCGTAGCCCGGATGTAGTCCGATTGTTTCATTAAGGTCTTTAACAATTTCTTGATATAAAACACGTGCTTTTGCCATATTTTTCAACTCGACTTCAGACTCAGCCAGCCTTAATTTTGCGTTGGCACGCCCAAAATACGCATAACCAAAAGCAGAATTTAATTGAAGCGCTTTGTTTAAGTCAACTATCGCTTTTTCGTAGCGATTTTTATGGAAATTTACGTTTGCTTGTGTATAAAAACGAAAAGCTGCAACATCTTTTCTCTTCTGCCACTGTGCCAAAGGTTCTGTTGAATTCGACTGAGCAAGTAATGCTTTTAGAACACTTGCAGGAATTGCGTAACTATAAGAAAGCAAACCTGCATCATCTACGCCAACGACTTGTCCTTTTCTGTTTAGTACGGGGCTACCGCTGCTCCCACCAGACGTATTGATTTTCATTACGAGCCATTTGTCTCTATTTCGAATGCTGTGAATAGTGCCTTCTGTAACTTTGTAATTCCCACCGGAGTAACCTACTGCGAAAACAGTTTCCCCTATTTTTACATCATTACTATCGCCAATCGGAAGCGGTGTCCCTTCCCCTGAGATTTTTAATATGACAAGATCATTTATCAAATCATACGCAGCCACCCCTTCAACAGTCCATTCTGTTAGATCGTGAGAAGATTTTATGAGAATAGCCCCAGGGAATACAGCAATGTGAAGGTTCGTTGCAACTTTGTCACGCGCAACAAAAAAACCACTTGCTGATCCGAAATCATCCTTAACCAATACTATAGAAGGTCTTATTTTTTCAGAAATTACGTCGGCTGTAGGTTTTTCGGTAATTACTTGCTGTGGTGCTCGGGCACAGGAAAGCAAAAATCCCAACGCTAATAAGACCAGTAAAACCTTGCTATTCGTTTTCATAAGTGGATACTGCATTTTTTTAATTTATCTCAATTATACACGAGAGTTAAGACTGTGTAAAGTTTTACGCACTATGTAAGAAGTAATATACTTAAGAAAAAGATTAAACATCTATCTGTTACATTGCGTTATAAACTTAACAGATCAAAACTGAACAATTCTATACCTAATCAAAATATAGATATAAAATGGGATACCGAGTCATTCTTTTCATATTTGCTATAGTTGCCACAATAAACTTTAACGCCTTTGCGAACAAAGAAATTAAGGCGTTAAAAACGCAAGAGGCAATCAAAATAGATGGTCATCTTAACGAGAAAGACTGGTCTCGAACACAGGTCATTGACCATTTCACCCAACAATATCCTGATGAAGGACAACCGCTCTCCGAACGCACTGAGGTTCGCCTGTTGTATGACACCGAGAAACTTTATATCGGGTTTGAGTGTTACGACTCACAACCTGATAAGATCGTCGCAAACGAAATGCGGCGCGACGGAATGCTTTGGCAGAATGATAACATTTATATCATGCTCGACACTTACGGTGATAAGCGACAGTGCGTTTTCTTTCGGATAAACCCGCTTGGCGCACAGTCAGATACCGCCGTCACGGATGGGGGAGAAAACCTCAACGGAAGCTGGGACTGCATTTGGGAATGTTCCGGGCGGCAACACGATAAAGGGTGGACAGTTGAGATAGCGATTCCTTTCAATCAGTTGCGTTTCAAGAAAAAAGATGTGATGGTATGGGGCGTGAATTTTGGACGCAACATCCCGCGGACAAACGAGACATCACAATGGATCCAAGTACCCAAAAGTCAGAGTTGGCCAGGCACTTTTTACCCGATATATCAAGGTAAACTGACTGGACTACAAGGTATTTCATCACCATCATATTTTGATGTCAAACCTTATCTAATTGGTGGGTTAGCGGAGAATCTTGATGATGCAGATTGGCAGCATAATACCGAACGCGATATCGGATTGGATATGAAATACGGTGTTACGTCAAACCTAACATTAGACTTGACGATGAATACCGATTTTGCCCAGGTAGAAGCAGACCAGGAGCAGGTAAATCTCAATCGGTTCAGTCTCTATTTTCCCGAGCGGCGCGATTTTTTTCTTGAAGGCAGCGGACTATTTGCGTTTGGTGCTGGTGTTGGAGGCTGGGGGCCGCCACCGTTGGCTGTTTTCTATAGTCGCCGAATCGGCATTGTGGATGATGACAAAGAGGTTCGCCTTCTCGGAGGTGGCAAACTGACAGGAAAGGTCGGTGCTTACAGTGTTGGCGCACTTAACATGACGACTGCCGCTTCCGAGCAAATCCCTATGACAAACTTCTCTGTGCTAAGAATGCAACGCGATATTCTCAGCGATTCTACCGTTGGCTTGATTCTTACCAATCGGCAGAGCGATTTCGGTGGCAGTTACCATCGTAACGGTGGTATAGACCTATTTTTAAGACCTCATGACCAATGGCGCATGCGTGCCATGACAGTTGGCAGTTGGTCACCGGATCCTGGCGAACGTGATTATGCCTGGTATCTTTCAAACAATTGGCGTAATAAACACTTCCGTGTCAACGCTTCGTATCTTGACATCGGCCCCGATTTTACGAGCGAAATGGGATACATGTATCGTAAAGACATACGGTCATTCAGAATGAATACTGGCGTTAACTCACAAATCAACCAATTCCTTATACGTGATCTTGGAGCAAGCCTTTCAGGCAGATATCTACTTGATCACGATAATAGGCTTATCGGATGGGAAGTTTATATTGGTGGGGATATTTCTTTTCCTGCAGGTGACGGTATTAATCTTGATTTTCAACGTTATTTCGACCGTGTTGATGAATCGTTTAGCTTTGATGCAGCTGAAATTCCTGCAGGGAATTACGAAATGAATAATTTTTCGCTTGGCCTCTACAGTGATTCCAGTCGTCCGTTTTCTATCTATGGAGGAATGAATTATGGGGATTACTTTCAAGGTAACAAGTTGGGTTTTTATATAGATAGTCAATGGCGCGTAACCCATCAACTTGCTATTGATACACGATTTAATAGAAATCTTATTTACTTACCTGAAATTGATCGTATAACGACAACTGTTGTTGGCGCGCGTATTAACTACGCTTTCAACACCCGTATTTTTGCAAAATTGTTTACGCAGTGGAATCGCAGTGAAGAACGGGCAAGCGCAAACTTCTTGCTCAATTACATCTATCGTCCCGGTAGCGATTTTTACATCGTGTACAATCAAACTTGGGGAACATCGGATGGTTTTTACACCGACGAATGGACACTGTTGAGCAAGTTTACTTTTTTATTTAGCTTATAAGGTGAATTCGGTTGTAAAAATATAAAGTTCAATATTATCGTTAGCCGATAACTGCTGTTGAGCTAATCAGTTCATCTAACTGTTGCGCTATTGGGTTTAACCACTCACGCATCCGTTCCCATCTTTTCTGAACAGTCTTGGCAGTGGGACCTATTGCTTCAGCTTTAGGTCATCCAATAGATATTCAACAACCTCAAGGTCCTTTTCTGGTAGAAGTCGCAGGAGGCCTTTGAGTAAATCTCGATCTGTCTCAGTCTGTTGTGTCAGCTGTGCGGCGCTCTATACTGCCCGGAAGTGTCACTAAAATCACACTTACTATACTTGAAAAGAGAAGTCCATAAGTGTAGTAAAGAAAGAGGAAAAGCGCGCCGAGCCCAATGCAAAAACATAAGATAGGCATATAAAAGGTATGGATACAGATTGAGTGTCTGTCCTAAATCTCTACCGAGCGGCAACCATCGGTGCATATCGCGCGCCGGTAGATGTCCCTATTCTGAAATTAGGGTAGCTTGCCGATAGTAGAAGTAGGCATCGTTTTCGGTGAATTGTCCTGGCGGGATACGTTCGGTACCTTGAACGCGTATCCAACAGCAAAGCAGCAGAATGCTGCCGAAAAATAGAAAAGCGATGATGGTACGGATAAAGTTGTTTGGTATTACAATCTATCTAATGCTTTTTCGGGCACGGTCCCTCATCCATAGTGCTGTGGAAATTGAAAACAATCTATTTTTCATCGGTAAGTTTCAAATCTATACTTTTCTAACTTGATCCGATGGAGATGCTTTCCCGTTTCCGCATCCCACAGTTCTATTTCTTTATATATTGTAACGCCATTGCTTTTGGGAATTATTTGCTCAACTTCATAAGTGCTACAGACTGCGATAGTTCTTCCATCCGGACTAAACACTGCTACAGTAGGTCCACCTCCCGAATTTTGTTCTTTGAATTTTCGGAGGACTCGTCCCCTATTCACATCCCATAAAAGAACCTTACATGTCCAGGAACTTACAAGTGTGCTACCATCTGGACTAAATGCTATACTATCAACCGAAAAAGGTCTGCCATCGTGAAGATACAGAGCCCTCGGAACTCCGAAACGCCTTGAACCTTGTGTGCCTCTTGCACTACCTACTTCAATATTGTCTCTATTGTCTCTTGTAGTTGGAGCACCCCTTCCGAACGTTCTGATCTGTTGTCCAGTATTCACATCCCATAAACGAATAGGGCTGTGATCTCCACCACTTGCGATCAGTTTCCCATCCGGACTAAACGCCACACTTCGGATATGATACCTATGCCCCTTTAAAGCCCGAAGAAGTTTTCCTGTTCGTGCGTCCCACAAACGTACTGTGGGGTTTCTCCCCTGACCATCTACAGTGAGAGTCAAGGAGTCACCCGCAGCGATAATAATGCCATCCGGACTAAATGCCACACTATTTACACTTGCCGCATGTCCTGTTAGGGTTCGGATGTGCTCGCCCGTCTGCGTATCCCATAAACTCACTATACCATCCCTTATCCCACTATCCATAGTGATAGATATGTTATTCACTATGCCTTTTCTTGCCGGACCATCCTTAGCCGGACCATCCTTAGTAATAACCCTGTACCCTCCCGTAGCGATAATCCTTCCATCCGGACTAAACGCCATACACTGTCCGACAGCTTTGATTGTTCGAAGGAGTTTTTCCGTTTTCGCATCCCAAAGATAAAGGAACCCTGAAGCAGCCATACTTGCGATTAACTTGCCATCCGGACTAAACGCTACTCGCCATCCTCTCCCCGGATGTTCCCTCAATTTGATAGGTTTTTCACTTACCTGCACACTTTTGCGGTTTCTCTGAATGTCGTAGATCAAAATACCGTAGTTCCCTGCCAACGCGAGACGTTTGCCATCGTGAGAAAAACTTATATCATTGGTTGAATAAATAAGTTTTCTTACCTTAGGGGTTTTCTCGTTATCAAGCGGCTCATTTGACCCTTTTTGTAGTGCATCTTGACCAAGCAAGTTGGGTGTAAATATGAACGCTATCAACAGTGCTGTGAAAATTGAAAACAATCTGTTTTTCATCGGTTAGTCCTCCTTTATCTTGTTTAAACCATTTTCTCGTAGAAAACATGGGCTAAAATAATTTTAACGTTGCGTTTATGTTATCATGCGTTGGATTAAATGTCAATTCTTGGTTCAGACAAAAAGATGCGGTTAGAAAACCGCACCTTATGCGTCAATTTAGCGGAGTTTTTCTTGTCCGAGCGAGCTTTGCTCGCGACCGTTCGTCTAATGTCGCGAGCCAAGCTCGCTCCTACAGAATATAAGAGGTGT
Source organism: Candidatus Poribacteria bacterium (assembly GCA_022825825.1). Taxonomy (GTDB): domain Bacteria; phylum Poribacteria; class WGA-4E; order WGA-4E; family WGA-3G; genus MSPOR6. The sequence continues at coordinate 221,768 of JAJDWA010000002.1, forward strand.
CAAACGCGCATTTGACGTTAATTCCTGGGGTTTAAAAACACCAAAATAAGGACTTTTACCCTTACCCTCTTATCAAAGGAATGCGTCCGTCCTGTTTATCTTGATTTGACAACAAAGGCGAAATAGCATAAAATACAGTTGGGATTGAAAATCCATCGGACAAGATAGGGAAGTCGTGTTTGTAAAATAAATATGAGGGAGTATCTATGAGTAGAACAAGAAAAGTTGTGATGCGGAATGATGCGGGGCGTATCTGGACAGAAGAACAGGAAACACCTGCACCAAAACCTGGGCAGTTACTAATTGAGGTGCACGCCTCCATGGTCAGTCCTGGGACAGAACTGGGTGGTATCAAACGCAGACGCGAGAATCCGGGTAACGCATCACAGCAGCGTGCGTTCGGATATACTAACGCGGGTGTCGTCATCGGCAAAGCGGGAGATTGCGACGAATTTGAGATTGGTGACAGAGTAGCAGGCATGGGAGGTGGCTACGCGCTGCACGCAACGTATGCTTGTGTACCGCATAACTTATGCGCGAAGATTCCTGATAACGTCAAGTATGAGGCAGCCGCATCTATTCATCTTGCGGCAACAGCACTGCATGCGGTGCAGCGCGGACGTATCCGCATCGGTGAAAACGTTGTTATTGCTGGATTGGGTATTTTGGGACAATTTGCGAGCCAGATTGCCAAAACTGCAGGTGCTTATGTTATCGGTTTAGACAGATTGCCGCTGCGGTTAGGCATTGCTGAAAACGCAGGTATAGATCGCGCAATAAATGTCTCTGAAACGGATCCTATTCCAATTGCGAAGGAATTTACACAGGGATATGGCATGGATTGTGGGATTATCGCTTTCGGTGGAGATGCAACAAGTGCTTTTCAACAGATACGTGCAATGTTGAAAACAGCACCGGATACGCACAAAATGGGAAGGATTGTTATTGTTGGAGGGGCAAGTATCACACACGGCTTTGCAGCAGGACTTGGAAACGTTGATGTTATCAGTGCGGCGCGAACGGGCCCTGGCTACCACGATGAAGATTATGAGCATGGCGCAGATTATCCGCCAGTGTTTGTGCCGTGGCCCACACAACGCAACTTGGAGTTGTCACTGCGACTCATGTCTGAGGGAAAATTGAACGTTCAAGCGGTAATCACTGATATTGTGCCAATTGACCAAGCCGCTGAAGCATGCGAAAAATTGATACAAACGCCGAATGAAGCGTTAGGCATAGTCTTCTCAATGCAGTAAACTGGGGGCGGTTAGGAAACCGCACCTACCGGGCCTAGTAAATTTTACTTTTCAATGCAATAAACTGACTTAGGACAAACGAATGGAAATTAGAGCAGCACAAGAATCAGAATTAGAACAGGTTGTTGATCTCAACTGTACTGCGTTCAATCCGAACCAACATGAACGCTATTGGCAATATGTGCGAGGTGATAGCAGCTACAGACTTTCACAGACACGAGTCGTTGTTGTGAACAATCGGGTTGTTTCAACTTTACGCGTATGGGAACGTAGAATAAGAGTTGGTGCATCCCTTGTAACGATGGGAGGTATCGGTGGTGTCTGCACGGATCCAAAATACCGTGGTGTTGAGTATGCATCCGCGCTTATGCGAAACACAATCGGCTATCTGCAGACAACAGGCTGTGACATTGGTGTGCTATTTACGATTATACCGCAGGAATTTTACCATGGATTCGGCTGGACCTCCTTCCCACTAAACGGATTTGAGGTGCAGTTTAACTCGGCAACGACAACTGAAAAACTTTCGGGTTGGCAAATTAGGGCTTTCAACTTAGAAACGGATTTAGGCACCGTAGCATCAATATATGACGCTGCTAACGCCCAACAGAGCGGCACCATTTCTCGCACACGCGCTTATTGGGATATGGCACCTTCGCGTATTCGTGGTATTCTCCCGACCGTTGTTGCACATCAAAATAGCAACATCGGGGGCTATCTCAACTATGAAATAGATGGAGCATGTGCAAAGGTGCATGAAGTAGGGTATCTACCTGATAATCCAGATGTTTTGGATGCGCTTATGTTTCACCTTGGACAAGCGTGTGCAGCCGAAAGAGTTAATGAAATAAAAGGGATATTCTCACCACAACACCCGTTTGCAGAACGCGTCATCGCAAGGAATAACGGAGAACAGAATCAAATCACAGATACAGCAATGATGCTCTATGCTGTCCGTTTGCCTGTGTTGATGCGGCGTTTCGTAGTGGAATGGGAATCGCAGATTGCCGCTTCAGAGGAATCGTTCCCACAACTTGCTGTCAAATTCTCTGCTATCAATGAACAACAAGCAGTGCTGCGTTATGATGGGAATAATACAATTCAGATTGTTGATAACGGACCAGATGCGGTTAGCTTGGAAATAAGCGAAGAAGATTTTTGGCAACTACTCTTTGGTGAAATAGGGTGGGAGCAAGTGAATTCAGATGATTCGGTATCTTCAGAAATTTCCGCGTTTTTAAGAACGTTGTTTCCAAAACGTGATGTAATCTTTTGGTATCCGGATCGGTATTAAGAAACTGAAATTTACAATTCAACGTTTCTACTATAAAGAATTTAGCGGGAAAAGAATGCAGAATTTATGGAATCAGAAAGTTGAAAAAAGTTTTTTTGAAAAAGCAATGCGCGGTTTTGCTTCGCCAGAGCAACTTTTTTATCTTACCGATGATAATAGGTTCGTTGCCTACTGGCCAAAGAACTACAAAGGCAAAAAATCAACGTTGCAAAGTAGGAATTCCCTCATAGGCAAATTTACAGAAACTTGGGTTACTGAACTAATCCAAAATTGTGTGATGGTTAAAGACCTATTTGCAGTGCAGGGCGCGATATGTGAGGAAATTGGACTAACTTCTAAATCCCCTGCAGATGTCGTTATTGCCCGAAAGAAAACCGTTATTTTAAATCCAGAGGATATCCTTGTCATTTTTGAGGTAAAAATGTCAGTCGTCTGGAATTGGGAATTGAAAAATGACCAATTAATCTGTTTAGGGAATTACCAAACTCATCAAGGTATTCCAAGTCTTTTACGTTCTGATTCAATGCTAAAAGCAATCGGTAAATCAATTAACATTCGTGTATCAAACCATCGCTCTTCTACGATACCTATTATTGTGATCGGCAATACTCCTATTACAGATAGTTATTTCGGTAAAGTTGATCACTTAAAAACAGCTGGAATTATTCAAGGATTCTGGTCAGTAAATCCACGGCCTCTTGATGAACAAAATACATTAAAAACAACAGACAGAAAAGGATTTTTAAGGTTTGATACTTATGCATCTTTTCAGGATTCTGTTATTGAATTACTTTCAATGCAAATGAATTTTTTCTCCAGTATGAAGAGTAAAGAAGAACTTGGCCGACTTATTGAGGCTGCTAACAAAGCATCAACATATAAAGAGAAAGCTGATACATTTCTTAGATCGTTGAGGGGTGAAAAGTATGAGTAAAATTAACACGAAACTTAGAAAAGAAGGCACACAGACCAGCGCATTCGGAACACCCGGAAGAATCAATCACGATTCCAGCGAATTTTACAAAGGAAAACTCTATGCAGATCAAGAACCTTCAGAACCTGAAACATGGATAGAGAATCCAATTCCAGCTGAAAAGCTTGACAAACTCTATTGCACCTCCAGTGAGCAGATGTCCGAAATTCCAGATTCCAGCATACATCTTATGGTTACGTCACCACCCTATAATGCCAAAAAGGAATACGATGACGATCTGTCGTTAGATGAATACAGAGAACTTCTCCGTGCCGTGTTTGCTGAAACCTACAGAAAATTAGTAACTGGTGGTCGGGCATGCGTAAATATCGCCAATTTAGGACGCAAACCTTATATCCCACTGCATAGCTACATCATAGAAGATATGTTGGACATAGGCTACTATATGCGTGGGGAAATCATCTGGGACAAAGCCGCAAGCGCGGGGAGTTCTACGGCATGGGGGAGCTGGCTATCGGCGGCGAACCCTGTGCTAAGAGACGTTCACGAATATATCCTCGTTTTCTCAAAAGATTCCTTCTCTCGGCAGCGCAACGACAAAGAGAATTCAATCTGCAAAGAGGATTTTTTAGAGTGGACAAAAAGCGTCTGGACATTTTCTTCTGTTTCAGCTAAAAGTATTGGGCATCCCGCGCCCTTTCCTGAAGACTTGCCGCATAGATTGATACAACTCTACACATTCGTAGGGGATGTCGTCTTGGACCCGTTTTGTGGGAGCGGAACAACCTGTTTGAGTGCCGTGAAAGCAGATCGGCACTATATTGGATACGATATTGAAGAAGAATATATAAAATTGGCAAACGAACGAATCAGACAGTCCACCAAGCAACTCCGTTTGCCAATATAAGACTCACACTTCATAGCAGAGACATTCAATTGTCACGAAGTGCTCTTTCCGAGGGCTTTGCTTGTCCGATGAGACGGACTGTAGTATTTTCTTTGAAATGAAGTTAATCTTGGAATAAGTGAACAGAAAAAGTAAAGTTGAATTGCTTGGGATAACGATCTACACTAATTCGCGCAAGGTCCCGTAGATAACTTGTGCCTTTTCAAAATCCGCAGGCGTGTTGACGTTGAAAAACGAGTGTCCTTCAGAATCATACGTTTTCCACACTTCTGGGGATAGACAAAGTACATTCGCGCGTTCCTGTAGGGCGTGGACACGCAAGTCAAGTTCGTTTAGCATTTCTTCAATAATCGACAGGCAACGTTTTGAATATACCGCACACAGTGTTTGGAGTGTAATTTGTCCTTCCTCTTTGTCCGTCCAGGGCATCACAGCATCATGTTTACCTAAAACAGAAACGAGATAGGTAAGCAGGTTAGGCATTAGGAACGGATTATCGCAGCCAACACAAATTACGGTTTCATGTGAAGCATACGCCAAACCTGCATGAATACCGCCTAACGCCCCTGCATTTGGGATAATATCTCCGTGCATCGTAATACCGAGATGTATATATTCTTCAGGGCTATTTGTGATAAGCAGGAGTTCATCAGTGATGGGTTGGATACGGTGGATAACATGACCGATGAGCGTCTCGTTGCCGAGTCGTAGCAGTGCCTTGTTCTGCCCCATCCGGCGACTTTTTCCACCTGCCAAGATAATGCCTGTTACCATCTGCATTTTCATTCTTATATGAGGATTTCATTCTTGATAAAGGTAAATTTTAGAATCAATTGAACACTCTGTAACAGCGAGGTTAGGAAACCTCCAAATCAAGAAATCAACGGTATGAACGCCATTTAGGCGTTCCCCGGGTATGAATCATGGCGAATCATGTAGAATACCACACGCGTATTCTACCACGCGCATTCGTCTTTAGGCATTCCCCGCCTACCAGGGAACGAAAAGGTCTATTTTATAATTTGCTATAATTGTTGTAGGAACATCTTACTCAACAAGACTCGGTCCATAGCGGCTATTCATCAGAGAACGTAATTCTTCAACAAGTTCCTTTTCGGACTCAGCGATATTGTGTAATTCATCTGGATCCTCTACAAGATCATACAGTTCCATGAATCCATCACTATTTTCTATTAACTTATGTGTCTGTGTCCGAATGCAAGTGAAGTTTCCCAGTCGACTGACCGTTTCTGAACGATGCGTTTCAGTTTCTCCCCGCACGACTGGTCCGATTGATTGCCCATCAATATTCTCTAAAACCGGCACTCCCACCAAATCGCAAATTGTGGGATTGATATCAATGAGTTCTACCAACTCGTATGAAACACGAGCACCTTCAATTCCCGGTCCTGTTACAATGAGCGGGACTCGTAACGATGCCTCATAAGCCACACTTTTTGTGTAAAGCCCATGGTCGCCAAGCATTTCCCCATGGTCGCTTGAATAGATGATGTAAGTATTTTCAAGCATGCCGCGTTCTTCCAGTGCACGCAGCATATTCCCGATCTGATCATCAATTAGTTCAGTTGCTGCACAATACTGTTGTCGCGTAACCTTAATTTCTTCGGGACTGATATTAACGGTGCGTTTTTTCACCCAGTTTGGTTTCCCTTCCATATTATCTGCGATAGGGGCAGGCATATCTGCGTGCCGATACTTATCACCGTATTCCGTGGGCGGATCAAACGGATCGTGCGGTCCAACGAAACTAACGAATAGGTGCCACGGAAAGTCGTCAGGAATATTTTCAATGAATTCGGTTGAACGTCTGCCGATATATGAGTCCTCAAAATCCTCAGTCGGAAGCACAGAGTCATAAGAACCGTTTTTTATCCAACCTCCAGAAGAGCGTCGGTTGCGGTAATCTTGATGAAATTGCTCTAACAGTCCTTTTTCTTGTAAATAATGTGTATAAGGTCCAATGGGTGTTGCGGAGCCGCCAGCATGCATCTTTCCTTCGCATTCTTCTGGATGTGTGAATCCCCAGTTGTAGGTGCGGGGGCGGTCGCCGTAGCGACCATTATATCCATCCGGTTTGGCAAGGTCAAGTTTGCCCACACACCCGACGCGATACCCATGGTCTCGAAGTTGCTGATAATATGTTGGGACAGATGTTGGGTAAAAGCTGCCGTTGCCCAAAGAACCTAAACGCGAGGGTTGAATTCCCGATGCCAAGCCAATCCGTGACGGTGCACAAACGGGGGCATTCACAGTGCAGTTTGGGAAATTAACTCCCATTTCTGCCAATCTGCGTAGGTTCGGTGTATTGAGCGCATCGGGGGCATTCTCATGGGTTTCCAGATAGTCAAATCTGTGTTGGTCTGACATGATAAAAAGAACATTCGGTTTATCGGTTTTTCTGTTCATATTTTCTCTATTTGATTTATAGTGAACTTTAGAATTAACAGGACATTTTGAGTTGTGAATCAACGCTGAATGCGCTTTTGGCATTCAGCGGGAGGGAACTCCGGGGAATGCCTTTGGCAGCATGCACTGTTGGCATGCTGCATGATTCATACCGTTGATTTGGATTCCCAACTATCAGTGCGTTTCGTCGCGATTCGGAGATCGCTCGGACAAAAAATGTGCATCTTTAATTTCAAAGTTTACCATAGTTTTCCTCATTTGATATGCATTAGTTATTTGAGTAGGAAACCCTTGTAAGTAGTTCCGGTGGTTTTTTACGGACTATTATACCATACAAAAACCGCTTTGTCAAAATAGCTATAGTGGAGAGGTCTGTAAAGTTTTTTGCATGAATTGAATGGGAGTTTGAAAGCAAATTTATAAAAATGGTATCCTTACCTAATAAACTTTTCCATAATGAACTTCCACAGGCAGCATCACATTTATAACCAAAACTTTACACATCCAAAACAACAGGGTGTGTAAATATTTCAAAAAATTGTACAATTTCACTAAATTTTATTTTTCAAATATTTACTTGACTTTTTGTTATTTATGTTTTACAATATTTATATCGTCTAATAGTTTACATCACCATGGGTATCCTTTCACTAAAATATACTTTTAGATGTAAGCTTTAGACGGCAGGGGTGCCCGATTTTTTTTTTAAGGCACGGGTAAACCTACCGTTAAAGCAACCAATAGAGGAAACCCAAAAACAACTAACACCACGCGCAACGCGTGGCACACCAACAGGAGGTATAAAATGACTATAGGATTTTATACCAAATGGATTATCGGTGGCATCCTGTTGCTGGTAATCATTGCTGGTGCATGTTATCTATGGTACCAACATGACATGGCACCGTATAAACAAGAGGCAGCCGAAACCGCCGAAGTTGCCCGCGAATGGGAAGCAGCCCGAAAAGCGGAGGCGAGCAGCAAGGTGGAACAGGCAGCCAATCAAGCATCTGTGGAAGGCAATGCACAAACCGCAGAGAAACCTATCAACAAGATCTCCGCTGAAGTAAAAAATAACACCGAAGCGGAGAGAAAACAGCAGGTTTCTGATATGTCATCAGAAAACGCTACGAAATCGGATGAGAAGGTGTCTCCTCATGGCTTTGGGCCATACCCCAAAGTTCCTCAAGGCTATCCAGGCGGAGATGATCCGAATTTTTGGGAATATCCACGAACGGAGAAACATGAACTAATGACGCGTGTACGCATAAAGTTATGGGAACAAGGTATACGCACACAAGGCTCATCATTTGAAAATGGGTTAGTTTATCCTGTTTATCCTAATACGCTTATTGTAAAATGGAAAACCCAGTGGACACCTTTTGGAACGAGGAAACGGGCTTCGGGCATAAGTGGATCTCCAGAAACCGAGTCCTTTCTACGTAACAATCGTGGCCCTATTTATGAAAACGACATTCCATCCGATATAAAGGTGATTGAATATAAAGATGCGGGCATTGACCCGTATACTTTTTTAGATTTACAATAAGGAGAAAGTATAATGAAAAAAGCAACGGTTTTTCTTATCATCGCGTGCGTCATTATTGCCGTCACGACGATAACGTTAGGGTCTAACAATATCGGAGAATGGGAATGGGAGTCTCCAGACGGAGACGAAGTATCTCGTACTGCCCTTGATAGTGACTATAAACTGTGGAGCGATGCTTATACTTCGGCAACACAAAGTAAGACAGGACATTCTGTTTCTGCAAGCACCACGCTCGGTTCTTTCCGGGATCCTTGGCTTGCAGGACAGTATGCTCTTTATGCCACACTCAACCATGACTGGGTAAGCGATAATAATCGCGACGGTGATGGTGATGATGAAGGTGAATGGGAGGAATATATCTCCAGATGGACAAATGCAGATGACAAAGATTGGTGGGCTTCTTATGATCCATCCGCCACCATAGAATACTGTATTGCAAGGGGTTGGATCAGTGCGAAAGATACCAGAACTCCCTCCGTAAGATATGGTACCAATGTTTATATCCCCTGGTAACCTTTACATATTTATTTTACAGGCAGATATCCTTTTGGGTATCTGCCTATATTTTTGGCAATACTTTCCAATACCTGATAAAAATCAATTCTCAACACCCTTTATAATGTTTGACAGAAATTGGTAAGTTTGACGCAAACGTATCTATATGGAAAGTTTTCTCCGAAGACACGCAAATATCACTAAGACCAGATTTCTGAGAGCAGGACGCTTCAACACTTTTTTGAACCCTCGATTGATCTGTGGTATGAGCACTTATGTATATCCTTTGTTCAATGCAATATGTTTCAGAAAGTATACCTCTGTATTATATTCTATAAAATAAGATTTGAAGATAGTTTACCAAAAACAACACTATTGTACAAATGTTATGCTAAAACAAAACGCATTTGAAAACTGGGCGTAAATCAGGATTTAATTGGGTCTAAAAATCTTATATCGCATTTCCCTTGACACGCCGTCAAAAAATCCGTATAATATAACACATCGCAAACACTATTAAATAATTGGAACCCCGATGCCTTCTCGTAGAAAGTCTCGCGTCATCGCGATGCAAATGCTATATCAGATTCATCTCACCGCCGAACCGGTCCAACTCGTTATAGAAAAGTTCTGGCAGAGCCAAGATATATCAGTAGAACTCAGACCTTTCGCACGACAACTCGTAGAAGGCACCGCTTCACATCTTGAAACGATTGACGCGGAACTCCAAGCAACTTCCAAAAATTGGAGACTCCACCGAATGCCTGTCGTAGACCTATCTATTTTGCGGATTGCAACTTATGAAATCCTCTACATCAACGAAATTGACCCTGCAACTTCAATCAACGAAGCGATTGAAATTGCCAAATCTTACAGCACACCAAATTCCCCCAAATTTATCAACGGAGTTCTTGACAACATCCGGAAAAAACATCAAGAGTCGTCATAGTCTTAAGTCCTTTTGATTCTAAGCCTCTTCCTTTAGCAGTTCGGCACATGAAAAAATTACTTCTTAAAATGTTAAAACTAAAAATCCTAACGTTTTCCATTCTATTGCTAATACCTTTTCACCTCAGTGCTGCACAAGAGTTTAAATTTGTTGGTGAATTCGGCGGAAAAGGGGAAGGAGAAGCGCAATTCGCGAAAACCTTGTTTATGGCATTCGGGCCTGATGGGGCTATCTATATCACGGATACAGATAACTTCAAAATTCATAAGTTTACGCAAACAGGGGAGTTCGCTTTTGACATTGAAATGACTGATTCTTCGGAGTTTCGGTTGATAAACCCTACTGCTATAGCAATCGGAATTGATAATTCTATCTATGTGATGGATTGGATGCTGCAGCACATTTCAGGCACAGAAAATCCGAAAATTTTCAACTACGGTCCCTGTGTCCACAAATTTGATGCACAAGGGCAATTTATCGCAAGTTATCCGATACAGGATTTCAGTAAAAAACTTAATAACCTTGAAGCTGCCGCGCCCGGTCTGGATAGCGAAGGTAAATATGCACTCATTATCCCACAAGGCGACACAAAGCGTGAATTCCTACTTGCTGTAAGTGCTCATAATTTCCTCTATGTTTACAACGATGGCTTAATTTACGTATTAGATTCAAACGGAGAGCCTTTTATTCGGTATCCTATTACCCAACCGGGGACTGGACAAGTAATTCATCCTGCTGATATGGCTGTGCACGAAGCAGGATACCTCTATATTGTTGACGAAAAGGGACATAGGGTAGTGCAATATAGCCCATCAGGAAGGTTTTTGCGCGCTTTCGGTGAATATGGAGATGCAGGCGGTCAATTTATCAAACCCTTTCGCATTGCAGCACTAAAAGATGGAACGCTTCTCGTTGCTGACAAAGCAAAGTATCTAAAAGATTTTCTCTCTACACTTCTGAAGCGGCTTGACGATCCCACCCCGCGCTATGATGGTTATGTAAAGTCATTCCGCTACCGACTGCACAGAATCCAACGATTTACAACTGATGGCGCATATACCCAAAAGCTGCTCGTGCCTTTTCAACGAGAGGTTGAAACAGACGTATCACTTCAACTCAAAGGAATTGACCGAACCGGAAATCTCTACTATCTCAATCCAACAGTGCTACGATTTAGGAAATACGCGCCAACTAAATCTCTGTTTTCTTCAATGTTTCAGACTGAACTGAAACTCCGCTATACGCGCGATTTACACGACATAGAAATTGACAATCAGGATGATCTTGACGCGGATTTATACACTAAATCCGATTTTGATGAGCAAATTATTCAGGACTCAGCGGGGGTGAATTTTACCGTTTCTTACGATTTTAATGAAGACTATCGACTTGCCTTATCCAATCAACTCAGTTTTTTTCGGATGACCGATACGAGTTATTACCGTGCACAGGATTTTGAGGACTTCCGTGGTACTTTCAACCAAGATGATAGAGCAACGGAATCGTCTTGGGATAACCGTGTTCAGTTAGATTTTACTTGGATACGCGACCACAGCGTCTACAATTATCGTGAGGCGCGGGTCTATGCATATTTCAGTACAATCCGTCTGGATTTCATCAATGACGCACTTGATCGGAGTAACTTCAGACTTTTTGATTTCAACGCGCAACTTTCCGACTGGGGCGGCGGCATCTATTACGATTTAAGTAAAACGTTCCGCTTGAACTTTGAAATCACACACTTTTTTGGAAAAAATAGATATACCTATGTTGATGAAACAAAGGTCCTCTATGCAACAGGATTTCAGCAAGCGGACACGATACGTGCTGTTTTGTTTATCAATGGGTTCTTTTAAGGCAGATTTGACTATAAACTGTAAACACAACCTTATCACAATTCCGTGCTGAGATCCTACCGGTTCGTTAGCCTTGACTTCCCTAACAATATACGTTTCGGGTACACTGAGCGTATCATTCACATCATTTACCACCTAATCCATTTGGAACTATAGAAAATCTAAAATATGATGAACACCCAGTAATTCCAAATTAACGTGATTCGTCTCGGTAGGTGCGGTTTCCTAACCAATGCAGAATACGCGTGTCTGAAGCAGGATTATCGGATTTATAAGATCGCGGAATTCTCTTTGTACCGCAAACTTTTAGTTTGCAGACGAATATGCACAAACTAAAAGTTTGTGCTACATAAGAATAGGTCAAATCTTATTAAGGTATACACTAAATTGACGTATAAGGTGCGGTTTCCTAACCACACCTGACTCCAGTAAAACAAGATTAATCCTGTTAATTTGGTATAAGTGCAATTAGGAACAGTACTCATCACGGTGTGAAAATATTTTTGAATCTTGCTATAATTTAACACAAAATTCGCTTAGAAAGAATATAAATTTTCCAATTAGGTGTAATAAAACCATACGTACATTGAATTTTTAAACAAAAAACTTGCAATCTTTTTAAAAATAACGTATGCTTATACGTCACATATAAGCAATTATTAGGTTTAATCAGAACATAAGCGATGTTATACCCATTTAAAAATGGAATTTTAGTGTTAAACGCGTCGTTTAGATTTTGAAATCTATCTTTACAAGTAAATCGACATCTAACAGGAAACACTCTATGGCAACTTTTGGTACAGGCGACTATCAATATGAGGTAGTAGAAGGTTGGGGTATGATTCCACAACTCGGACTCGTGTCTGGCGTCGCGTGTGATTCAAATGACCGCGTCTATGTCTACAACCGCAGTCCACAACCTGCTATGTTGGTGTTTGATGCGGATGGGACTTTCGTTGCAGAATGGGGCAAGGACATTTTCCAAAAGCCGCACGGCATCTGGATTAGCCCCGAAGATGAAATCTACACAACAGACACCATCGACCACACTGTACGGAAATTCACACTTGATGGAGAATTACTACAGACATTCGGCACCGTCAATGAACCGGGAGCACATGGAACTCCCTTCAATCAACCGACATGTGCTGTCCTTTCTGCATCCGGGGAGATGTATGTCTCTGATGGGTACGGACAATCGCGGGTTCATAGAATGACTGCTGATGGTGAAGTGATTGTGTCATGGGGCGCACCCGGAACAGGTCCTGGAGAATTCAACTTACCGCACGATGTTACGGTAGATCACAATGATCGGGTCTACATCCTTGATAGGGGTAACCTGCGATGTCAGATTTTTAATAATGATGGTGAGTTTCTGACCGAGTGGACAGACCTACGTTCACCCAACGACCTATTTATTGACTCAGATAGTATCATACATATTGCAGAGGCACAACAGTGTATTTGCATCATAACACTTGATGGTGATATAATTGGAAGGTGGGGAGAGAAAGGCACCGCACCGGGCCAATTTAGCGATTCTCCACACGGTATTTGGATTGATTCAAAGGGAGACATCTATGTCAGCGAAGTGATCGCTGAAAGACGTTTCCAAAAATTCGCGAGGGTTTAATAGTTTTGAAAAAGCAGCACCTTTACATATTCAGTTTTATTGTTATCGCCGCTATTGCATGCACTTTTGCTTTTGCTGGCGAGGGGCATGAACACACTGGCGATCAGATTAAAAAACTAATTACGCAACCTCTCACATTTTCGTTTGCAATTATCGCCTTAGTTGTCTCTTTTGTGTTCGGCGGTTTACATGCGCTGACACCGGGACACGGCAAAGCGGTTGTGGCAGCATATCTCGTCGGCACAAGAGGAAGGATAATTGACGCAATTTTCCTCGGTCTTGTCGTCACATTTACACACACCTTCAGTGTCATCACACTCGGTGTCGTTTTGCTATTTGCAAAAGATCGTTTTGCACAAGAGGATGTTGTAATATGGCTAAGTCTAATCTCGGGTCTATTGATTGTCGGAATCGGGGGATGGCTACTTGCCAAAAATATGAAGCAATATTACGGTGGTCGAACACACAGTGATGGGCATGACCATTCGCATGATCATGATCATTCTCATGAACATTCACACAGTCATGGAGTCGGGCACACCCATAGCCATGTCCCTTCAAAACGGACCGGTTTCTGGGCATTGCTATCGCTCGGCATTTCTGGTGGTATCGTGCCGTGTGTAGATGCACTCATCGGACTTCTATTTGCCATTAGTCTTGACAAACTTACATGGGGTGTGGTTATCTTGTGTGCCTTTTCTCTTGGACTTGCAGCAGTGTTAGTTACTATCGGCATACTAATGGTCATGGCAAAACCGGTTATTGAACGTTTTACAGGTAGAGGTGTCTGGCTGCAACGTCTGCCGATTATCAGTGCTACTGTTGTTATTGTGCTTGGCGCTGTGTTAGTATTCAAAGCTCTCAACGATGTGGGCATCCATATTTAAAAAAATGTGAGCTCGGATAAGCAATTTTGGAAACGGTAGGTGCGGTTTCCTAACCGTTTCGCGTCAAGCACAAAACTTGTCTAACTTTGCTGAGATAAGTTCGGTTCGGTTGGGAAACCGAACCTACCGTGGGTATGAGAGTCCAATTCAAAGCATTAAGAACTTTATATCTCTTATCCCGAGTTTACGTTAAAATATAATCTATATGTAAGATCTAAAGACACCTGATGGCAAGCGCGCTTTGATAGAGATTAATTTTTTAATTCTGTCCTCTCCTGTTCAATGCAGGTGTATCCCCTGCTGGTGAGGCGGGGGATGCCTAAAGACGAATGCGCTTATGGCATTCGCCATGATACATACCGTTGATTTCTTCCTAACCTTGCTGGTGCAAAATATCCAAATAATTCTATAATCTACCAGAAATTTGAAAACTTATGCTCAACACTATCGGAATTTTAAGCCCTGGCGATATGGGACACACCGTCGGAGATGTCCTCCGCTACAACGGCTTACGTGTTATTACCTGTCTTGAAGGTAGAAGTCAACGCACACACGGCCTTGCACAAAAAGCAGGTATTGTAGATGTACCAACCTACATAGAACTCGTTGCCGAAGCAGACCTTATCCTATCAATTATGGTGCCCGCAGAGGCAATGAACGCCGCTGAAATAGTAGCCGATGCACTACAGCAGACTGAGGCAAACTTAACGTATGCAGATTGTAATGCCATCGCACCACAGACGGTTCGCAAATTAGGAGAGGTTATTACATCAGCAGGCGGAATTTTTGTTGATGCGTCTATCATCGGGCCGCCACCACGAAGACCGGGGGCAACCCGTTTCTATGCATCCGGGCCACAACTGAACGCTTTTACTAATCTGAATAATTATGGGTTAGATGTACGGGTACTCGGTGATGAGATCGGACTCGCTTCAGCGATTAAGATGTGTTATGCTTCCTTGACAAAAGGATTAACCGCACTCTGCACCGAATTGCTCACCGCAGCAGAAATGTTAGGCGTATCAGATGCACTCACAGAGGAATTTAAATTGAGTCAGGCAACACTATATGAACGGATGGAAAGAGGATTACCCAACATGCCACCAAAAGCGAGACGTTGGATTGGCGAAATGGAAGAAATTTCAGATACCTTTGCACATGTTGGATTGACACCGAATATCTTGACAGGCGCAGCGGATATGTATCGTCTCGTTAGTGACACACACCTTGCAGACCTATCTCCAGAAGCACGAGATCAGTTTCCTACGTTAGCAGAGTTGATTATGATCTTAGCGGAACAAGTAAAGCAAAAATAGGGCTAATAGACGACACTGCTCTACTCATTCTCTTGCCCTTCAGTCCCTTCTTCTACTTCAAAAGGTTCTGTAAGCCACTTTTCAAAAACATCTGCACTCTCAAAAAATGAACGCATCAAGGCAAATTCTGCTGGGGTTGCAATTGCACTCCGCAAATACCCCTCTTGTGTTCCATATTTCTGTAAACGGCTACGCCATGCGCGGTGAAATACTTCATTTTCCTCTATTAAAAAGGTAGAAATTACCCCCATCTTTACAATTTTAGTGTGTAATTCAGCAGTCCCAGAACCTTGGTTCATTAAAGGATCCGACAAATGCTTTTGTAGAATTTCTTTAAACTCCTTCCCATTATTATGGGCGTCTTTCCCTGTTTTGCTCCAATCACGAATTATGTAATAATAATCTACCCAAATTTCCTGTTCTGCAGGTTCTACTTCTGTCCCCAAAAAATACTTAAGCCTTGCCAGCACAACGTTTCTATGCGTTGATGTAGGCATTGCGGTGACATAAGTCGGAAAGTCCGCATAGTCTTCCCCATCTTGTGTCTTAATGTAAGTTAGGTAGGGTTCAGTGGACAAAATAGTTTCTAAATCCTTTGAACTTTGAGGATCGGGAGTCTCGTGTGCTTCTTCAAGGAGTTGAGACAACAGTTTTTCTTGTTCTACAGTTAACGGTTCGTTTGCAGATTGTCTTAAAGTACGCTTGTACTCCGCATGTTTCTTACTCATTTGCTGCATCTCTTGAAACATATCAACAAATATAGGCACTACAAACACTATTACTCCAATGAGAAGTAGAACTCCTATACCGACAAGAATTAGACAAGTAAGTTTTTTCATTTGACGTTCCCTTATGGTTTTACCCTATCATAGCATTTTTCAATACAGATTGCAATCTTTACTGTAAACGTTCTAGAGACGTTCAGTTTCTATTTTATAACCTAACGTGAGTTTGATAAATCCCGTCCGCTTTCTCATCCTGATTTAGGACCCCTGGTAGGCGCGTTTTGGAAACGCGCCTGTGCCTGTGCTGAAGAGAACCTAACGGCGCGTTTAGAAAACGCGCCTACCAGGGATGTGGACCGCTAAATTGACGTATAAGGATTTCGCTGCGCTCTATCCAACGGACATCTATACTCAATCTAATTGTCAAACTCACGTTAACCTAACTATAGTTTGGACAATTTTTCATACGTGAGTTCAATATAAGAATTAGTTTTCTACATCTGTTACCAATCCTGACACAATACGCAAAATGGAAACCCTCTTTGCTCCAGCGGAGCAATATGTTTATAGCCACAGTCCGAACTGGCATCTCCCGCTCCAGCGGAGCGGTATTTAGTAACCCAACACATAGCACTCCGCTGGAGTGCGAGAATGTTCTCATAATGTTTTCTATAAACATAGCACTCCGCTGGAGTGCGGTATTTTTCGCTGGTTTCACCGATATGGG